>NZ_AP025285.1:1010308-1340617 GCF_023168405.1 Leptogranulimonas caecicola | reverse complement strand
CTATTCACCACAAGTGGCAAATAGGGCGGTGCGTTTTGCACAGGAGCCAACCATTCCTGCACCCATTAAGGGTCAATAGGTAAGCGCGGTCGCAGTCGCTTAGCTTGCCATTGCTACAGCTCCCCCGTTGGCAAACCCGTGGAACACTGCCTTGTGCTCGTGATAGCTATAGACGCCTTCAAAACCCAGCTCCTGAAGCATTGCTTCAAGTTCATCCACACCACGGCCAATCATCCAGGATTCTGTGGCCAGGCTGCCCACGGTAATGAAAGAGCCACCTAGCTCACGATAGAGAGCCAGAATGTCATAGAGTGCCTTATCGCGAGTCAGACCAGAGCGCACGCAAGATCCGTCAATGGCAAGTGCGCAGTTGTGAGAGATGAGGCTCTTCAGGATCTGAACCACAAAGGGCTTGATCTGCTCAAAAGGCACCAGCGCAGTGTAGCGGCGCACCAGATCCACCAGAGCCAGAGCATCCCAACCTTCCAGCCTATCTACCACGGCGCAAAGCTCCATGTAGTAGCGCTGTTGAGCCTCTGCCGCATCGTGCTCAACAGTGAAGCTTCCAGCTACCTCTTCATCCATTATCTTGTCCGCGTAAAGCATTATGACATCGGCTTCGTGAGCCTCATCGATGGCCCTTTGGGCTTCAGCGATCCTATGCGCCTGGGCATCCACCATAATGCCCCGAGTCACTTTCATGCCTGCAGGTGCATAAGCGGAGGCCTTCGCCAAGGCACCGGCTCCTGCGGCGGTGCAGCTGGTGGCGTGACGAACAAGGCACACTTCCGAGGCACCTTGCCCAGCAGCTTTATGAACCACTTTGGCGAGAGCGACAGGGGAGGACATGCCAAGGCTGCAAGCGATGGAAGAATCAACAATCATGGGGGCATCTCCTTTATTGGAGTCATTACTTTTGATGCCCCCCCATACTAGGGCTAATAGCATACAAATTGTATGCTTAGATTTGTATCTCTTTGCGCTATCGCTCTCGCAGCGAAAACGCCCACTACAATGCCCATATATGCTGGTAAGCCACAGATATATTGTCACTTTGTATGGATGAAGATCCCCACACAACTCCGCATCAGTACAAGACTAGCAAAATACAAATGGCTTACAAAGAGACGCTTAATACCTATGGGAATAGCTCACTTCATCTGGCCTTATGTCGATGTCAAAGCGCGTGTTCTCACCCGTCTCATACCTCACGGCAGATTCCCAAGCACGCCCTTCTGCATCATAGGTAGTCCGCTGAATCCTAAAGCACGGCGCTCCGGCATCAATTCCCAATACCTCAGCCACCCACTCTGGCAAAGAGGCAACGCCGTAAGCCTCATGAATCCGCTCCAGTGATGTGCCTGCATCTTCCATTGCCTCTGAGAACATCTCGTAGAACGACCTGCCTGCTGTCTCGCTATCAAGCTCAGGCATCAGCTCCACAGGCACAGCCACGTTGGCGACACACAGCGGAATACCATCCGCATAATCTGCCCTCACGATGTCCCATACAGGCTCAGGTATCGACAATCCCAATCCCGCCATCTGAAACGTGGTAGGCCGCACCTTTTTAATTGAAAGAATCTTGCTTGAAGGCTCATAGCCCAGAGCACGCATCTCGCTATGAAAGCTCGGAGCGCCCTCAAAACTTCGATGGATCCGGCGTCTCTTTACAAACGTTCCCTGACCAGCCCGCCGAGTCACGCTTTTCCACTCAATAAGCTCGTTATAGGCTTTTCGCACCGTGGAGCGGCTCAAATCCAACGCTTCACAAAGCTCCATCTCAGTAGGTAGGGGATCGCCAGGCTGCAGCGTTCCATCAGCCAGCCCAACCTCAATCGCCTTGCTCAGGGCATCGGCCAGCTGCCTATAGAGCGGCACCTTTGACCCATAGTCAAGGTCATCTTTAGTCACAAGCATGCCGGCCCCCAAGCGTTATCCCACGGCGTAATCCCACGTCATGCGCTGCTTCTATGCTACCCACCATCGCAAGGCTAGTCCAACGCCTCAAAGCGACTCGCCGCTTATCGCTCCATGGAGAAACGCAAGGGCTGCATTTATGCATCATTAATAAAACCAACACGATGACTGCGTTAGCAACCCCTCTGTGCAACTAACGTAGAACATTTCCAGAGGGACAAAATACTCTCAATAACCTAGCCAATTAAAACCCTAATGCACTGCAGCCCATCGGCGCCACTCTCCCTACCGCAGCCGATCCTTCGCCCGCGTCTTCACCTGTGTCAGCGCATAGGGCACCGCGCTTACCAGCACCATGCCTAGTATCAGCATGCCGGCTACCGCCAGCGCCTGCAGCCCCCACTCAAACCCAGAGTCCATCTTGCCTTGCAACAGCGCCACCATCATGCGGTACACGTCCCCGCCAGGCACCAACGGGATCAATGCTGGGGCGGTAAACGTTGTGATGGGCACTCTCGCCAACCGTGCGCATACCCAAGAGGCGCAGGTAAACGCTACTGCGCCGTAAAATGCGGCTGCAGGCTCTTCAAGCCCCTGATTCACCACGCTCTGGTACACTGCCGTGCCCAAAGCTCCAATACAACCGGCGCACAGCAGCAGGCGCCAATCCCGCACGTTATAGAGCAGCCCAAAGGCAGCCGAGGCCAAAAATGCCCCCACCGCCGCCATCATGACAGGGACCATGAAAGCACCCCCGTATAATGCAGCACCACAGCCGACCCTATAGCAATGGCAATGCCCACTAGCAGCGCCTTGCCAAACCGAGCCGTCGCAGACAAAAAGTTTCCCGAGAGCGTATCCAAAATCCCCGTCGCCAGCGTCATGCCGGGCACCAGCAGCATCAGCACTGGAATCAACAGCTTGTCGATACCCAGGGCCCATAGCCGCTGGCAAAGGCAGCAGGCAGCCGTTGCTAACAGCGCTTGCACCAGAATCGTCAGCGAAGAATTGAGGAGGAGCCTCGATGCATAATGCCCTGAAATCTGCGTCACAAATGCGATGATCGCCACGCATGCCAGCGCATCCAGCGAGGTCGTTCCATAGAAAATCGCAAATCCCACCGAGCCTACCGCAGCGGCCGCCCCCAACGCAGCGGGGGAGAAGCGCGGCCCTTCCCGCACCTCCCGCAACTTAGTCAATAACTCCCCGGCTTCCAACTTCCCCTGCTCGCACTGCTGCTCCAGTGCAATCACCCGATCGGTCGCCCAAATGTTATGGGACACCCCATCCAGCCGCGCAATCCGAGTCACCGTCTCACCCTTTGCCACCACGCTCACCATGATTCCCGTAAGCATTACAAAGACAGTGCACTCATCCACCTGCTGATAAGAACTCCCCATCGCACTGGCGGTATCTTCTGCCAGCTGAGTCTCACAGCCGCCTTCCACAAGAATTGTTGACGCCAGTAGCACGGCATCGGCCACTACCTCCAGCAGTGCACCTGCATCTCGACCTATGGACTCACGTGTCTCTCGGACTATCGCCGATTTCCCCATGGATAACATCCTTTCGTACTTCCTTGGATCCTACCCATGCCACACCCCTCCCAAGGGCGTATTTTGTAGTACCAATAGGGCGTAAAATGTAGTGTCAACACGGCGTATAAAAGGAGAGAAGCCACTCTCTGTGACTTCTCTCCTCAAAACCCAACGCTACTTTTGCCTGACCATCACTACCGCCGACGCACCTACTACCAGCGTTGCCAGCCCCACAAGCACAGCTGGCATCAGTGTGCCTTCATCTCCTGTACGAGGAATGGCCGCAGCCTTCAGCGGGACGCCTCGAGTACGCACCGGCGGAGTCTTCTTTGATCCCAGCTCCTTCGTATCGGGCTTCTTTGGATCCTCCGGCTTTTCAGGATCTTCCTTTGGCACTTCTCGAAGTGTATTGGTGACCGTAAATCCCTCAGTGGCATCACCGGCAATCTCTGAGTCATAGCCCTCTACAGGATCCTCGGTCACTGTATACGCAATCTCGTGACCATCTGCGGCAAACTTCCTCAGCCCGCCAAAGTTGCCTTTCCAGGCATTCACTCCAGATAACGTCAGCGTTTTGCCGGTATCTTGGCCATCTGCATAGAGATGCATCGTCACCGATTCCGCGATTCGTCCTTTCCACACCTTGGTTACAGAAACCGCAGTGCGCACCGGATCGTTTGTCACCGTCACCGAGGCCTCGAGCCCCTCGCCTTGTACCTGCACCTCGTAGACCTTGTCACTTTTCTCATAGCCTACCGGCGCCGACTTCTCCCTTACCTTGTACGTGCCGGGAGTAATAATTCCCGAGACAATCGTGCCATCTTCACCAGTAGTTAGTTCAAAAGTAGTGCCATCTGGCCTTTGTACCTCGAAGACTGCGCCAGGAAGCCTCAATGAGTCATCTTCTGAGGAGGTCTTGATAATGCGAATCTTTCCACCAAGCTCACCTTGCCCCTGGCCTCCAGAATCTGCCGTGCGCACCGTGGAGCTCCTGGTATCGCTCTTTTCAGAAGAAGCAAGATTTACTTCATTCCTCAGTACTGTACCGCGAGTATAAGTGGTGCGGTAATTAAGTTGATAAGAGTCACCATTCAGGTCACCAAGATCCACAGAATAGGACCTCCCATCAGGTGAGATGGTGAGCCGCCCTGCAGTGTCAACCGTTTCCAATACTCGGGTGACGTGACCTCTCGCATTCATCTCCACCTTGCGAAGAATAAAGCTATCGGCTATGTACTTTTCAGAGCCGGTACCTCCGCTTAAGCGGTCGCTGATCTTCGCACCGGTAAGGTTTTGCTTATCGTGGTTGATGCGCACAGTCCAGTGAGCCTCTGGGTTGTTTGCATCAGGGCTTCCCCATTTTGCAAGCACTTCGTTCTGAATATCTCGGGGGCCTGCAACATCAATGTTTTTTTCGATAACCTTTCCGGCCACCGTGGCATGGATGGTGTTCTTCTCATCCAACTTCAGCTTGGTAATATCAAAACGGGCTGCAAGATAGATCGATCCACGCACATTCCTTCGCCCCTCCACCCAATTGGTGAAGGTGACCCGCACAGTTCCTCCGCCAGTGGCCCCCGGCTCTACATGGGCTTTGGCAATCACTGTCGTGCCATCTTCTCCGTAGATGTTGAAATCCCTGGCGGTGCTTTCAGAGGGAAACACCATTTGATCGGGGAGGGCCATATCAAAGTAATCGCCCTCATGAAGCCCATCTCCACTAGCCGAAGCATCCCAGGTCATCGCAAGATAGAAACGATCTGTATAGTAGATGCGATCCGTATCCTCATGATTTAAGTTTTGAAACGAGAACCGCTCTACATTCACATCCACCGGTTTAGGTGTTGAGGATGGTCTCGCAATTGCAGACGTGATTCCACTGAGCAGTGTAATTGATGCAATAAGCACCCCAAACAAGATATAAACAATGGGCTTTCTTTTCATGGGGCGTAACCTCCGATTCTCCTACACCATATGTGCACAAAAAAGTAATTCAGTGCTACAATGGCAAGGAATGTTAGGCGCAATGAGCTGCGCTTTCACAAATTGTAGTTACGCAAAGGCTACTGTATATATTTATGAATGTAGAAGAGCCTTCAGAAAAGATGCTTATGAACTTAAAGCAATAGTAAGAAAGATGCACTATGCACTTTGTTCCCTCAGTTTATGCATATCTAGATTGCGACATCCTCTGACTTCCAACGCATTGCTTGAGGGCCTTACCCCCATTGAACCTATCTCCGGTTCCCAAATACATGCTCACGGCCAAACACCTGCTTGCAAGCTGGTCTTTCTGAAAGGCCATAGCCCCTTGTGCCCATATTTCCATAGAGAACAGCGAAGCAGTCGTCGCTCGCATCATAACTAAGTTTATAAGGTAGATCGAAAACGTTCAGTTGTTCCAGCAGTTTCTTATCTCCACACCAAAGAATTTCCTCCAATGCGCTTATGCCAACTTCGATCGCCCTCTCGATGACTCGATTTTGATGAATAAGATTTGTTTTTATGGCTCAAATCAAAGTCAACCCCATAGCCCCGACAAGTTAGTACGTCAGAGACTATATATTGCTCAAGCTTCTCAAACGGCAACTCATCGCCTGGAAAAGAGCAGTAGGTAATGGATTCAATTTTTAAAGGACACCAGCCAGAATCACCTTCGGCATAGAAGTTTAGGCACCATCCATCCCGATAGCACCATCCACCTGTCCTATAACGCATTACAGAGTCATCAATGCCATGGATTCTTGTCAAAAAGTCTCGTCGAGTAAGAATGTAGGGCCTAGCAGGTTCTCAGCGAAAAAAACCCAGATTTCATTGTCACCATCACTCCTCCGCAACCGTAGCTATCGCATCTGTAGCTGACGTAAAACGGTTCATGTATTTTGGGGCATTCTGGTGCTGCCATGACTTTGGGTTATTTTTTGCTGTGGCAGATTTCAATGCGGATCATCTCGCGATGGATGCGGTCAAAGCTCGCCTATAGTGAATCTAACAAGACATTGGTCGCATACTGCTCGCACGTCATCTTGATCCAAAAGATCACAGCCCCTTCTAATTTAGGAGCATTTTATTTGGAGGCACTAGTGGCTACCAGCAGACAGAAACAAGCTGCGCAAAAATTCATCAAGCGCTGGAAACAAGCGGCGGGAACCGAAGAACAGGAAGATCGCTCTTTTTGGATTGAACTACTGCAAGAGGTATTAGAAGTTCCCGAACCTACAAAGGTTATTGACTTTCAAAGAAAAATCCGCGGCCGCAAGGCCGATGCCTTCATCGAGGATAAAGGCATTCTGATCGAGCAGAAAAGCCGAGGGGTTGACCTCGACAAAAAGGAAAAGCGGGGTCTTACTGAACACAATTTTCCCCGCATGGTCACTCCTTACGAACAAGGCAAATGGTATGCCGACAATCTGCCTCACTCCATCAGTCCTCGCTGGATCATTACATCTAACTTTGATGAAATCCGCTTCTATGACTTAAACGATGAGAATCCTGAGGAGAGCTATGTCTCTGTAAGCTTGGATGAGTTGGCAGACAATCTACAACTCTTCGATATATTTACCAGCAAAGAACACAGCCGCCTTGAAAAAGAGAAACGCCTCTCGGTGGAAGCTGGAGAGATCGTCGCCAGGCTCTATGACGGTTTTGCTGATCAATACCTGCACTTAGACACCGACCCGCGAGAGCATGAGTCTCTCAACATCCTCATAGTGAGACTCGTGTTTCTACTTTATGCCGAAGATGCCGGTCTCCTGCAATCTCACCTGGCGTTTCATGACTATCTAAACAGCTATCATGTACAGGATTGTCGATCTGCTCTTATACGGCTTTTTGAGGTGCTTGACACACCGGAAGAAGAACGCGATCCCTATCTCAGTGAGCAGCTATCGGCTTTTCCCTATGTTAATGGTGGGCTGTTCGCAGACAAAAGCATCATCATTCCTCAATTCACGACGGACCTTCGTTTTATTTTGCTTCAAGAGGCATCTCGTCAATTCAATTGGGCAGACATCTCGCCCACTATTTTCGGTGCCGTTTTCGAATCAACCCTCAATCCCGAAACGCGCCATGAGAGAGGCATGCATTACACCTCTTTGGAAAACATTCATAAGGTAATCGACCCCCTCTTCCTAAACGCTCTGCGAGCCGAGTTGCAAGAGATCGAGGCGTTCAAGACGGAGAAAGTACGTTACCGTCGTCTCCTTGCTTTCAGAAACAAACTTGCATCCATCAAGGTGCTTGACCCCGCATGTGGATCAGGCAACTTTCTGACAGAGACCTATCTATCTCTTAGACGCCTTGAGAATCGATTGCTTGAAAACCTTGCAGGTTTTGGGCAAATGGGCTTCGAACTTACAGAAAACCTCAGCCCCATCCATGTTTCCATCAATCAAATGCACGGTATCGAAATCAATGATTTTGCAGTCTCTGTTGCCAAGACCGCCCTATGGATCGCCGAATCCCAGATGATGGAAGCCACTCAAGAAATAATCAAATCCGAACTCGAGTTTCTTCCCCTCACATCGATACCAAGTATCACATGCGGTAATGCACTGAGACTAGACTGGAATGCAGTTATTAAGGCTAATGATTGTTCTTACGTCTTAGGCAATCCACCTTTTGTGGGACAGGATGGAAAAACGGAAACTCAAACAGCTGACATGGAAACAGTCTGGGGCGATGATTACAACGGTTACCTAGACTATGTGACAGCTTGGTATAAAAAGGCAGCCGACTATTACGATTCTAAAGCAACGGGGGGGGGGGAGCTTTGTCTTTGTTTCCACCAACTCCATTACTCAGGGTGCCCCAGTGGCAGCGCTTTTCAAACCTCTTTTCTCTAGGGGCTGGAGAATTTCGTTCGCTTGGACCACATTTAAATGGACTAGCGAAGCTCGTTCACAAGCTCAAGTTCATGTAGTAATTATTGGCATGGATCGATCAAAAAGAGATGCCGTCTTATTCACTGATACCGATATAGAAACAACGAATAATATCAATCCTTATCTAATTGCCGCCCCAACTTTTTTTATCACTCCACGCCGTATACCGTTAGGACCTTTAGCTCCAGCAGCTATTGGTTCCAAGCCAGCTGATGGAGGCTTCCTGCAATTAAAATCCGAAACGGACTACAAGGAGGCAATGGCCGATCCCATTGCTTCAAAATACGTGCGTCGGTGCTTAGGGGCTAAAGAGCTCATTGGTAATAAAAAGCGTTGGTGCTTATGGCTTGTAGATGCCCCTGAATCCGATTTAACCGCGTCTCCAATACTTATCGAAAGGCTAAGCGAGGTACGAGCATTTCGTTTAAAGAGTAAAAAGGTGACAACTAGAAAACTGTCATCACGGCCTCAATTGTTTGGGGAAATTAGACCCATACCTACTAAATACGTTTGTATCCCTCGTCATTTCTCAGGCAATAGGGACTATTTCACTGCTTCCTATATAACTGATGGAGCAATTGCCACCGACGCATGCTTTGTATTAGACGATCCAGATGGCTATGCATTCAGTGTTTTAACTTCTTCAGCCTTCATGTATTGGCAAAACACTGTGGGCGGAAGACTTAAAAGCGATTGTCGTTTTGCAAGCACCTTGGTATGGAACACATTCCCGCTGCCGACAACATCAAATTATCAACGTCTTGCTGTAATAGAAGCTGGTAAGGAAGTGCGTAAAGCTAGGGATAGTTATACGGGGGAAAGCCTAGACCAGCTCTACGATCGCCAAACTTTCCCTCTTCGTACCCGTCTTGTACAGGCTCACAAACAACTAGACGCAGCAGTGCTAGCGGTGTTGGGGCTAAGGCCGGATGCAAGTGAGGATGAAGTATCCCGAAGGCTCGTAGAGTTATATTCTCAAATGGCATAGAGCACTTGGTAACGAATGCAGAATTCTCTTATGCAAGCAGTTTTTTCTGCTATCGACAACGGGAGGGCCAGCATGAATTATCCCAATGGGATCTATCGCCTTTAACGCTAAGAAGCTGCGGCTTTCGCTATAAATGATCGCCTGCTTTGTCCTTGCTAGCTGCCTCCAGTTATATATGCTTTTGAAGATGCGTTCAAAATCATCTGATTGTTGAAGGAGACTTTGAATGATAGATCCTAAAAAATCGCTCTGGGGAGCATTGAAGAACATCGATGTACAAGGTCTTGTGGATGGAGCTGCACAAATGGCTGAAGGTGCCACCCAGATTGCCACAGAGGTTGGTTCTGCTTTGGGTGAGACAGCAGAGAGGGTCGGTGCGGGCGTAAACGGCGCTATCGAGGGATTCTCTAAAGGGTTTTGATCGGAGAAGCCTGATAAGGCAGATCTTGATAGAGATGATGTTGCTGACATCTCTGATGCCAATGAAGAAATGGCTGATCTTCTAGAGGATATCGAGATTGAGGATTCTGAAGAGGAATTTGCCGATGGCTCCTTTGTGGATGGAGATCTTCAAGATGCCATGGATCGGCAGGATCAAGAAGCTGAGGCGTTTGCTAAGAAGTTTTTTGCTCTCTGCGATCAGGTTGAGGGGCGTCAAGATTGAGCGAGAGGCATTCTTGCAGCAGGAGCTGGCAAAGAAGGGTCTCTCTCAAGTACAGATTGACTTGGCTATTGCTGAGCGCCCCGCAGTCGCAGGAGTTGATCCTGAGATCCTTGATGCTATCGCACGTGAATCCATCGCCCTTGAGACTAATAAATCTTCTTGGATGTCCTTCGCTGCCGGGCTTCCTGGTGGTTTAGCTATGGTGGGAACCATTCCTGCTGATATCACCCAGTATTATGTCCATGCATTTCGCATCATGCAGAAGCTCGCCTATACCTATGGTTGGGATAATTTCCTTGATCAAGTTGATGAGACGGATGATGAGACACTGGCAAAACTCGCGTTCTTCTTTGGCTGCATGGTAGGTGTTGGAGGAGCAGCTGTTGGTCTTAAAGCCTTTGCAAGCAACGCAGCTAAGGCCGTGGCTAAGAATGTAGCTAAAGCCACCCTCACCAAGACGACGTGGTATCCAGTTTTGAAATCGGTTTTGCGTGCAATAGGCGTGAAGGTAACTAAAGTTGGTGTAGGAAAGGCTGTTGGTAAGGTCGTGCCTCTTGTTGGGGGAGTGGTAAGTGGCGCCATGACTTACGTGACCTTAAAGACCGAATCAGGAAAGCTTCTAGAGCAGTTGAAGAAACTTCCTCAGGCTCAGCCAGTGCCTGAGGAAGTCATTGAAGAAGAGGATGTGGTTGTGGAGGAAACCATCGAAGAGGAGGATTAGCTCTAAGGACTATCTTTCTGCAGCTGGGGGGGGTGCGATTTTCTCGGCAGCTTGGACGGATTGATTAAGAGTTCGGAGCTTCGTGAGTGAGATAGGTCGTTGGCTTGTCTTTTGCTGCTTGCCGCAAGCTTCCCAGACTTGCTTGCCAGGGCCATTGCAGATCTCCTCGAAGGATCCGTCGGGATGGATCAGAAGGACAATTAAATAGTTGGGCTCTTCGTTCAAGGCGACTCGGGTTCCCTGGGTTGCCTTGATTTGTACGAGTCGGTCTTGGGGGTCTTCTGCATCATGGACGGGATTGGAAGCCTCGAAGAGATCGAGGCTGTAGTAGTCAGCAACTTTGAGGAAAGATACTGTTGCGCCAATATCGTACTACGATGGGGTACAACCGTTTTGACTAAGAGAGCGTGGTTAGGAAGGTTTGCTATGGCCATGACGAGCACTGCAATTAGGTTTGCGCCTGAAGAGCGTCAGTGGATACAAGCTTATGCTGACATGCAAGGAAAGTCTTTCTCCGAGGTAGTAAGAGAAGCAGTATTAGAGGCGGTGGAAGACGCTTGTGATTTGGCGGCTTATCGAGATGCTTTGGCAGAAGATGACGGCACTCGCTATTCCTTGGAGGAGGTCATCGAAGCGGCCATGAAGGCTGAGTGAGCTGGAGAGTAGAGTTCACAAAGCGAGCCGCTAAAGAAGTGGCTGCAATACCTAAAAAGCAACGAATAATGATCCTTGCCTGGATTCAAAAGAACCTAGCAGACTGCGATAACCCTCGGGTGGTTATTGGAGGAAAGCAACTGGTAGGAACGCAGGCTGGCTGGCGTTGGCGAGCTGGTAACTATCGGATTCTTGGACGCCTAAAAGATGAGGTCTTGCTTATAGAAGTGGTGCGAGTAGGTCATAGGCATGGCGTGTATAAGAATTTGCCAGAGCTGAAATTACAGATTTGATGTTGTAGTTCTTATCGGCAGATTAAGATTTGCGTTTGTTGCGCCTTAGAATGCGCTTGGTTTCTTTGATCTCGTGTTTGTCATGGCCCTTAAGGGCTTCGATGCCCTAGTCAAGGCCGTCGACATGGGGTTGCTCGCAGTCGAGCTTGGCCTTGTGAAGGAGGTCTGCCATGAGAGCTATCCTAGATGAGGAAGTGTAAAACGCGTTTTGCACTTAGGGAGAAAAGAGTGCGATCTGTAAAGCGTGCTTTACGGTTTTGGATTCTTTTAGCCGTGGAGGGTTTCCCAGAGCCAGAGACCTTCGGCAGAGAGGTCGTCTGTGGTGAAGTCGCTGGTTTTGGTGCAGTCGGGTTTGAAGAGGGCAGCGGCTTCGTTTTTGTTGGAAAGGTTCCAGCAGACGTAGCTGATGTCGAGAGAGTCCATGAGGTCGACCCAGGCATTGGCGGAAGCGTAGTCGATGGTGCCGGAGCCCGAAGCATCGCAGATGCCAAACTCGCTTACAAAGATGGGAAGGCCGGCTTTGTTGGCAGCAGAAAGCGTGTCGCGAAGATCCTGCTGATGAGTGGCAGCGTAGAAGTGCAGGGTGTACATGATGTTGTCGAAGTCGAGAGGGCTGGCGGCTGCTTCATCTGCCCGTTGGGACCAGTTGGGAGTACCTACGAGGATCACGGCGTTGGGAGCATGCTGGCGGATGACCGGGATGACTTGATTGGCGTAGTTTTTGACGTCGTTCCAGGTGGTATCGCCATTGGGCTCGTTGCAGATCTCGTAAATGATGTTGGTGGAGTGGGCGTACTTCTCGGCAATGGTAGAGAAGAGGGTTTTGGCGTCGTCGACGTGGGTTAAGGGGTTGTTGTCTGAGAGGATGTGCCAGTCGACGATGACGTAGAGATCGGCGTTGGTGGCCTGGTCGATGCCATCCTCGATCAGTTGGGTGAGCTTGGCGCGGTCGCCGTCGGTACAGTAACCGCCGGAGTCTGCGGTATAGAGCGCCAGGCGCACGACGTTGGCGTTCCAGTCTTGGCGCAGCTGGTGGAAGAAGGGCTGGTTGACGTACTGAGAGAACCAGGCGAGGCCGTGGGTGGAGACGCCTCGGAGTTGGACGGGTTGGCCGTCATCGCCTAAGAGCTGCGTGCCTTTGACCGAGAGGGTGCCGGTGATGGAGGGGGCGGCGTCGCTGGGATCTCGGGGCTTTGGCGCCGGCGTGCTTGCCGGCTGGGAAGACTGCTGGGAATCGCTGGAGGTGTCTTGGGTGGGGGTATTGGAAGGTGAGCTGCACCCGGCGAGGAGCGCCAGAGTGATGGTGAACAAAGCGACGAGCATTGCGATGGGGCGGCGGGGATGGTGCATAAGGGGCCTCTCGGTAGGGTGACTAGAGGTGTTGCGTTTACCCGATTTGAGGTTATTCGATTTGGGCTGGGAGGTGGGAATTAAAAATGGGAGTTGCCCGCCCAAGCTAGATAACAGAGAGTACCAGGTAGACGGCTACGCCCACAGCAGCACAAAGGGCGAGGGATTTGGTTTTGACGGCACAAAGGGCCACTATCGCTGAGGCTATGAGAGGCATGGCACCGGTCCAGAGGCTTTGGGCCCAGAGCTCCGGTTGACAGAGGTCGTTGGCCACCAGGGCTGCGAAGGCGGCGGCAGGAATGAGCTCCAAAGCGCGAGTGGTGCGCATTGAGAGCTGGCGTTTGCCAAGGACAAAGGCGGGGACGCATCGGCAGAGAAGCATGCCAACCAAAAGTACTGTGTAGACAGGCCAGAACCAGGCGAGATCGGTCATTAGCGGTCACCTCCAGGAGTGGAGGGGGTGTCTGGGGTGTGCGAAGGATGGTTGGCGTCTAGGTGGGAGGGCGCGGGTTTCTCGGCAGCGGAAGGATTTTGGTGAATGTCCAGGGCTACGCCGGCGGCTACTCCGGCGAGGGCTCCGGCGACAATGGCCATAGAGCCAAGGCCTGCCAGTTTGCAACCAATGACCACGAGGGCAGAGACGGCCACCACCAGGAGGGTAGGGGTGGTGAAGGTCTGGGTGAGCAACAGGCAGATGAAGATGGAGGTCATGGCGAAGGAGGCCACGGCGGTGGAGATGGGCAGTATGTCGCCAGCGAAAGCTCCCAGAGCGTTGGCGGAGGCCCAGGCGAGCATGGAGAGGATGTTGGTAAGGGTGGCTTCGGTGGCAGACCAGGTGGGGTCTTGGGAGAAGCGGCTTGTGTTGACGCCAAAGGACTCGTCGGTGACAGTGGCGGTGCAGAGGGCTTTGAGAGGTGCAGGTGTGGTGGCCAGGCGCGGAGCCAGCGAGGCGCTATAGAGCAGCTGGCGCAGGTTGACCAGCGAGATGGAGAGGGCGATGGAAAGCGGGCTTTGGCCGGCGATCCACATATTTGCCAGCATGAATTGGCCGGCGCCGGAGTAGTAGGTGGCACTCAAGAAGAACGCCATGGGGGCGTTGAGGCCCATCTGAGCTTCGAGGATACCTGCGGGAATGCCAATGACCACGTAACCCAGCATCACCGGCAGCGCAGCGGGCAGCGTGCATTTGATGAGGGAGACAAAGGGCATGGGTGGCTCCGGGAGGTTGCGGATGGATGAGGCTGTTCAAGTGGCGTTCAGGAAGCCATGAATAGTCATAGTACTCTTTTTTGCGGCATGGGCATCGAAGTTCGAGCTGCTGGACGCCTTGAGATGGGGGCGCACCAGTGCGGGACAGATGAACTGCGAGGGGAGCCTCCCGATGCAGAGAGCCTACGGTTTGATGGATGGGAACTGTTCAAAAAATGACAATTGCTAAACAGTGCCGAGCTCAAGGAAACTTTCCTGGGACATGAGGGTAGTGTAACTGCGCAATTGATGATCCGCCGTATAAATTGTAAGAAGGGGCGAGGGGGGGCTGTCATGAGCGAAGCTGATGAAACTAAAGGCGGCAAGAAAGAAAACGCCCACTTGCAAGGTGCTGACGCACGGGATGCAAGTGGGGGAAATGCCGAGGTGCATGACGCTAAGTGGCGCAGCGCATTCTCACATGCGTCGTTCGCTATCGCTATTGTGATTGCGGTGGTTATGGCCTTAGCAGCGACGGGCTATGCTCTCTTTGATGCCCATCAAAAGGCGGTTGCTGTTACTGCGACACGCGCCAAAGTCGAGGCATTCAATCAATATGTAGACTACCTCAATGTCGCTGCCGAGCATTTTTTGCATGGGGGAGCCAAAGCAGTGGAGGCCGGCGGTCTGGTGGAAAGCGTTTGGAGCTCTGCGATCAACAATCCCAACGGCAGCTGGGATGAAGATATTGCGCCCTATAAAGCGGCCGATCCCAACCAGGCGCTGTCCAAGCTGATGACATCCAATGCCTATAACGGGCTTTGTCGTGAGATGGAGAGCACAGAATGCTCTATAGACGACTCGTTCAAGCAGCTGGCCTCTCCTCCGGAGGGCTGTGACGAAGCCTATGACACCGTGAGGGACATGCAAAAAGAGTACAAGGTCCTGTGTGAGATGGTGAGAAGGCCTTCGGGAACCTTGGAGAATTATCGGGAGGACTTTGGGAACGCCCATAAGGAGCTAGTCTCTTCCTACGAGCTTTTGAAGACTCAAATCCCTGACAAGATGGATGATTCTGCCTAGATAGCCGGGTTTGCGGCTAGTTGGGGCAGTAGGCTGCGCGGTGGGGTATATAGCGCGTATTGTGCGAAACCCTTCAAGGGGAGGTATCCTATGAGTCAAACCTTTATGACACTCTCGGCCTATGAGACCAGCGCCGAGGACTTTTTTACCAAGTTGATCGACGCAAAAATCGACCTGTTGGTGGATGTGCGACTTCACAACACCAACCAGCTTTGCGGCTTTACTAAAGAGCGCGACCTTGCCTACTTCGTGAAGACCATCGTGGGGGCTGCCTATGCCCACGATGTGGACCTGGCGCCCACTACTGACTTGTTGGAGCCTTATCTGCATCATCACATTGACTTTGACGAGTATGCGAGCGGCTATAAGGCCCTGATAGATTCCCGCGGGTCGCTGGCAGATTTCTCTACCAAGTATGGCCAGTACCAAAACATCGCTATTCTAGGTACTGCTACTCATAAGCGCCGGAGCCATGCCGAGGTGCTGGCAGAGCTTCTGACAGAGAAGCCCAAGGCAACCCACTAGGCGTTGTGAATCTTTAGAAAGGGACCAATTCATGGCCAAATCAACCCCCAAGTCTTCTAACTACCGCTTTGACGACGACACCATGACGCTGGTAAAAGCTGTGGTGGATGCCACTCCCGACGACAATCTGCTGGCGCTGTTTGATCCGGCTTCGGGCATGTCCTACTTTGGCATCCCTGGTCCTCTCATCAAGTCCCGCCTGGTGGGTGGACGTGATTCCAAACGCTATACCGTCAAGGAGTACGACTTTGGCCGCGACGTGAAAGGCCATGTCTATAAGGCGTGGATGCCCTCTCAGCATGCTCGCCTGGAGATGCTGGTGGCAGAGAATGAGAAGCGTGCGCTGGAGGAGACCCACGACGTGGACGATCCCGCTGACGACACCACGCCGGATCCGGAATAGCCGCCATTCATGAGTGCTATGACCTCCACCCCTGTGGCACCCGATGCTGCAGGGGTGATCTCTACCAATTTGGGCAAACGATGCCAAAAGACCTGGCTAGTGGCCTCTTCTGCTTCTGAGCTGAGAAGTGCGCTCACATCTGAGGTGCCTCGTGTGTCTGAGTGCCTTGAGACGATGGACCTTGCAAGCTTTGCGGTAGGCGACATCAAATACGCAAAGGCGGCGTTGCGTGGTGGGGGATCTGCTTTAAGCGGGGGATCTGTCGGTGATGGGGCTTCTGGAGCCTCGTGGCTTTTGGCAGATAATTCACGCGTGGGCTCGTTTACCTGCCCTGCCATCATGCGCGGGGCAGACGTGGTGATAGATGACCTGACTAGCCTGGCAGAGGCACCTGTAAACCTCTGCGCTCTATCGCTTTCCCGTGACGTATGCAAAGACGAGCAGACCTACGGTGCGTTGGAGGCGTTGGTGCGGCAGTGGGGGACTTCTGCCCATGAGCCGCAGTTGGAGGAATACAACGCGCTCTGCCTTACGCGAAACCACAACGCTCAGGCGGTGGTGGCAGATCTTGCCTGCCATCCGGCAGTGAGTGCGGTGAGGTATCCGGGTTTGCCGGAAGATATCTCGCACCCGGTAGCGCTGAGAACCTTCGAGCATGGGTTTGGTCAGTGGGTGCGCTTTAGTCTGGCAGGACCTCAAGAGGTCCAAGGGGCTCTTGAGGTAGCCTCAGGTCTCGAGACCGGAGGGGCGGCCCGGGTGCGAAGCGCGCTTTTCTCGGTACCTGGTGATGAGGCCTCGCTGTTGTTGGCAGTGGGGGATGAGGATCCACTGGCCATTGTGATGTGGTTGGAAGCGGTGTTGGATCCGGCCTAGAGGAGTCGTTGGCGTTTATGACACCAGCGATGCGTGGGTGCCAGAGAGCCAGGTTGACTATCAGATAGTATCCAGGTGTATGATAAAGAAATAAAGGGACTCGTACATCAGAGACGGCTGGTCTGAAGAATTTGTGTAGACATCAATAACCGTATGAATTATTCTGAGGTGCGAGCGGTGAATTTTGGAAGCCAAGGGTTTCTCGGCATAAACTGCCGTAGTACCTGGGAGTGATACCCAAGATTACCTGCGGCGTTGGGTTAAAAAAATCCAATTTTGAAAAAGCGATATATCTGCTAGAGGGCTTAAATGACTAGTCGGACCTATACCTATAACATAAGCAATTATATTTAATGATGAGAGCAGTTTAGAAGAATTGCAGCTAGATATAGGTGTCAATAGCCAATCGGCCAATGGTTCATGTGTTGGTCAACCCTAAAGGCACTCTAGTATTTGCCCTAGAGGTTTGAGCTGTTCGTCCTGGGCGCTAAGGATGCCCAGGCGGGATGGTTCACGATAGAAGCGCCTATC
This sequence comes from Leptogranulimonas caecicola, assembly GCF_023168405.1. Classification (GTDB taxonomy): domain Bacteria; phylum Actinomycetota; class Coriobacteriia; order Coriobacteriales; family Atopobiaceae; genus Leptogranulimonas; species Leptogranulimonas caecicola. Next base: position 1,323,003 of record NZ_AP025285.1, on the reverse strand, counting down.
CAAGGTTAGATGGAGGTCATGCATGGCTAATCCAGACCAGGTTCTCGATACCGTCGAGACCATCGACAGCGTCGACTCCCTGAAGGCGGCTCTCGCCGAGATGCGCACTGCTCAGGAGGAGTTCGCTACCTTTACTCAGGAGCAGGTCGACGAGATCTTCTTCCAGGCTGCTATGGCAGCCAACAAAGCCCGTATTCCTCTGGCCAAGATGGCCGTCGAGGAGACCGGCATGGGCATTGTGGAAGACAAGGTCATTAAGAATCACTATGCCTCTGAGTACATCTACAACGCTTATAAGAACACCAAGACTTGCGGCGTCATCGAAGAGGATGCAGCTGGTGGCTATAAGGTGATCGCCGAGCCCATTGGCATTGTGGCGGCAGTTATCCCCACCACCAACCCCACTTCTACCGCGATCTTCAAGACCCTCATCTCTTTGAAGACCCGCAACGCCATCATCATCTCGCCGCACCCCCGCGCCAAGAAGAGCACCATCGAGGCTGCTCGCATCGTGCGTGAAGCCGCTGAGGCTGCCGGCGCACCTGCGGGCCTCATCCGTTGGATCGAGGAGCCCAGCCTGGAGCTCACCAACGAGCTCATGCGTGACGCCGATATCATCCTGGCCACCGGCGGCCCTGGCATGGTGAAGGCCGCTTACAGCTCCGGCAAGCCCGCCCTAGGCGTCGGCGCTGGCAACACCCCCGCCATCATCGACTCCTCGGCCGACATCAAGCTGGCCGTCATGTCCATCTTGCACTCCAAGACCTTTGACAACGGCATGATTTGCGCTTCCGAGCAGTCTGTGATCGTGCTGGACGACATCTACAAGCAGGTCAAGGACGAGTTCAAGCGTCGTGGCGCCTACTTCTTGAAGGGCGACGAGCTGGACAAGGTGCGCAAGACCATCATCATCAACGGTGCTCTGAACGCCAAGATCGTGGGTCAGTCCGCTCACACCATCGCTGAGATGGCCGGTGTGAACGTGCCCAAGAACACCAAGGTGCTCATTGGCGAGGTGGACTCCGTGGAGCTCTCCGAGGAGTTCGCTCACGAGAAGCTCTCTCCTGTGCTGGCCATGTACCATGCCAAGGACTTCGACGACGCCGTCGCCAAGGCCGAGCAGCTCATCGCTGACGGCGGTTACGGCCACACCTCCTCCCTCTACATCGACACCATGAATGAGAAGGAGAAGATGGCCAAGCACGCCGAGGCCATGAAGACCTGCCGCATCGTCATCAACACCCCCAGCTCTCAGGGCGGCATCGGCGACCTCTACAACTTCCGTCTTAAGCCCTCAATGACCCTGGGCTGCGGCTCGTGGGGCGGCAACTCCATCTCCGAGAATGTAGGCGTGAAGCATCTCATTAACACTAAGGTTGTGGCAGAGAGGCAGACCAATATGCTGTGGTACCGCACCCCTGAAAAGATTTACTTCAAGCGCGGGTGCATGCCTGTTGCTCTGGACGAGCTGGGCACCATGGGCAAGAAGCGCGCCTTCATCGTCACCGACCAGTTCCTCTACAAGAACGGCTACTCCAAGGCCATCGAGGACAAGCTGGATCAGCTGGGTATCGTGCACTCCTGCTTCTGGGACGTGGCCCCCGATCCTACCCTGCAGTGCGCCGAGGAGGGCGTGAAGCAGATTCGCTCCTTCGAGCCCGACTGCATCATTGCTCTGGGCGGCGGTTCCGCTATGGACGCAGCCAAGATCATGTGGCTCATGTACGAGCACCCCGAAGCCCGCTTCGAGGACATGGCCATGGATTTCATGGACATCCGCAAGCGTATCTACACCTTCCCCGAGATGGGTCAGAAGGCTTACTTCGTGGCCATCCCCACCTCTTCTGGTACCGGCTCCGAGGTAACCCCCTTCGCCATCATCACCGACGCCGAGACCGGCATCAAGTGGCCTTTGGCTGACTATCAGCTGCTGCCCAACATGGCCGTGGTCGACGTGGACAACATGATGAACCAGCCCAAGGGCCTCACCTCTGCCTCTGGTATGGACGTGCTCACCCACGCGCTGGAGGCGTTGGTCTCCATCATGGCCAGCGATTACACCAAGCCGGCTTCTCTCCAGGCCATCAAGCTGGTCTTCGAGAACCTGCCTGCTGCCTACGACAAGGGCGCTGCCGATCCCGTGGCTCGCGAGCACATGGCCAACGCCTCCTGCCTGGCCGGTATCGCCTTCGCCAACGCCTTCCTGGGTGTCAATCACTCCATGGCTCACAAGCTGGGCGCCTTCCATCACCTGCCTCACGGTGTGGCCAACGCTGTGATCCTCACCCGCGTCATGCGCTACAACGCTGCCGATGTGCCTGTGAAGATGGGCACTTTCCCGCAGTACGCCTATCCCCAGGCCAAGGAGCGTTACGTCGAGGCCGCCCGCTATGTAGGCATCACCGGCAAGGATGACGACGAGGTCTTTGAGAACTTCCTCAAGGCCATCGACGAGCTGGGCGCCCACGTGGGCATCAAGCCCACCATTGCCGACTACGGTGTGGACGAGACTTACTTCAACGACACCCTGGACGACATGGTCGAACAGGCCTTCAATGACCAGTGCACCGGTGCCAACCCCCGCTACCCGCTCATGAGCGAGATCAAAAATCTTTACCTGGATGCCTACTATGGCCGTGAGCCAAAGGACTATCAGGATTAAACTAGATACAACCCTTACGCACTACCGCATTTCGGCTTGATAGGTGAGGCTCTGACCCTCAGGGCCTCACCTTCCTATAAGGCCCGCTACCTAAAAGAGAGAGGAAGGACCATGGAAGAGCTGGTTTCGCGAGTAAATAAGGTGGTTTTTCAAGACGGCGACACCATCGTCAAGGTCTTCAACGAGGCCAAGCCCGTCTCTGACGTCTTCAACGAGGCCCTGAACCTGGCCCGCGCCAACGAGGCTGGCATCAACACGCCCAAGCCTGTGTCGGTAGCCAAGATCGAGGATTCTTGGGCCCTCACCACCACTCGCATCCCGGGCAAGACGCTCCAGGAGCTCATGGATGAGAACCCTGAGAAGATCGAGAAGTATCTCATGATGTTTGTGGACTTCCAGATCGACATCCACGCTCACCGTGCCCCCTTGCTCCAGCGCCAGAAGGACAAGTACTCCCGCATGATCGCGTCTCTGACCGACGTGCTGGACGCTACCACCCGCTACGAGCTGGACATGCGCCTGGATGGCATGCCCAACGAGGTCGATGTATGCCACGGCGACTTCAATCCCTCAAACGTCATCGTGGGAGACGACGGCGAGCTCTACGCCTGCGACTGGGCCCACGCAACCCAGGGCTCGGCCGCTGCAGACGCTGCTATCAGCTACATGTTGTTTGAGATGGAGGATCACGAGCTGGCCCAGAAGTATCTGGACCTCTACTGCAAGAAGTCCGATACCCCTCGTCAGGTAGTCCACAACTGGCTGTCCATTGTGGCCGCTGCCGAGCTGTCCCGTGGCCGCGAGAAGGACTATGACTTCATGATGAGCTGGATCGACGTGGTGGATTACCAGTAATTGCTGCTCAGGCTGCAATCGTGCATCCAAGGTCCTAGGCCTTAAGGCTGCCAGTAGCCTAATGAGAAGGCATGGGGTAAAGTCTTTGGATGACATGCAGGTAGGCCCGCGCCTTTGACTGCTTGTACAAGACCCAGGCATCCCGTATGGGTGCCTGGGTCTTTTTGGCATCAGGGGAGTGTGCCGGTGGTGGGATGCGCGCTTGTTGCGGGCGGATCATGCGATGTAGTGCTTGATCGCCCTCGGGTTTTACAAAGCCCCAGGGCGACGAACAACCACGTCGCATATTCGCATGACATACGCTGCGCTTCTGATACCAAACAAGCAGTGTGCGGAGGGCAGTCTGCACATAAAGGTATCCGTGGCCCTCGTACGATGTGTCGTACGAGGGCCATGAGTGTGCTCGTGAGCAGATTGGCGTATACCCCGCTAGGCAAACTGCGCTGAGCACCTATCTTAAATGGGAGCCCCGATCTTTAAAGGAGCAGTGTTCCAGACCCTTAAAGGAGCATTTTTATGGCAGAACCCTTTGCCCATTACATGTATGTGCTGGAATGCGAGGATGGAAGCCTCTACACCGGATACTCGCCTGATGTTGAAGCGCGCCTGGCTGCCCACAAGAAGGGGCAAGGAGCTCGCTACACCCAAGCGCATAGGCCTCTGCGCTTGGTGGCTCAGGCGCGTTTCTATACCAAAGGGCGCGCACTCAGCGCAGAAGCTCACTTCAAAAAGCTCTCTCATACGCAAAAAGATCGGCTGTTGGCGATGGCCGCCCACAGGCCGCTGGAAGACGTGCTGGTGGCCAAACTGGACGGCTTCCCTGAGGATACTGCGTCCGAGTTTGTGGCCCGCTCTCTCGCCCAAGCTCGAAAGCCCTCCCTCAAGGCCTTTAATCAAAAACTGCTGCCCACCCTGGATGCGGCAACCATTGTGGGTGTGCCCACATCAGAGCTGAGGCGCATTGCCAAAGACCTTGTGAGCCGCTCAGATGCCCGGAGCTTTCTCTCCCAGCTACCCCATGCTTACTTCGAGGAGAGTCTGGTACAAGCCTTGGCGGTGGGGTTTCTGGGCAGCTATGAGGAGGCGCTTGCCGCAGTGGAGCGCTTGCTGCCCTATGTGGACAACTGGGCGGTATGCGACCAGATTCCGCTGGGGCCTTTCTCGGGCCATGAGCAGGAGCTGGCAGAGCCGTTGGCTCGTTGGTGCACAAGCGACCAGTGTTATGTGATGCGCTTTGGGCTCAGGGTACTCATGCGCTATTTTTTGGGCGAGCGCTCCTGTGGTCGGGTGCTGGGATATGTGGCTGTTACGCGGTTGTCGGGGGCGCCGGATGTGCCTGAGACGGGCTCGGAGGCCTACTACGTGGATAAAGCTCGGGCATGGTTGTTGGCAGAGGCGCTGGCGGCGCAGCCGGAAACAACGATTCCGTATCTGGAGCCATCGGGATTGGTCGATGAGTGGACTCGTCGAGCGGCCATTCAAAAAGCACGGGAGAGTCACAAGATATCCGACGAGGTGAAGAACTATTTAAAAACTTTGCCTAGGCGGCCGTTGGGCTAAGAAAAGGCGCACGAAAAGGGGAGTTGTGATGGGCTTTAAAGGTTCCTTTTGCTAAGCTGAATCCGTCACACTTATGGATCTGTTGTGATGAGAGAGATGAGACATTTGCATGAAAGGAGCTGTTCTGTGAATACCTGTACAGCTGCCCCCAAACCCCGCAAGTTCTGGCTGGGCCTTCTTATGTGCGCGTTGGCCCTGGTGGTGTGCGCACCCATGCTTACCGGTTGCGCTTCGCCCGAGGATGCCGTGCGCAAGGCCGCTACCTCCTATCTTGATCAGCTTAAGAATCCCGATCTTTCCCAGGAAGACTTCGAGCAGTACATGGGCACCGAGACCGCTTCGACCTTCGAGTCCTACGGCATCGAAGGCAAGAGTCTCACCAAACACTTTGATTACAAGATCAATCAGGTTACCGTGGATGGCGACGAGGCCAACGTGGTGGTCGACGCCACCAACATCGATTTTGCCGCCCTGGGCAGCTCGCTGCAGCCCAAGTTCTTGGAGTGGGCGTCTTCGGCCGAGGCACAGGAGCTCATTGCCAACAACGACCAAGAGGGCGTCATGAAGAAGTGCTTCTCCATGCTTCAGGAAGAGTTGGATGCAGACAGCGTCTCCACGGTCACCAACCCCGTGACCGTCACCTTCACCAAGAGCGGCGACGACTGGGCGCCCCTGAGCAGCCAGCAGATCTCCGAGGTGCTCTTCGCCGGCCAGAATCCCGCCGACATGTACGCTGCTGAGTAGTCTTTCCTGCCGAGAAACCCGCGTCACCGCGGGCAGCCTCTCATACCTCACTCTTAGATAGGTGTCGATTTGAACGCGTTTCTAAGGTAAGCTGGTAAGTCACTTTCTTCTTTGACTCGGAAAGAAAGTGATGAAATAAGGGACCGCCTCCTCATCGAGGCGGTCCCTTTGCTATGGAAAGTCAGGGCAGGAAGGTTTAATCTTCCTCGGCGAACAGGGGGGTCGACAGGTAACGGTCGCCGGTATCGGGGAAGAGCACCACGATGGTCTTTCCTGCGTTTTCTGGCCTTTGGGCTACTTGCAAGGCTGCGGCCAGGGCGGCTCCAGAGGAGATGCCCACCAAGATGCCCTCAGTGTGCCCTAGGAGCTTGCCTGCGGCGAAGGCGTCGTCGTTGGAGACAGGGACGACTTCGTCGTAAACCTGGGTGTCGAGTACCTTTGGCACAAAGCCGGCGCCAATGCCCTGGATTTTGTGGGATCCAGCACGGCCTTGGCTCAGCACGGGGGAGTCCTCTGGCTCTACTGCCACCACCTGCACTTGGGGATTTTGCTCTTTCAAATACTGTCCCACCCCGGTGATGGTGCCACCGGTGCCCACGCCAGCGACAAAGATGTCTACTTGGCCATCGGTGTCTTCCCAGATCTCGGGCCCGGTGCCTTCATAGTGCGCCGCAGGGTTGGCTGGGTTTTCAAACTGGCCTGGCACAAAGCTATGGGGTATCTCTTGGGCTAGTTCGCGGGCCTTGGCGATAGCGCCTTTCATGCCTTCGGAACCTGGGGTGAGCACCAGCTGGGCGCCGTAGGCCTTCATCAGCTGGCGACGCTCGACACTCATGGTCTCTGGCATGGTGATGATGACGCGATACCCACGGGCTGTCGCCACTGAGGCAAGCCCGATGCCAGTGTTTCCAGAAGTAGGTTCGATGATGGTGGAGCCGGGGACAAGGAGGCCGTCTTTCTCGGCCTTGTCGATCATCGCCTGGGCGATGCGATCCTTCACCGACCCTGCGGGGTTGAAGTACTCCAGCTTGGCCAGAATGCGCGCGGGAGTCTTGGTCTCTTCTTCTATGTGGGTGAGTTCCAACAGCGGCGTATGGCCAATAAGCTGGCTTGCAGAAGTGTAGACAGAAGACATAAGAGGATTCCTTTCTTAGCGCTGAGCCGTTTGAGCTTGGGCTGCAGCAAAGCCTCGGTCGAGGTCGGCGATGATGTCGTCGATATGTTCGGTGCCAATAGACAGGCGAATGGTGGTGGGCTTAATGCCCTGATCTGCCAGCTCCTCTGGCGAGAGCTGTGCATGAGTGGTGGTGGCGGGATGGATCACCAGAGACTTCACGTCGGCCACGTTGGCCAAAAGGGAGAAGATCTCAAGGTTGTCGATGAACGCATGGGCCTCCTTTTGGCCGCCTTTGATGTCAAAGGTGAAGATGGAGGCTCCGCCCTGGGGGAAGTAGCGCTCATAGAGCTCGTGGTCCGGATGGGAAGGGAGGCTGGGGTGGTTGACCTTCTCCACCTGAGGGTGGTTGGCCAGATACTGGACCACCTGCTGGGTGTTTTGGGCGTGGCGCTCTACGCGGAGCGAGAGCGTCTCTGTGCCTTGTAGCAGCAAAAAGGCAGCAAAGGGGGAGAGCGTCGCCCCGGTGTCGCGCAAGAGAATGGCGCGTACGTAGGTGGCGAAGGCTGCCTTGCCAGCGGCATCTACAAAAGAGATGCCATGGTAGCTGGGATTAGGGTCTGCGATGGGGCCGTAGTTGCCTGAGGCGGCCCAATCAAAGTTGCCGCTGTCCACAATGACGCCGCCCAGGGTGGTTCCATGGCCTCCTATGAATTTAGTGGCCGAATGCACCACGATGTCTGCCCCGTGCTCGATGGGGCGAATGAGGTAGGGGGTGCCAAAGGTATTGTCCACTACTAGGGGCACTCCATGGGCATGGGCGATTTTCGCGATGGCGTCCAGATCGGGGATGTCGCTGTTGGGATTGCCCAAGGTCTCCAGATACACGGCCTTGGTGTTGGGTTGGATGGCCGCCTCAAGCTCTTGGAGGTTGTGGGCGTCTACGAATGTGGTCTCGATGCCATAGTGGGGCAGCGTATGGGCAAGAAGGTTGTAGCTGCCGCCGTAGATGGTCTTTTGGGCCACGATATGGTCGCCGGCCTGCGCCAAGGCCAAAATCGTGTAGGTGATGGCTGCTGCTCCCGAGGCGAGTGCAAGGGCTGCTACGCCGCCTTCAAGCGCAGCGATGCGCTTCTCAAAGACTTCTTGGGTGGAATTGGTGAGCCTTCCATAGATGTTTCCGGCATCTGCCAGCCCAAAGCGGTCGGCTGCATGGGCTGAGTTGCGGAACACATAGGAAGTCGTTTGATAGATAGGCACTGCTCTGGCATCGGTGGCAGGGTCCGGCTGCTCTTGACCTACATGCAACTGAAGGGTCTCGAATTTATAGGCACACATATAAGACCATCTCCCTAGGAAGTTGCCCGCAATTCGCCTATAAACCTACTATGACAGTAGGTTGTTACTCCGGCAGGCTTTGTAGCTATTAACCTTGTGGTAAAGTAGGGATATAGGAGGTTAGAATGATGATTTCCACTAAAGGCAGGTATGCCCTTAGATTCATGGCGGATGTGGCTCAGCATCAAGACGAGGGCTATGTGCCCCTTAAAGACGTCGCTTCGCGCCAACAGATCTCAGAGAAGTACATGGAGATAGTGGTCAAAGAGCTGGTGAAGGCGGGATATTTGCGTGCGCTTAGGGGCAAGGGCGGAGGTTACAGGCTCAGCCGTGCTCCCAAAGACTATGAGGTAAAGGCTATTCTCGAGGTCATGGAAGGCCCATTGGTGCCCGTGGCATGCCTGGCCTCGAAAACCAACCAATGCCCTCGAAAGGATCAATGCCAGACGCTGCCGCTCTGGGAGGGGCTCAACGGGGTCATCGCTGAATACTTAGGTAGATTTACCTTGGCAGATCTCTACCAAGGACACAGGATGGGCGAGTGCTGCCTTTTGTAGGAGGCGCTATTCGCCCTCTTCGATGGGCACGTAGAACTTGAACCCGTCGTCTAGACGCAGCACGCCAATTTGACCTGCAGGATACCCGCCGGCGGCAGCGCAGTCGATATCGATCTTATCGGCCACATGGCCCGTCTCAGGGGTGGCGCCCATCTCCACCATGATGGCGTGGCCATTCTCGTCATAGCAGCGGGCATCCACCTGCTCGGCAAAGTGGGGCAGGTAACTTGTGGGAGTGTGGCCGCTTACCACCAGGGGACCCTCGCCTTGATCGTTTTTGAGACCGGTGGGATGGTTCCAAAACTCCTCTCGGATCCATAGCAAGTCCTCCGGATCTTGGGATTTAGCCAGATCCTCCAGGTCAAAAGCGGTCCATCGGTCTTTTTGCCGCTCGGGAGCAACGGGTTTGATGCCGGCATGGGTAAGCAAGAAGAGCTTGCCGTCTATCTCCACCACCTCATAGAGAGGCAGGCCGCGCACCCATTTGACCAGATGGTCCATGGCGTCGGGCACCATGTCCATGAGGCCTTGGGCGGTGGTCTCGCCGCCGTTGAGCACCCAAGTGCCCCACTGCAGCGTGTCCTCGGGATTGTCCAGACAGTCGAGCATCATGGCTTCGTGGTTGCCCTTGAGCACCGTCATATAAGGGTTGTTGTGGGCGAGGCGCATGACGCCCACGGGATCTGGGCCGCGGTCCACCATATCGCCCAGCAGGTAGATGCTATCATTCTCATCTGGCTCGATGAGGGCGAGAGCCTTCTCAAAAGCCGCGCGATGACCGTGGATGTCGGAAAGCACGTAGGTCGCCATGAGGTCTCCCCTGCAAATGGTAGTGGTCAGCGCGAGGGCCGCAGGTGGCAGCCGCTGTGATGCACATCAATGCTGACAGTTTAAGGCCGTTATTTCAAATGTCGAGCTACAGGGGCACCTATTCTGTGTCCCAGGCGCATGGTAAGGGTGTCGGCAGCCGCGGAGCAAGGGTACACTTACAAACGCTTGAGCATTGTTTGGACAAAGGGGATCTCATGGACACTGTGAAGGTAGCAGCTGCGCTCATCTGGCGCGACGACACCGTGCTGGCATGCCAGGTGGCCTCAGGGCCTTTTGCAGGGCTCTACGAGCTCCCGGGTGGAAAGATCGAGTCGGGTGAGTCTGCCGAGAAGGCCTGCCGCCGCGAGGTGGAAGAAGAACTTCGCTGTGAGCTCTCGACCCTGTGGCCCCTCGATCATGTGAGCTATGACTATCCAGACTTCCATCTGTCTATGGAGGTCTTTGCCTGCGAGCTGGCGTCGGGTTCTGAGCCACAGGCGACAGAGCACTCGGAGCTTCGCTGGCTTAGCCGCCAAGAGCTGGTAGAGGTTCAATGGCTTCCGGCAGATGCTCAGCTCATGTCTTTGGTAGCCACCTATTGGCGCGATTTGCGAGGCGATCACTAGGCTCCTGGCCATCGGGCAAGGCTCCGTTGCCAGATCGATAGGTTACACTGCTTGTAGAACAGCGGCTCTCCTGTTTGGCCTGCGAGTGCGCCCGGGCGCGCGTTTCACAAAAGAGAGGTATCCCATGGACCAGCAGTCTGAAGACAAGCGCTATCAGGATTACTGGCGCCAGGCCCAAGGCGCGAACCAGCCTGTCTCACGCAGCGAGCCACAGCCTGCTGCCTCGCAACCTCAGAGCAGCACTCGGCCCTTTGGCGCCGGCCAGCCTCAAGGCACAGCTTCGCCATCTCAGGCCACCCCGCAGCAAAACCACCAGCAAGCGGGCTTTCAGCAGCCACAGGGCGCAGCACAGGCGGGCTATCAGCAGCAGGCTTGGCAACAGCCTCAATACCAACAGGTGGCGATCCAAGAGCCGGTGGTGGAATCTGCCTCGGCCACCACTGATCATGCGAACAACCACGCCACCACAGCCACTTGGGCCGTCCTTATCGGCGGGGCTATCGCAGTGGTGGTGCTTTGCCTCGCCATGTCCAGCTGCGTCTCGGGCCTCATCGCTGCAGCGTCCTACATGTATGACTACGGCTACGAAGGCTACGGCTACAACGGCTATGGCGAGGGCTGGGACGATTTTGAGCTGGATGACCTGGGCGGCTACTTAGATGATGACGACAGTTGGCCCAACGCTGGCTGGGGTGCTCAAAACCCTATCGAGCTGCAGGAGGGGCTAGAGCTCTATCTGGGCTATTGCGATGAGTCGCTGGACCTCTATGTGGGGGCTTCTGACTATGCGGGAGCGCAGACCTCGGTGCGCGATTACGTGAAGAAGGTCTGTTCTATGGACAACGCGGCCAACGAACAGGTCACCTCCCTGGTGCGCACGGCGCTGGCCACGTTGGATGCCAACGGCGACCCCTCGCAAGATCTGGGGAGCGCGGTGGCGGCAGCCAAGGACGCCGCTCGCCAAATCGAGGCACTGGAAGTGCCCGGTGATGTGTCCTCCTCAGTGAAAGCCGAGCTCTCGCAGGGCGTCACAGCCTGCCAGGGCCGCTGGGAAACCGCAGCTCACGCACTGCAGGCGTTGCTCGAGGGCGATGAGATCCCCGAGGGCGACTGGCGCGACCTTTTGGCCGAGAGCGCGGAAAACCCCAACAACGATGCGGCCGATGACTTTTTAGAGGCGCTGGCCGATTCGTCTGCGTCTTAGCATCAAGCTTTACTACACTTAGCTGCCACACAAAAGGCGCGGCTCTCAGGGGTCGCGCCTACCTTTCAAGGAGGCGGATATGAGCCACGCCGACAGGCTGTTTTGCGCCATGTGCCAAGACGTCATCGACAACGGCACAACCAACGTTGGCGAAGAGGTGCGCACTCGCTGGGAGGATGGGTCTCCCGCATACACCATCAAACGTTTTGGCGTGGTCAACCGCTACGACCTGCAAAAAGAGTTCCCGGCCATCACGCTGCGCCGCACCGCCCTCAAGAGCGCCATGGACGAGATCCTGTGGATCTACCAAAAGAAGTCCAACAACATCCACGACCTGCACTCCCACATTTGGGATGCCTGGGCCGACGAGACCGGCTCCATTGGCAAGGCCTACGGCTATCAGGTGGGCCGTGTGACCCACTACCCCGAGGGGGACTTCGACCAGATGGACAAGGTCCTCTACGACCTTTCGCACACGCCCTTTTCCCGCCGCATTATGACCGGTCTCTACGCCTTTGACGAGCTGCCCGAGATGGCACTCTATCCCTGCGCCCACTCGGTGACCTACAACGTGACCCGCACTGCTGCCGATAAGCCCTTCACCCTTAACATGGTCTTAAACCAGCGCAGCCAAGACATTCTGGCCGCCAACAACTGGAACGTGGCTCAATATGCGTTGCTGCTTATGATGGTGGCCCAGGTTTCTGGCATGGTTCCCGGCGAGCTCGTGCACGTCATCGCAGATGCGCACATCTACGATCGCCACGTGGACGTGGTAAAAGAGCTTATTAGTCGTCCGCAGTTTGACGCCCCCAAGGTCTCCCTGAACCCGGAGATTACAAATTTTTACGATTTTTCCACTGACGATTTGATTGTGGAAGACTATCAGCATGGCCCGCAGGTTAAAAATATCCCTATCGCCCTTTAAGGGTCTTGGGGCAGGGTAGCTCAAGGAATTCCCCTATGCATCGCCCGCACGTGCCAGCTTTTGAACAGGAGACATCAGGCTATGCCGCCGCTTCGCGCCATCGTATCTATTGCCGGCCCCTGGGCCATAGGAAAGCAGGGCCAGCTCCCGTGCCGCAATAGCGAAGACCTCAAACGGTTCAAAGAACTCACATTGGGCTCCACTGTGGTCATGGGTCGAAAGACTTTGGATACGCTGCCGGGAGGGCGGGCGCTGCCCGGCCGTCGCAACATCGTGCTCACCCGCGATGACGGCTTTGAGCGCGAAGGCGTCGAGGTGGCCCATGGCATAAGCCAGGTGCTCACGCTGGTGGCGCATGATCCTTCCGTGTGGGTTATTGGCGGCGAAAGCGTCTATCGCGCCTTCTTGCCCTACTGCACCGAGGTCATGGTAACCCGCCATGAGATGGATCTCCCTGGTGCGGACACGTACTTTCCCAATCTAGACGAGTTGCCCGGTTGGTATCGCTCAGTAGAGGGGCCGCTTCAAGAGACCCCTCAGGGCATCGCCTATCGCTACGAGGTCTATAAGAACGCCCGCTAAATGAGATCGTCTATTGCATAGGTAAAAGAAAACCGCCTGGGAGCTCTAGGCCCTCAGGCGGCGTGCAAAGCGGGGAGCGCAGATTAGCAGCTACTCATCCAGGTTGGAGTTGATGAGATCTGCGATGGCCTGGGCGTCGTTGGTGGCGCGCATGGCGTCGCGGAACTCCTCGCGCATAAGCATGACAGCCACGTTGGACAGCAGCTTGATGTGGGTGGTGCCAGCCTCGCCGTCGGGCACGAGCAGGGAGATGACGATGTCTACGGGCTTGTCATCAAAGGAAGGCCACTCGACGGGCTCCTGCAGCTTCACCACGATGACGCCGGCGTCCTTGATGGCGTCGCTCTTGGCATGGGGGATGGCAAAGCCGTCCTGCATGCCGGTGGCGCCCATCTCTTCGCGGGCGTCATAGGCGGCGCGCACGGCAGCGGCGTCCTCGGCCATGCCCAGAGCCACGGCCTCATCGCTCAACAGCTGCAGCACCTCTTCGCGGCTGGCGGCAGGATTGTCTACAAAGACCTGGGAAGCCTTAACAAAATCGCTCATGGTCAATCTCCTTGGGATGTAGGCGGATGAATTTCCCTGAGGTTATTATACGCAGGGCGCGAGGGCGGGCATACCAAATCGCCTCTCTCTTGCAATAAGTCCCATAATCCCAGCTTGTGGGGGGATAAGTTGGCTAGTGGATAGTGGGCAAATTTGTCTGAAAGGGCCGTGCCGAGGCTAAAACTGTCAACAAATAGGCATCAGGATGCCTAGGGCGGGCGCGTCTCAGGCCAAACGGGGGACACAGCTTACGCGTTCTCTTATACTTGAAAAAGAAACCCGCCTGCATGCAAGCACGCTGTGTGATTTATAGCCATCACTCCAAGGAGCCCCATGTCCACCACCCCAAAGACGACCGTTGCCCCAGAACCCCTGCGCATTCCCCAAGACAAGACTCGGGAGAATCTCTTCATTGTCATAGGCGTGGGAATCGCAGTGCTTTCGCTCGTCATCTTTGTGACCAGCTTGGGCGCCTACGATGCCGCTCCCTGGCGCACGTGGGCCTCGCTGGTAGGCGTGGCAGTGGGTACGGCTACGGTGCTCATCTCGCTCAAGATGAGGCCAGAGCACACCTATGCCTTAGAGGTGGATGAGCGCGGCATCACCGACAACACCTCTTCCACCTTTGGCGCCGGCCTCATATCCTGGGACGACATCAAGGCGGCCTATCGCTGGAAGGTGCGCCAGGGCTACTACCTGGTGGTGGATCTCAAAGATCCCGAGGACTTCATTAAGCGAGCTCCAGAAGGCGCCGCTGCCTCCATGACCTCGCGCTTGGAGCAGCACTTGCCACTGGTGGAGATCAGGGTGGCCGGCCTTCCGGGCTCCTATACAGAGGACGAGGTGGTAGGCGGCCATCGCCGCCTACCACCCCAAGCTGGTAAAGCCCCAGCGCACCTATGTGCCACCCAAAAAGAAGAGGCGCTAGGGGAGCAGTACAAAGAGGGTGCCGCTCACAGGACTGCGCACAACGTTTTAACGGCTAGGAGTCGCTGTGGCGCTCTGAGCTGGTGCGCTCCAGCACCACCAGGATCCAGCTAGAGATGAGCAGAGGCTGGATCACCAGGTTGAGATTGTTGGGCGAGAGGGCAATCTGGAAGACCTCCTGGGCGCTGGTGGCGCCGCTCCATTGGGCCAAGGTGGCAAAGCCGTCAAAGAAGCACTGGTAGACCACGCAAAAAATGGTGGTCCACTGGATAAAGTACTCAAAAATCTGGTATTCTTCGTCGTTCATGGAGAGCCACAACCAATGACCCTCCATGCGCTTGCGCAAAAACAGCTGGATGAAGGCCGTAAGAAACACCAGCACAAAGATGAGCACCATGATGTTTGAGCCGCTGATCTTGCCAGACTCTGTAAGGTAGAGGTCAAACCCAGGAAACAGCTGGGCGCACACCCGCTCTAGTACATAGAATATAGAGACCAGTCCGGTCATGATAAGGGCGTTGGCCACCATGATGAGGCAAAACTCCATGACCACGCGAAAGATGCGCCAGTGAGCCCTAGGGCCGCTCTGGCTGTACATGATGTCGCCCACCACATAGAGGGTCCCTAGCACCAGAAAGAGCCTGATGACTACGTCCACAAATGCGCTCCTTGCCCCGCGTGTGCCTTGCTCACCAGGATGCTCAAGCATTGAGGCCAGGGGTTTGTAGCCACCTTGCCGAGAAACCCGCGCCATCGCCTCAGGCCTGTTGCCCGGTTGCTTGGCTTTTTACCCAGAGGGGGCTTGGCTTTGCCGTTATGCGACAATGGCTAGATGCAGGGATGCTCCTGGCTGGTGCTCCAAAGAGCCCGTGGGGCGCCTCAAGAACGATAGATTACCGTCGATGGGATCTCTATGACCCAGAGCTTCTGGCAGACGATCGATGCCTCCTGGTCGCACTCTCAAGGGGCGGCCGCCTTTGTCCACGGCGCGGTGACCTTTGAGCAGGAACCCGATGGCTGGGTGCGGCCGCTGAGGTTTTATCCGCAGCAGCTGCGCGCCCTCTCCAGCTGCATGGCCTGGCATCCAGGTTTGTACCATGCCATGGGCCTCACCTGCGCGGGCATTACCGTAGAGTGCTTGACCGACGCCCAACGGGTGGCGCTGGAGCTCCAGGTGGACCCTGAACCCCAGGGCACCACAGCGCAGATCAGGCTGGCAGACGGCGGACCTTCCTCTCTGTCCCACGATGGCATCTCGGTGACGGCAGACGGGCTTCATCTGCCTCCCCAGATGCCCGGGAACGAACCGGTGGAGCTGGTGGTAAAAGTGGAGGATAGCCAGCGCGACCCCGTGCTTCCGGGCATGGAGGAACCCAGGCAGGTGACCTTCTGGCTACCCATGCTCAGAGGTTGCAAGATCAAGAACCTATCCTGTGACGGCACCTATCTGTCCCCAGTGGCGCCCAAGCCCCTCTTGCTGGTGCTGGGAGACTCTATCTCCCAGGGCTTTTTGGTGGACGACCCTGCCTGTGCGTGGCCCTCCATCGTTGCCCAAGAGCGATCTTTATACCTGGTAAACCAAGGTGTGGGTGGTCAAGTCTTTCAACCGAGTTCCCTGGAGGGCCTGCAGCAGCTACCCACTCCGGCCTACGTGTGGGTGGGGCTGGGGGCCAACTACCGCTTCGAGCGCTGGAACCCCGCGGTGGTCAAACGTGAAATCGCTTCCTATTTTCACCGCATCGCCCAGCTCTGGCCAGAGACCCCAATAGTGGTGGCAAGCCCCACGCCCCATGACGAGGAGGCCTATCCCACCGCCAAGGGCGCCGCCTATGATCTGATTCCAGGGTTTATCCAAGAAGCCTGTGGGCGCTACCCAAACATGCGCTTTCAGGACGGCTCGGTGCTGCTGGAAAACCGCGATCGCTACTTTGCCGACGCCGACCATCCCTCTCGCCGCGGTGGCCGCCTTATGGGCCTTCGATGCGGACGCGTGCTCGACGGCGAGCCGCCTATCGACACGGTGGCTGCTCGCGAGGCGCGCCGCCATGCCAAGATTCGCGAGGCCCTCCAAGAGAAGGCCGGCCAGGGGCGCGGCTGCTCAGCACCGCCCGAAGAGGTAGATTCCATCGACACCACCGGCATGGAGCCTCTGGACTTTGCGGCCCTGGCACCGGCAGCCCCTGTCCGGCACCTAGATCCCATCGCCCCGGCTCCCGTGCTGAGCGACGCTGCCGCCCAGGCGAGCGGGCCTTCGCAGCCTGCGGCTTCCCCTGCACCTGTGACTGCCCCGGAGCTTGAGGTGCCAGCTGCCGAGAAGCCCGTGCCCTCTCACCCGGCAGCCTCTCCAGAGCCTGAGACCCCTGTCACCCACACGTCAGAGCCGTCCCAGCCGGCTGCCGCTCAAAAGGCAGGCTTTTCTCGGCTCACGCCAGCTGAACGCCAAGCGGCCGTGCGTCAGGGGCGCGATTTGGAGGCGCGGTTCAACCAGCTGGCGTCTCAGCTGCCAGCTGATGACGAGGAGGGCCGTGCAGCCGGCAAAGCCTATCTGGCCACCACCCACGGTCTCTATCATCATGAGCCTCTGAGCTGGGCGTTTACTCCCAAGATCTACAGCGAGGCCGGCTGGGAGGTGCTCCGGGAGGCTGCGGAGACCATGGGCTCCATCATGACCAAGGTCACGCGAGCCTACCGGGACTCTCAAGAGGTGCGCGACTTTTTCGCCCTGCCGGCCCAGGTGGACGAGCTTTGCCGCATCGACCCAGGTTATGAGTGCGAGATCCCTCTGGCGCGGGTGGACATCTTCTTGAACGAGGACACCGGGGCCTATTGGTTCTGTGAGCTCAACACCGACGGCTCTGCCGGCATGACCGCCACAGACCAGGTGACCGCCGCTATCCAAAAGAGCGAAACTTTTAAAGAACTCTCGAAAGAGGCGCCTCTTCGCGCGCCGGAATCTGTGAGAGCGCTTTGCGCCCGCGAGATCCTTGACTGCTACGCTTCCTGGGAAAAGGCAGGTCAAGAGCCTTATCCTGCCGAGAAACCCACCCTTGCCATCGTGGACTATACCGAGTCGCTGTCTGTAGACGAAGCCCAAGACTTCTGTGAGATCTTCTCGGAGCTGGGGGTCTCAGCGCGCATCGCAGACCTACGGTCCTTGGCGCTCGACGAGGTGGGGGGCCATTGGCGTCTCAAAGACGACCAAGGGCCCATCGACCTGGTGTGGCGCCGGGCAGTGCTTTCGGAGATGATGGAGAAGCCCTGCGACGGCGCCGATGCCTTGGCTTTGGCAGCCGAGGAGGGCCTGGCATGCGTGGTGGGCGGTTTTCGCACCTGGCCCTGCGCCACCAAGACGGTCTTCGCCTATCTGCACTCGCCGCTGGCCTCTAAAGTCTTGGACGCCTCGGAGCTGGCCTTTGTCCAAGGACACGTGCCCTACACCCAGATCCTTGCCAAAGATTGCGATCTCTCCACCTTCGCCGACAAGGATGCCTGGATCTTAAAGCCTGCCGAGGGCTACAACGGCCAAGGGGTTGTCGCTGGCCTCGACGTGAGCGAGGTGGCGTGGAAAGACGCGCTGCGTGACGGCGCTGCCTCAGGGGCCGTCATCCAGGCCTATGCACCTCAGTATGAAGGCGAGGTCATCGTGGGATCGGTGGCAGCGGGCGACGGCACCCAGGCCTCCGGACGCATCAAGGCTCACTTTATGGAAGGCCTCTACCTCTTTGGCGGGCGCTTCGCAGGCGTCTTCACCCGCTGCGGCGCCTCGGCCACCATCTCTGAGGCCGCTGGCCGCCTCAACATGGGGGCCTTCATCGCTTCCGATTCCTTAAAGTCTCTGGACACCCCACAAAACGAGCAATAAAGGGTGTTAGTTTTTATCGGCAAGGAAGAAAGGAGGATCCCTATGGCAGACCCTATCACCACGGCTCGCAAGAACCCCTTGGCGCCCGATCTGGCCAGGCCCCTCTCCCCAGAGGTGCAGGCTCTCATCGCAGATCACGTGGCCCATCCCGGCCAGAACCCCTACGCCACCAAGAATGAGGACGCGCTGCGCAGGCTCGATGAGCCCCGCGATAGGCCCACGCCGCTGCGGCCGGCGTTCATGCGCGATGCCGAGAAGATTCTCCACCTGCCCGCCTACAATCGCTTGGCAGGAAAGACCCAGGTGTTCAGCTTCCACGCCGACGAGGACCTCTCTCGCCGCGGGCTCCACGTGCAACTGGTGAGTCGAGTGGCGCGCGACATCGGGCGCGCCCTGGACCTTAACTGCGACCTTATCGAGGCCATCGCCCTGGGTCACGATATTGGGCACACCCCTTTTGGCCATGCGGGGGAGCGCTTTTTGGATGGCATCTACCGCCGCCGCACCGGGCGCCGTTTCTTTCATAACGTGCATTCGGTAAGGGTGCTGGACGCTATCTACGGGCGCAATCTCACCCTGCAGACGCTGGACGGGGTGCTTTGCCACAACGGCGAGTACGAGCAGCGGGAGTTTCAGGTCTCCGGCATTTCTACCTTTGATGAGTTCGATGCTGCGGTCGCTGCAGCCTGCACCGCCGGCAACTCAAAGACGGTGCGCGCCCAGCGCCCCATGACGCTGGAGGGTTGCGTGGTGCGCCTCTCGGACATCATCGCCTATGTGGGCAAAGATCGCCAAGACGCCATCCGCGCCCATCATGTGGGCGAAGACACCTTTGATGACGGGCTGGGCGGCGCCTACAACTCCTGGGCGCTGGACGCGTTCATCTCCGATGTGGTGGCGCACTCGTTGGGCCAGCCGCGCATCGCCATGAGCCAGGGGGGCTTCGAGGAGCTCCGCCGCGCCAAACAGGAAAACTACCGTAAGATCTATGCCTCTACCGAGGTGGCAGGCACTCAAGGGGCCCAGATTCTCTCAGGGCTCTTCGAGCTGGCGTACGAGTCTGCGTACCAGGATCTGGCGGCCGGCAACACTCAGGCGCCTATCTTTGTCCACCACATCGACCCCATTCGCGCCGGCCTTTCCTACTACGGCCGCACCTACGACTGGGAGCGTGACTTGGATCAAACGGTGGTGGACTACATCGCCGGCATGACCGACGACTACTTTATCGCTCTGGCCGAGCGGCTGGATCCCGCCGCCGCAAAGGCGTTTCCTCAGCATGATTACTTCTTTGGCAAGGGAGCCGGCCCATGGGACCAAAACCTCTAACCGCTCGCCGCGAGAGCCCGTCCCTGCGTGCGATTACTGCTCGGGCACCGGTTTCTCGCAAAGGGTTTCTGGCGGCCGCGCTGAGCCTTCTGAGCACTACAGCTCTAGGCGGCTGCTCTTGGGGCGCGCCGGCGCAAAAAGACCTTGCCAGCTACTCCTGGGAGGAGCTGGCTCGCATGGCCCAAGCGCTCTCGGCTGCCAAAGATGCCCAGAGCGCCGCCACCATTGCCCGCGGCTATGGCCTTGTAGATGACGAGGGAAACCTGGCGACCACCCCTCGGCCGGTCACCATCGACGGGGTGGAGGTACCCTTTGGCCTGGTGGGGATCCTTCATGACCCCAAGGCCGATGGCTCTGGCATGGCCGGCCTCACTTTTGCCGCCCTGGCAGCGGCAGACACCTCTTCTTATGGCGATGTACCTGCCGAAAGCTGGGTGGATTCGGTGGCGCGCACCCATCTTGCAGAGAATATCTTGCCTGGGTTGCCGGACGGCCTTCCTCAGCTCATAGTCTCTGTGCGCAAGGCCTACCGCAGCGATGAGGGAGCCTTGGAGAGCTGCGAGGACTCGTTGTGGCTCTTGTCGGATGGAGAGATCGGCCTTAACGCGCGTCCCGATTTGCCCGCCACAGGCACCCTCTATGAGGGCTTTGCCCAAGACCCTTCCTATGAGCGTACCTGGAAGGGCACCCCGGAGCCCTGGTGGACCAGGGATGGGTTGTTGGTAGGCTACTCGGGAACCCCGCAGCTCACCGAGCCGGCCGCGCTGGTTCCCGCCTTTTGCCTCTAACGTGCGAGCGTTTAGCCGGCCAGCATCATAGCCACTGCAATAAAGGCGCTGATCACGCCCACCAAAGACTCTCCGCCCAACAGGCCGGAGCCCGCCGCCTGCCATTTGGCTTCCAGTGCCGCGCGGCGCTTGGGATCGTCGTGTTTGCGGCGCGCGTCAAAGATGATGCGGATAAGGGCGCCGGCTCCCGCGCAGGCGCTCATGTGGAAGGGCAGGTATACGCCCAGGCCTAAAGTCATCACCGGGAGCTTGGCCAGCGCCATCACAAGACCTGCTGCAAGACCTGCCACAAAGACTTCTAGGTGGGGGATGCCGCCGGCCATGGTGGCCACCACCGAGGCCTGAGCAGCCACGAAGGATTGCTGGGGGCCAAAGGACTCGGCGCCGTAAGCGGTGAGCAGGGCCATGAGCATGAGGGCGGCCACCACTGCGCCCACCAGGCCGCCTACCGCCATGCCAATAAACTGGTCGCGAGGGTTGGTGCGAAGCACGTCGCCGGCTTTGAGGTCATTCATGACGTCGCCCACGATGCCGCAGGCCACCGCCACCACGGCGGCTCCCAAAAAGAGGCTCTCCATGGACATCTGGGCAAAGCACAGGCGCACCAACAGAAGCACCAACACTCCAAAGATCTCCATGGGGTTCACACCGGTGGTGCCGGTGAGCCAGGCCGAAAGGTACACGCTAAACCAAGCGCCCACAATGACGACCACCGAGGCCCCCAGCCCCAAGTTAAGCCCCACACAGAGGGCGGTGGCCACTACCACCATGGCCAGGGCCACCATAGAGCGGGGGACAAAGAGGCGACGTGCAGCCTCGGCATCGGAGATCTTCTCGGCAGCAGAGGCGCCTGAAGCCATGCGACGCTTGATGAGGGGAAGCAGCCCGGAGACGATAGCTCCTGCGCCTACGCCCAGCATAAGGCCCAGGCCCAGGCTCGACTGGATGGCCGAAGCGTCTTCTTGGGCGATGAGCCCCAGTGCCGGCAGGATGCCCGCGATGCCAATGTTGCCGACGAGGGCGCCCAAAAACCACACCAGCGCAGGGGCGACGCCCACCATGAAGCCCATGGCGGCCATCATAGGGGAGTTGTAGATGCCCAGCGTGACGCCGGGGATCACCGAGCCGGTGCCGATGACGGCGGGCAATACCCCCAGGTTGTCGCGGACCAGCGCATAGAGTGCCGATAAGCCCATGGCCCCAAAAAGCACGGGGGCGTCGCCGGCTTTGGCATCGTCGGCAGCCTTGAGGGTCTCTGCGGCAGAGACGCCAATGGGGTAGGCCAGACGGCGCTCGCGAATGAAGTGGGCCTGAAGCGCCGCCGAGGCGCAGAGGCCCAAGAGGGTGCCCGAGAGCGAAGCCAAAAGCACCTGGGGCAACGTCACCTGGTAGGAAGGGCCAAGCATCCAGAGGCCGGGGATGGTGAAGGCCAGCCCTCCGGCCACCATGGCACCGGCGCTCATGGCGGCATGGCATACGTTGGCCTCGTGGAGGTTGTGGCTGCCCAGCGCCCTGAGGGCGACGATGGACGCCAAGGCTGCAAAGACGATGGGCCAAGGCAGGGCCCCCATCTTGAGGGCGATGAAGAGCGAGCTGGCAGTGAGCAGCGCGCTGCCCAGGGCGCCAATGACGAGGGCGCGGCCCGTGAGCGCGCGAGATTCTTGAGGCGTGGCAGAGGCCATGGGGCGTCTCCTTTGAGGCCGGGAACGGCAGAGCGCGAGCATTGGGGGCCGCAGTCAAGCGAGAAGGGAGCAACCGGCACAGGCGCGCTCAGGGGGTACTCTAATTTATCAAACAGACTTAGAGTACTTGAACGCGTGAACATGGCAGGCTATTCCATTTGATATGGCAGTGGCCCCCAGGGCGCGGGCGAGGTGCGTAGGCGGATATATGGGCTTCTTGGCCAGGCGATGCGCGGCGAGCCGGCGGGCGAGAAGGCCTAGCGGCCTTTAGCGATGCGGCGTTGATTGGCAGCATCTACCAGGGCTTCGAAGAGCTGTGGCTGGGTCCCCATTATCTCTGGGTGCCATTGGACGCCCAAGAAGAAGGTGCGGTCGGGAAACTCCAAGGCCTCCGGGGTGCCGTCATCTGCCCGGGCGGTCACATGGGCGCCCTCGGGCACGGTGGAGATGGCCAGGTGATGCAGGGAGTTTACCGAGGTCTCCAACGCTCCCAAGATCTGGGCCAAGCGGCTATTGGGCTCTATGTAGACCTGGTGCACAGGCGTTTCGAAGGGCTCCGGCTGCAAGTGCACGTCCAGGGTGGCGCCGTGGCTCCAGAGCTGCTCGCTCACGTCGCGCACCAGGGTGCCTCCACGGCCCACGTTCATCACTTGAACGCCTCGGCAGACCCCCAGGCAAGGGACGTCTTGATCCCAACAGGCCTGCAAAAGCGCCCCTTCGAACTCGTCGCGCAGGGGCATCGTCTGACCTAGGGCGTGATGGGTGCGGTCGTCGTAGGCATTGCCGCCAAAGGAGGCGGTGTCTATGTCGGCGCCGCCGGTGAACAGGACGCCGTCGAAGCGCTCGGCGATCTCTGGGGCGCAGGCTGCCGCCGTCTCGTGATAAGGAAGCCCCACCGGCAAGCCTCCGGCTTCGAAGACGCGCTGGGCGTAGCTGCGAAAATAGAGCAGGTATTCGCAGGTGGGGTCGGTGCGGCCGCACAGGCCAATAAGCGGTCGGTTTTGTGCAGGAGGGGTGTGGGTGTCCATAGGGCCTCCCGGGACGCGTGAAGTAGATGCGTAAAGCTTGATTCTCACCTATTGGTATTAGGCTTACAATGCTTATCCATGGATACGTTATTTTCCGCTCAAGAGCGGCTTAAAAAAGATCAGAACGCCCCTTTGGCGGCCAGGATGCGCCCCCAGTCGCTGGAGGAGTTCATGGGCCAAGCCCAGGCAGTGGGCGAGGGCTCGTGGCTCAGGCGCGCCATTGATCACGATACCCTGTCTTCCCTCATCCTTTATGGCCCTGCGGGCACGGGCAAAACCACTCTGGCTCGCATTATCGCAGCTACCACTCAAGCACAGTTTGTGGAGGTGTCGGCGGTCACCGGTACGGTGAAAGACCTGCGGGAGGCCATCGGCGCCGCAGAGCAGCGCCTGCTCATAGACGGCCAGCGCACCATCCTTTTTGTGGACGAGATCCACAGGTTCAATCGCTCGCAGCAAGACGCCCTGCTTCATGCGGTGGAAGATCGCATCGTGGTGTTGGTAGGCGCCACTACCGAGAACCCCTATTTTGAGGTGAACTCGGCGCTTTTGTCCCGCAGCCGCGTGGTGGAGCTCACGGCGCTGGATAACGAGGCTGTCGCCGCTATCGTGAAGCGGGCCCTGAAGGCTCCCCAAGGGCTCAACGGCGCCTTCGAGCTGTCGGATGACGCTCTGGAAGCTGTGGTGACGTTGGCGGGGGGAGATGCGCGATCGGCCCTTACCACCTTAGAGTTGGCCGCCCAGATGGCCACGCCCGACGGCCGGCTGCCCCAACAGGCGCCGGATAAGGGCCCTATCGAGATCTCTGTCCATGCGGTGGAGGAGGCTAACCCCCGCCGAGGGCTGCCCTACGACAAGGGCGGCGACATGCACTACGACGTCATCAGCGCCTTCATCAAGTCCATGCGCGGCAGCGATCCCGACGCCGCGCTCTATTGGCTTGCCCGCATGATTGACGTTGGCGAAGACCCCCGCTTCATCGCTCGCCGCATCCTCATCTGCGCCTCGGAAGACGTTGGCAACGCAGACCCCCAGGCTCTTTTGGTAGCCGAGGCTGCCTTTAAAGCCGCCGAGGTCATTGGCTATCCCGAATGCCGCATCAACCTGGCCCAGGCGGCCACCTACCTGGCGCTGGCCCCCAAGTCCAACGCCTGTGAAGCGGGCATCGACGCAGCCTTGCATGAAGTGCGCCATGGCCCTCGCCGAGAAGTGCCCCCTTATCTCAGGGATCGCCATCGCCCGGGTTCGGACGAATACGGCCCCTACCGCTACCCCCATAACTATCCTGGAGGTTGGGTTTCTCAGCAATACCTGCCCGACGGCCTTGAGCCTGGCAGCTTCTACGCCCCTTCGCCCCGCGGTTGGGAGGCCTGGCGTGTGGAGGCTTCGGCCAGGGATCGCGCCGAGCGCGAGGATGGGTAGGATATAGGTACGAAAAAACGGGGGCCTCGCCCCCTCAAGCGCATACACTGGCTTATAAGCTTGGCAAATGGCCGTGCACGCAGCAAGAAAGGACCCCTATGGACCTCGCAGTGCTTATCGTTCTTATCGTTTTGATGGCTGCCTTCGTGTGGGTGGGCGTCGAGGTCGCACTTGCGGTGCGCAAGCTGCGCGGCCAGGTGGGCGACCTTATGGGCCAGGTAGACAAGACGGTGCAAGACGTCAATGTCACCATTAAAAAGGTCGATCAGGCAGTGGAAGACCTTAACCCCGCCATTCAGGAGGTTAAGCCGCTTATGGGCAAGGTGGAGACCACGGTAGACGCCCTTTCCCTGGACCTGCTGCAGGTTAATAATATCCTTAATGATGTGGGCACCCTCACCGGTGCTGCCAGCGATGCCACCACTGCGGTGACCGGCGTGGTAGACAAGGCCGCCGCCGCCGCTTCCAAAGCCGTGGGCAAGCTGGGCAAGAAGGGCAAGGCAGGAACAGAGGCCCTGGAGGCTTCCGCTGCCGAGAAGGCCGCGCAACTGCAGGGAGACATCGAGCCTTCTGTTGAGACGGTCTCCCAAGACGCGGGCTACTTTACCTATCCCACTGAGAGCGCGACCAGCGACACGGCCTCTGAGGAGAAGTAATCATGGAATCTAAGACAGTTGAGCTAAAAACGCCTGCTGCGCCAGAGTTCGCACGCTCCGTGCGCATGCTGGCGGCAAATCTCGCAGTAGTCTGCGGCTTGTCTATCGACGACGTCGAGGATGTGCGCATGGCGGCAGAGGAGGGCTTCGTCTACGCCTCCGCCACTGAGCAAGAGTCGGTAGGCATTCGCTTCGACATCAATGAAGATCGCATTGAGATGGTCTTCACGCTGGGCGCGCAGGCCAACGTGGAAGACGCCTACGAAGACGGTTCCTTTGGCTATGCCCAGCTCATCTTGGGCGCTGTCACCGACGAGTTCTCCATCGACGATGAGGCATCCACCCTCACCGTGGTCAAGACGAGGGGAGTTTCTGCGTGACCGAGAGCAAGCCTCAAGTCTCCCGCACCCACGGCGCCTATGCCAGGCGCGTCTCTGCCGGTGCAGGCAGGGGCAAGCTTGCCTGGGACAAGGAGCGCACCCGGGAGCTTTTCTGCCGATACAAAGAAGAAGGGGACGAGGATGCTCGCGAGCAGCTTATCGTGAGCCACCTCAACCTGGTGCGTTTTTTGGCTTCCAAGTTCAAGAACCGCGGCGAGTCTCTGGACGACCTTATCCAGGTGGGCACCATCGGCCTCATCAAGGCCATTGACCGCTTCGAGCCTGAGCGCGGCCTGGAGTTCACCACCTATGCCACGCCCACCATCATGGGCGAGATCAAGCGACACTTCCGCGACAAGGGCTGGTCTGTGCGCGTGCCCCGTCGCCTGCAAGAGCTTTCTGCCAAGGTCAATCAGGCTACAGACGAGCTTACCTGCGACCTGCAACGCTCTCCCTCGGTGGATGAGATCGCCAAATACTTAGACGTCTCTGTAGACGAGGTCTTGGAGGCCATGGAGTCTTCCAGCGCCTACAGCTCGGTGCCTCTGGAATCTGGGAGCTCTGAGAACGAGGATGCCCCCTCGGTGCTCGACCGCTACGCCACAGAGGACAAGGACCTGGTGGCCAGCGACGACCGCATGGTCATCCAAGAGGCCATCTCCTCCTTCTCGCCCCGCGAGCAAGAGGTGCTCACCATGCGCTTCAAAGACGGGTTGACCCAGGTAGAGATAGCCAACCGTCTAGGGGTAAGCCAGGTGCAGGTCTCCCGCTTCCTGCGCCGCACTCTCAAAAAAGTACAAGATCATATTGATCCCGAAGGTCTGATGGGCTAGTTATGGCGCGTCCCCTTGCTCATCATTCAATCCAGGATATCTCGGCCGAGGACCGTCTTCGCATGATTCGTGTGTGGACGGCCATCGGCTTTATCGTCATCTTCGTGTGCGTGGTGTGGGCGTTGGGCTACATCGCCCCGGCCATCGAGTTTTTGGCCGTAGGCATCATCGTTGGCTTCATCTGCAGCCCCATCGTCAACTGGCTGGAAACCAAAGGAGTGGGCCGCGCGCTAGGCGCGATCTTGGCCCTGCTCATCGTGCTGGGTGTGGCCATAGGCGTGCTGGCGATACTGGGGCCCCTTACCCTAGAGCAGCTCAATACTCTGCTCCAGCGCATTCCTGGCTACTTCCGGGAGCTTCAGGACTGGCTGCGCAGCCTCTTTGAGCGTTACGGCACCACTGAGACTGCAGAGTTTCAAACCAACATCTCTGCGCTGGTGGACGGCTTTTCCACCATGGGCACCCGCTTTGCCAACGACATGGCCTCCCAAATCTCTTCCGGCCTCATTCCCAACCTCATGAACCTGGTGAACACCTTCTTCATGTTCTTCCTGGGACTGGTGCTGGCCTACTGGCTGGCCCGCGATTACCCCCGCATCGTGCGCGAGTTCGCCATCGTGGCAGGCCCCAAGCATGAAGATGACCTCATGCTGCTCTTGGCGGTGGCGAGCCGTTCTATGGGCGGCTACATGCGTGGCATCGTGATCACCTCCCTGGTAGGAGGCAGCCTCGCGTTCTTGGGCTACATCGTGGTAGGTCAGCCCTACGCGCCCCTCATGGGCACCCTCACCGGCCTTCTGCACTTTGTGCCGGTCATTGGCCCCTGGATCGCCGCTGCCATCGCCACGGTCACCGCGCTGTTTGTGAGTCCCCTTTGCGCGTTCTGGACGCTCATTGTGGCTATGGTGGCAGAAAACATCACCGACAACGTGGTGAGCCCTGTAGTCATGCGCTCTGCTGTCCAAGTGCATCCAGCCATGAGCCTTTTGGCCATCGTGTTGGGTTCCTCCCTTGGCGGTGCGGTGGGCATGGCCATCTCCATCCCGGTGTCTGCAGCCATCAAAGGTGTGTTCATCTACTACTTCGAGACCCGTACCGGACGCCAGATCGTCTCTTACCACGGAGCCATCTTCCAAGGGACGCCCTTTCATCACGCCGATGGCTCCATCGCTCCCAGCTGCGACGCCCTCGACGATGACAGTTTCTTTGTCACAAGCCGCCTCATTCCCGACGAAAACGAGGGTGACGTCTCTGCTGCGCCCGGCGGCGAGCCCGCTAAGCCCTCGGTGGGCGAGATCGTGCGCGAGCGGGCCGAGGAGCTACGGCTTTTTGTAGAGCATCCCAAGGCTCACTCTGAATCCACCTCTGGCTCCCAAGCCCCCAAAGCGAGATCTTCTCGGCAAGAAGAGGCCTCTGATGAGCCCCGGGATCCTCAGGAAGAGGCTCGGGACTCTCAGGGCTCACCTGCCGAGAAACCCGTGCATCCCAGCTCCAAAGATAAAGGCGAGCTCTAAGAGAATGGCGATGCCGTAGCAATAGAGGCGCGAGCGCTGCCAAGAAGGCGGCTCTGAATTAGAATGAATGAATCTGTGCCCAGCAATGCTGCTTTGGGGAGCGTCCCTGGCAGCCCTATGAGGAGGATCTCTTGTCTACCTCTGACTTTCCCACTATGACCACTGCCGAGATTCGCTCGTCGTTCTTGGACTTTTTTGAAGAGCACGGCTGCAAGAAGTTCCCGTCTTCTTCGCTGGTGCCCGATGACCCGTCGCTGCTTTTGGCCAACGCCGGCATGAACCAGTTCAAGCAATACTATCTGGGCACCAAGACCTTGAAGGAGGGCATCGGCGCCACTTCTTGCCAAAAGTGCCTGCGCACCAACGACATCGACGCCATTGGCCTGGACGGTCGCCATCTCTCCTTCTTCGAGATGCTGGGCAACTTTGCCTTTGGCGGCTATTCCAAGCGCCAGGCCTGCGAATGGGCGTTTGACTATATTGTCAACCATCTTCACCTGCCCCAGGATCGTCTCTACTTCACTGTCTTTGAGGACGACGACGATTGCGCTGAGATCTGGGAGTCGCTGGGCGTGGCTAAAGACCACATCTCACGCTTGGGCGAGGAGGACAACTTCTGGGCCGCCGGACCCACCGGCCCCTGCGGCCCATGCTCGGAGATCTACTTCGACCAGGGCGAAGAGGTGGGCTGCGGCAGCCCCACCTGCGCCCCTGGCTGCGACTGCGACCGCTTCCTGGAGTTTTGGAATTTGGTGTTCACCCAGTTCGACCGCCAAGAGGACGGTACGCTGGTAGACCTGCCTCACCAAAACGTGGACACCGGCATGGGCCTAGAGCGCATGGCGGCTATCATGCAGCATAAGTCTTCCAATTATGACGGCGATCTTATGCACTCCCTCATCGAGGTAGGAGAGAGGCTTTCTGGCAAGAAGTACGGCGAAGACCCTGCCGCAGATGTCTCGCTGCGCATCATTGCAGATCACAGCCGCGCCGTGAGCTTCATGATTGGCGACGGCATCCTGCCTTCCAACGAGGGTCGCGGCTATGTGTTGCGCCGCCTGCTGCGCCGCGCCGTGTTCCACGGCCGCCTGCTGGGCATCGAGGAGGCGTTCCTCTGTGACTATGTGGCCGAGGTCACACGCCTTATGGGCGATGTCTATCCTGAGTTGGTGGACAACTCCGCCTTGATCCAGGGCACCGTGCGCGCAGAGGAAGCCCGTTTCTCCTCGGTCATCGAGACCGGTCGCCTCTATCTGGAGCAGGAGCTGGACAAACTGGGCGAGGGAGAGACTCTCTCGGGCCATGTGGCTTTCACCCTTCACGACACCTACGGATTCCCGGTAGACCTCACCCGCGAGATCGCCCTCAATGCCGGCCACGACATCGATCAGGCTGCTTTTGACGCCGACATGGAGGCCCAGCGCACCCGTGCTCGCGCCGCCGGCGCCACCGATTCTGATGCCTGGAGCCAGGTTGACGTATGGACGGCGCTCTCTGACTCGGTGGATGCCACCGAGTTTTGCGGCTATGAGGAGAGCGAGCTTCGCGGCTGCACCGTGTTGTCCATTGTGCGCGACGGCGAGAGCGTCTTGCGTGCCGAGACCGGCGACAAGGTGGAGGTCGTGCTTGATCGCACCCCCTTCTATGCCGAGATGGGCGGCGAGGTCGGCGATACCGGCGAGCTCTCTGGCATCGAGTTTCGCATGGAGGTAGAGAACACCGTCTCCCATGACGGCCTCATTGCCCACGAAGGCGCCATCAAGGGCGGCTTCGTGCGTGTGGGCGACATCGTCACCGCCGAGGTGGACGATCGCCGCCGCGAGCTTATCCGTCGCAACCACACTGCCACCCACCTGTTGGACGCTGCTCTTAAGAAGGTGCTGGGCGACCACGTGCATCAGGCAGGCTCGCTGGTAGCCCCCGATCGCCTGCGCTTTGACTTTACTCACTTCGAGGCTCTTTCTCAGGCCCAAATCGCCCAGGTAGAAGACCTGGTCAACCAGCAGATCTTCCTGGCGTTGCCGGTGACCACCCAGCTCATGAGCTTGGAGGACGCCAAGGCTTCGGGCGCGGTGGCCCTCTTTGGCGAGAAGTACGGCGAGGAAGTGCGCGTCGTGCGTGCAGGTGAGGGCCCGCAGCCCTTCTCTGCAGAGCTTTGTGGCGGTCTTCATGCCTCTAATACCTCCGAGCTGGGCATCTTCAAGATCACTTCCGAGAGCTCCATTGGCAGCGCCGCACGTCGTATTGAGGCAGTCACCTCTCTGGGCGCCCTTTCCTTCGTGAACAGCCGCCTGGATGCGCTGGATGCCGCGGCTGCTGCCCTCAAGAGCCGCCCGGCTTCTGTGGCGGGCGCCGTGGACGATATGCTGGCTCGCGAGCGCGATCTCAAGGCAAAGCTCAAGCGTGCCCTGTCTGGCGCGGGCGCCAATGCTGCAGTGGACGCACTGGCTGCCGCTCTCCAGTGCGATGGTTACAAGGCTGTGGTGGCCCGTATGGACGGCCGCGACGCCCACGATCTGCGCGGTGTGTGGGACACTCTGCGCGAGCAGGCCAAAGGTCCTATCGCCTGCTTCTTGGTCTCCCAGTCTGACGAGGGCAAGACCTCGCTTTTGGCTGCCGGCACCAAAGAGGCTGTGGCCGCCGGCTTTGATGCCGGTGCCCTGGTAAAGGCGGTAACCAGCGCCTTTGGCGGCCGCGGCGGCGGCAAGCCTGCCATGGCTCAGGGCGGCCTGCCTGGCCCTGCGGTCATCGTCCAGGCCCTCGATGCGGTGCGCGAGCGCCTGACTCAGGAACAATAACGTGCGCTACCTGGCCTTAGATATTGGCGAGAAGCGGGTGGGCATCGCAGCAAGCGATGTCACCGGCACCGTTGCCTCGCCGGTATGCGTGCTTCCTGCTCAGGAAGTCCGCGCTCAGGCTCGCAGTTTTAGGCGGATTTTGGAAGACCATGAACCCGACGTGCTGGTCTGCGGCCACCCCCTCACTTTGTCTGGTGAGGAGGGGCCGCAGGCGGCGCGCATTGAGGGGGAGGCCCGCGCCATCGCACAGGCCTGCGGACTTCCCCTGGAGTTTGCCGACGAACGCCTGTCCTCTCGGGAAGCCAAGCGTATCTTGAGAGAGCAGGGGCTCTCAGAGAAGTCCATGCGCGGCAAGGTCGATATGGTGGCTGCATCGCTTTTCTTACAATCCCACCTCGACGCCAAGACGAACAAAGGGTAAGACGGCATGGCAAATCACTGGCGATCACAGACAGGCCCTGAGGATTCAGGGACTACTTGCGGCGGCCGCCAGCCTCAAAGATCTTCAACGCCACGACAGCCTGCCCACTCCTTGGGCTCCAATCAACCCAGGGCGAGCTCTTCTCGGCAGGCAAAGGGGCACCAGCCTGAACCTCGCGTGGCTTCAGGGACAACCACTCGGCGGGTGTCGGAGCGCACCATGCAGAGGACCC
Organism: Leptogranulimonas caecicola; assembly: GCF_023168405.1. GTDB lineage: Bacteria > Actinomycetota > Coriobacteriia > Coriobacteriales > Atopobiaceae > Leptogranulimonas > Leptogranulimonas caecicola. The sequence continues at coordinate 1,291,605 of NZ_AP025285.1, read as the reverse complement.
AGGTGCACGGCGCGCTTTCGGGCGCTGGTAGGGTAGGGCAGCCTCGTGGCCGTGTGTCAGGTGTCAACAGCGCTTCTGCTGGACGCAGAAATCTCGCGGGTGCGGGTATTTTGATCGTCGGCCTCGTCGTCGCGGTGGCGCTTGGCGCACTCATTATGGTTGCGGTGCGCGGCTGCCAAAGCGCTCCGGAGCCACAGGGTCCGGGCCTTGCGACTGAAGGCCAAATCGAGGTGCAGATCCCCGAAGGCGCCGGCACAGATGTGATTGCCCAGGCCTTTGTGGACGCACGGTTGGTAAGCGATACCGCTACTTTCACCAAGGCGGTGGCGGCTGCCAAGGCAGATCAGTCCTTGAAGCCGGGCACCTATGTCTTCGCTGCTGGAACGCCGGTGGAAGCCATCGTGGACCAGCTCACGAAGGGACCCAATACCTCGGCCAATCGCGTGACCATTCCCGAGGGCCTCACGGTGGCAAAAACCGCTGCTGCAGTGGAGTCTGCCTTGGGTATTCCCGCCCAAGATTTCATGGACCAGGCCAAGGCATCCCTTTGGGTGGGGTCCTACCCCTTCTTGGCCGCAGCTCAAGATGACTCGTTGGAAGGATTCCTTTGGGCTTCCACCTATGACTTCTCCGGATTCACGGTAGATGCCAAAAGCGTCATAAAAGCCATGCTGGATCGCTATCAGCAGGCGGTGTCCAAGGTGGATTTCGCTGCCGGCGAGGAGGCCATCCAGCAGACCTACAATGTCACGATGACTGACTATGACATCCTTAAGGTGGCGTCCATTATCGAGCGCGAGGCGGTCTCGGAGAGCGACAGGCCGCTGGTGGCCTCGGTGCTCTACAACCGTCTGCGCGACGGCATGGCATTGCAGTCCGATGCCACCATGGGCTATGTCACCGGGGGCGAGGTTACCGCAGACGACCTGCTCAAAGAGTCGCCCTACAACAGCTATCTCAACAAGGGGCTTCCGCCTACGCCCATCTGCACCCCTTCCATCGAGTGCATCCAGGCGGCGTTGGCCCCGGCGTCCACCAACTATTACTACTTCCTCATCATCGAGAACGGCTCCTACTCCAACCACACCTTCTCGCAGACTTATGAGGAGCATTTGGCGGCCATCGACAAGGCCAAAGCCGATCAAGGAGCTTAGAGCCCATGCCTTTAGCAACCCCATGGATGCGCGTTCACGCCATCTCGGACATCCCCGTATCAGCGCTGGTAGATCACAATATTCGCCTGGTGTTGGTGGATCGCGACAATACCTGTGTGCCCGGAGATGCCTCAAGTGCCCCGGCATCGGTGGCTGCCTGGATCGATCGGGTGAAGGCCGCTTCCATCGCTGTGTGCTTTGTGTCCAACAACTTCCATAGCGCCCAGGTGGAGGCTTCTGCTCAGGAGCTGGGCATCTCCCGAGTGGATCACGCCATGAAGCCAGCGCCTTTCGCCCTTTGGCATGCCTGCAAAAGGATGGGTGTGCCCAGAAGCCAAACGGTACTCATTGGCGACCAAGTATTTACCGATCTCATGGCTGCCCGTCTGGCTGGGATCCCTTCCATACTGGTGGATCCCCAAAGCACCAAGGAGCTCTGGTACACTCGCATCTTCCGTCAGATGGAAAAACTGGCCTTAAAAGACACCTCTTATCATCAGGCAGCCCCGTCGACTCCCGAGGCTTCTGCTGCCCACTTGGCCGAGAAGCCCGTCTGTCCCCTCCAGGACGCCCACTAAGGGCCGACTCACATGTGGGGGATCTGGGCGGCGTTGCTTGTTGCCGCTTCTCTCAACGATCTTCGCTGGCGCCGCCTGCCCAACGGCCTGCTTGTGGCTTCGGGGGTTCTGGCCTTGGGCTTTCAGGGGGCGCGCCTGTGGGGAGACCCTCTTGTCCTGGCTGTTGCCAGTGCTCCTTTGGGGCCTGCACTTTGGGGCGTGTTGCCGCATCCTGCAGTCTGCACAGGCTCTGCGCTGGTCTTTTTGGGGGCAGCCTCAGCGCTGGAGCTGGCCTGTCGGCACCGCAACATCTCCCTCATGGGCCTGGGCGACATCAAGCTTCTTGCGTGCCTTACGGCTGCAGCTGGCCCGCTGGTAGGCTTTCTGGGTGGGCTTTTGGGCTGTGGTGCAGGGGGAATGGTGGCTCTTATCGGCAAGAAAACCCACTTTGCTGCAGGCCCTTGGATCTGTGCAGGCTGCGGCCTTGTGTGGTGGTGGGTCACGGAGGCAGGACTTCGATGAGCTGAGAAGGTGTGGGGCGCGGGGTGTTAGTATCGGTAGGAAGCACCTGAGACGAGCGAGAGGAGGACCTATGGGCACACCGGCGCGCGCGCTGGGAGATGGGCTGGTTATTCATGAAGACTGCGACCATCTGCTGTTTGTGGGATTCTCTGGCTCGGGCAAGTCCACCGTGGTGCGCAATTTGGGGTGCATGTTTCGCCGTCGCACGGTAGATTTGGATCGCGTGGTGGAGCGCAGGCTCCATGGCACGCTGCCCGGCGTGTGGATCGAGTACGGCGAGCAGGCCTTCAGGGCCGAGGAGCACAAGGCCCTCCTTGGCCTCAAGCAGGAGAAGTCGCTTTTGGTGGCCTGCGGAGGAGGCACGGTGGCCACCCGGGAGAACCGCGAGCTCTTGCGCGAGCTTGGCCATGTGGTCTTTCTGGACGGCACCTTCGAGGACTCACTGGCTCAAATACGCTCCACCCATCGCAGGCCCGACCTGGGCGATCGCGCCCATGCTGCCCGGCTCTATGAGGAGCGGCGGCCCCTCTACATGTCTGTGGCCGACTATACCGTTTCAATTACTGGAAAAACCTTCGAGCAGGTAGCCTGCGACTGCGGTGCGCTGCTCTGGGAAGAAGGGCTGCTATGAGCCACCTCGAACCTGCTGCATCCACTGCCGACGCCATCCCTGCCGCCTCCGCAACCTCTGAGCCTTTGGCTGCCGAGAAGGGCGCAGCCGGCGCGGCTTCCAGCCCTTTGGCGGCTCCCAGTGAGGCGACTTCAGGGCTGAGTCCTGAGGTCTTAGCCCACGCGGCAGACGTGCCTGCGCCAGAGCCTCCTCGCATCCACCGCCAGTCGGTGGCTTCCAACGGCATCTCCTGCGATCTGCGCCTAGGGCCCTCTGTGTTGGACCGCTTTGGCCGTGACCTCAAGATCTGTACGGGTCGCGCTCGTCGGGCTGTCTTCATGGTAGAAGCCTCGGCTCACCCGGAGCTGGTGGAAGAGCTGTCGCGCATCGTCATAGACGCAGGCTTCCGTGTGGTGCGCCTGCCTCAAAACGACGCTCGGGACGCAGGTTTGGTGGAGGGCCTGGCCCCCACCTACGAGGCGTTGGCGCAAGAGCATATCAATCCTGGCGACATTTGCGTAGCCATCGGAGGGCTGGCCTCTGTCTCCGAGGATGTCTTTGTCTCCAGCACCTGGTGCGGCGGCATGTCGCTGGCTGCTGTTCCCTTAGGGCTCGACGCACTCATTTGCTGTCCTTCTCGGCCTAAGCCTTTGGCCGCAGGCGCCGACTCTGCTGCAGTGAATTTCCGCACTCGCATGGCCATGTGCTATAGCGATCCGGAGATCTGCCAGCTCACTTCTTCTGTGGAGTCCACGCTTCATGGCCGGGTGCTAATGGTGGTGGCTGCGGTCTGTGAGTCCAAAGATGCCTTTAACGACCTGGTCATTCGCTCGGAGGCAATCGCTGCAGCAGATATCGAGACCACGCAAACCCAAGCTCTTGAGGCAGCCCGCGGCTTTGGCCGAGTGAATGCCTCCTCCTCTGTGGCGGTGCGCCAGTCGCTTTCCTACGGCGAGGTCTTTGCTCGCGCTCTGGCTGGCCTGGTGCCTCATGCCCCTCTGTCAGCGCTTCGCGGCGAAGGATTGCGCTTCGCCTCTCGCCTTGGGGTGGGTGCGGTGGGCACATCGGTAGACTTCGTGTTTGCACAAGATGCCCTGCTGGACCGGCTGGGCATAGGTGAGCTGGCCTGCCAGGTAGATCCCGGCACGCTCAAGGAAGCCATCCTGCAGGAGAGCGTAAGGCTTTCAGGTAAGCCCATGATCGCGGTGCCTCACGACATTGGCCGCGTACGTTTGGCATCCATCCCTGATGAGGTGCTCGATGAGCACCTGGAGGCCTGGTGCCAGGCCAGAAGCGCGCTTCTGTCACAAAATCAAAGCGAGGGATAGCTTGTACGCCCAAGCAGCTGGCTAAATGGCTAAGCTAGGGGACGGACTTTAACGGACCGTGAGAGAAAGGACTCCCCATGGCTTCATCTACCGAAGGCCGCCTGGCGCGTCTGCGCAGCCTGATGGCAGAGCGCGGCTACGACGCCGTGATCCTTCGCAACAACGCCGATCTTCGATGGCTCACCGGTGCAGAGCGCACCTTTGACGACGAGGTAGCCCATACCGCGTTCATTACCGGTGAGGGCGCGTGGCTTCATACCGACTCCCGCTATTACAACACCTTCCAGGAACGCCTGGGACTTGATACCTTCTGGCAGATCGATATGGAACGTGTGGGCGCCCCTGCCTGGGCGGCCAAACTCACCGTTGCCCAGCGCTGTCATGTGGTGGCTTTGGAAGACACGGTGAGCCTGGGTTTTGCCCAGGACTTCGCCCATGAGGTCGAGCAGGCGTCCACCCAGTGCTTGACGCCCGTGCTTCATGGCGACTTGCAGGCCCTGCGCATGGTGAAGGACGCCGAGGAGCTTTCGCTTTTGCGCCGCGCCCAAGAGATCACCGACGATGCCTTCGAGCACATCTGCGCCTACATCAAGCCCGGTATGACCGAGCAGCAAATCCGCGGCGAGCTGGAGAACTACATGCTGGCCCAAGGCGCCGATGCCGTCTCCTTTGCCTCCATTATCGCCGCAGGTCCCGACGGCGCCAATCCCCACGCCCAGCCCAGCGAGTACGCTGTCAAAGAAGGCGACTTCATCACCATGGACTATGGCGCGCTCTACCACGACTATCATGCCGACATGACCCGCACCGTAGTGGTGGGGGAGCCTACCCCCAAACAGCGGGAGGTCTACGAAGTGGTCAAGCGCGCCCATGAAGAGGCTGCCGCGGCAGTGGCCCCGGATGTCGTTGGTGCAGACATCCACCGCATTGCCCAGAAAGTTATTGGCGACGCAGGCTATGGCGATTACTTTGGCCACGGCTTGGGCCACGGCGTGGGTATCGAGATCCACGAGAGCCCCAGCTTTGCCCTCTCCTGGGAAAAGCCCGTGCCTGAAGGATCTGTGGTCACCATTGAGCCCGGCATCTATCTGCCCGGCGAGTTTGGCGTGCGCATCGAAGACACCGGCATCGTGACCGAGAAGGGCTACGAGCCGTTCACGCGGCTCGACCACGAGCTGGTATCTGTGGGTCGGTAAAGCACTTTTTTATTGGTCTAAAGGTTTCGCAACAGACTTTATAGCTCGCACTTTCAAGAACCTCTCCCACTGTTTTGCGGGGGAGGTTTTTCTCGGCAGGTCCTCTAAAGAGGAAAAAGGAGGAAGCTTTAAGAAAAAGTTTGTTTTGAAAGACCCTAAAAAATTCGGTAAACGTAGAAGAGCTTACCGATCGAAATTTCAGTAGGCATGCGTTGGCCTAAGAAAAGCAAGACAAAACCGCTAATTCAAAGAATGAATGACTACCAGATAAAGGTCATATAAAACTAAGAGACATAGTGTCAGATATTATATATAACCCGCAGATAATTGCAACGATTAATCCGAGAGTGGCATTTCATACCGTTCAGCTGGGATTGTGTTGCGGCATTCACAATCCGTGCATTAATATGAAAACGCGTTTTGCACATGTCCGTTCCTAGCAGTCATTTAGGAGGCTATGACATGGTAGGTATTGTCCTGGCAAGCCATGGCGAGTTCGCCACCGGCATCAAGCAATCCGGCTCCATGGTCTTTGGGGACCAGGAGAACGTGTGCGCAGTGACGTTGATGCCCAGCGAAGGACCCGATGACTTCAGGCAGAAGTTGGCAGACGCTGTCGCCAGCTTCGACAAGGAGGCCCAGGAAGAAGTGCTCTTCCTCGTGGACCTTTGGGGTGGCACCCCCTTTAATCAGTGCAGCGCCTTCTCGGAGGGTCATGACAAGTGGGCCATTGTGACGGGTCTCAACTTGCCCATGCTCATCGAGGCCTACACTGGCCGCTTCTCTTTGGGTACCGCTCATGAGATCGCTACCAAGGTCTTTGTGGAGGGCCGCCGCGGCGTGCGCGTAAAGCCTGAGGAGCTACAGCCTAAGCCCAAGGGCGCTTCTGCTGCCGCTGCTTCTGGTGCAGCTTCTGCGATCCCCGAGGGGACCGTGCTTGGCGATGGCCAGATGAAGCTGGTGCACGTGCGCATCGACTCCCGTTTGCTCCACGGTCAGGTGGCCACCAACTGGGCCCGTACCGTTGGCTGCAATCGCATCATCGTGGTCTCCGACGCAGTGGCTCATGACAAGCTGCGCAAGAACCTGATCACTCAGGCTGCGCCTCCAGGGGTCAAGGCCAACGTCACCACTATCGCCCAGTTTGTGAAGTGCTACCACGATCCTCGCTTTGGCGAGGTCAAGGCCCTGGTGCTCTTTGAGAACCCCGAGGATGCCTTGGCGGTGGAGGAGGCCGGTGTGCCCATCGAGCACATCAATGTGGGCTCCATCGCGCACTCTGTGGGCAAGACCATGATCTCTCAGGCCATTGCTGTGTCTGAGGAAGACGTGCAAGCCTTTATCGCCATGCGCGACAACGGCACCACCTTCGACACCAAGAAGGTTCCTTCCGATAGCGGCCAGGATCTCTTTGGCCTCATCGAGAAGAACCACATGATGCCCTAACCGTCCTCATAGTTGCCCGTAAGGAGGAGCAATGGACGTTCTTTCGCTCATTTTGGTCCTTGTCGTCGCATTTCTTGCCGGCATGGAATCTGTACTTGACCAATGGGAGTTCCACCAGCCCATCGTCGCCTGCACCCTCATTGGCCTGGCCACTGGCCACCCTGTAGAGGGCATCATGCTCGCCGGTTCTTTGCAGCTCATCGCTTTGGGTTGGATGAACATCGGCGCAGCTGTCGCCCCTGACGCTGCTCTCGCCTCTATTGGCGCCGGCATCCTCGTCTGCCACCAGGGCATGGACGTGGAGCAGGCCGTGGCTATCGCCATTCCTCTGGCAGTAGCCGGTACCGTGCTTACCATTTTCGTGCGTACCATCACCACCGGTATCGCCCACGCTGCCGACCGTCAGGCTGAGTCTGGCAACGTCAAGGGCGTCGATGCCATGAACATCGCCGGCCTGATGCTTCAGGGCCTTCGTATCGCCATCCCCGCCGCCCTCATCTGGGCTGTGCCCACCGAGGCCGTCCAGGCTGCCCTCGAGGCCATTCCCGCCTGGATCACCACCGGTCTTTCCACCGCTGGCGGCTTCATCGTAGTCGTAGGCTATGCGATGGTCATGAACATGATGGCCAACGCCAAAGTGTGGCCCTTCTTCTTCCTGGGCTTCGCGCTGGCCTCCCTTTCCGAGCTGGGCCTCATCGCCATGGGTATCATCGGCGTCTGCCTGGCCCTCGTCTATCTGGATCTGTCGCCTGAGTTCAACGGAGGCGGTAATGGCGCTGCTGCTGCCACTGCCTCTGCCGGCGGCGACGCTCTGGACGACATCCTGAACGACTACGAGTAACCCGAAGGGAGATTAGACCAATGGCTGATAACAAGATCACGCTTTCCGTCGCTGATCGCCGTCGCGTATGCCTGAGGAGCCAGTACCTTCAGGCCAACTGGAACTACGAGCGTATGCAGAACGTCGGTTGGTGCTACGGCATGAACGGCGTTGTGGAGAAGCTCTATCCCAACAAGGAAGACCAGGCCGCCTTCTTGAAGCGCCATCTGGAGTTCTTCAACACCCACCCCTATGTGGCCGCTCCCGTCTTTGGCGTCGAGCTTTCTCTCGAGGAGTCCCGTGCCAACGGCGCTCCCGTAGACGATGCTGCCATCCAAGGCGTCAAGATCGGCATGATGGGCCCCCTGGCCGGCGTTGGCGACCCCATCTTCTGGGGCACCCTGCGCCCTGTCCTCGGCGCCTTCGCGGCCTCTCTGGCCCTCACCGGCAACATCTTGGGCCCCATCCTCTTCTTCGTGCTGTGGAACGTCATCCGCCTTGCCTTCCTCTGGTACACCCAGGAGTTTGGCTATAAGGCCGGTGCCTCCATCTCCGAGGACCTGGGCGGCGGCTTGCTCCAGCGCGTGACCACCGGCGCTTCTGTCTTGGGTATGTTCATCATGGGCGTACTCATCCCTCGCTGGACCTCGATCGACATGTCCTCTGTGGTCTTCTCCACGGCCGACATGGGCTCTACCGCCAACTCCTTCCCCGCGGCTGACGAGCTGGTGAATGCTCTGAACGGCATCGCCAACGGCGCCCCTGTGACCCAGGACGTCCTGGCCAACGGCCTCAACAGCTTCCAGTCCATCGCCTCCAGCGGCTATGCGGTTGTGCAAAACGTCGATGCCGCCACTGCTGCCGACCCCGGCACCTGGCGTCTCATGAGTACCACCACACTGCAGTCGGTGCTCGACCAGCTGCTGCCTGGCCTTCTGCCTCTGGCTCTCACCTTCCTGTGCATGTGGCTGCTCAAGAAGAAGGTTAACCCCATCGCCATCATCTTCGGCCTCTTCGCCGTGGGTATTCTGGGTGCTCTGGTAGGTATCTTCTAAGATCGCCTCCCGCAAGCGCGGGTAGTGTAAGGTGGGATCTTCTCGACAAGGAAGGTCCCACCTTCTTTTTGAACTCCAAAGGAAGTGACAAAGATGTTTGGTCGCAAACAAGACGTGAGCTCGCTGGCCACAGACGACGTCGTCACTCAGGAACGCCGCTCACAGGACCTCAACCACGAGGTGGATTTGGTGGTGCGCGCCAACACCTTTGCGGGCATGCTCTTTCCCAAACCGGGCCATCTGGTCTGCGGAGATGCGGGCGTGGAATTTGTGGCCGACAACCAGGTGGGCTACATTCAGATCCCCTGGCACAACATCACTTCGATCACAGTGGATATTGTAGGCACGCATTATGTGCGATCTATTCGCATTGCCACCGATCAAACTGATCCCCTTGAATTCGTGGTCTCCGATGGACAAAACCTTGTGCGCTGCCTGGCTTCCCATCTGGGCCGAGAAAAGCTTCATCAAAATATGGGGAACTTTCGCTCGGTAGGCAGGCGCATTGGGAGTTGGTTTAAGATCCTCTTTTCCCGAGGTTCTCGCGCTTAAAGGTGCCGAAGACTCCCATCTCAGATCTATTCATATAAATTTATGAGAATAGATGTATAGCCTAAACCGGATTGTGTTTTGGGCACTTATGCTTGCGGCTGTAGCCAGCGGCTTTGTCGTTAAATACAATTATATATTGTATATAATAAATAAAATGAGTAAAACAGGGGCATAACGCTTGGCTGACGCATAGATCGTACTTCTCAGCAGACACTGATATCGAGTCTGGCCTATCTATAGATCTGATGTGGTAGGAGGCTCGAACGGTCTGCACCAAAGAGGCGAGGGGTCGGTGGCGTCCCATGCATGAAGCGGCTCATTATTACGGGCTGCGTACCAGTGGGCCACCGCTTCATGGACCATGCACACCAACGGGGTATACTGTTCGCGCAATTTTTTGGCGCATCGGCTTTTTGGCAAAGATGCGTCCGTGAGCATTCGAAGGAGCGTACCACGTGGCAACCATTAGCACCGCAGATTTCAAAAACGGCATGGGCCTCAAGATCAAGGACAAGATCTATACCATCGTCGAGTTTCAGCATGTGAAGCCTGGCAAGGGCGGCGCTTTTGTCCGCTATAAGATCAAGGACCTCAAAAACGGCCGCGTCATCGACCAGACCTGCAACGCAGGCAGCAAGTTTGAGAACGTCCAGCTGGTCACCAAGGAGTATCAGTATCTCTACAATGATGGCCAGGACTACTACTTCATGGACACTGAGACCTATGAGCAGCTGCCTCTTTCTGCAGACTACATTGGCGACAACGCCAAGTGGCTGCTGGAAAACGACATCTGCCAGCTCCTCTACGCAGACGATGAGCTTCTGGGTGTGACTCCTCCCATGTTCATCGAGTGCGAGATCACTGAGACAGACCCTGGCTTCAAGGGCGACACCGTCCAGGGCGGCACCAAGCCCGCCGTCATCGAGACCGGCGCTCAGATCCAGGTGCCCATGTACCTCAACGTGGGAGAGAAGATCAAGGTGGATACCCGCGACGGCAAGTTTGTGTCCCGCGTCTAAGGCCGCCTGCTCTGGTTGATTGCGTGAGTGAGAGGCGCTCTCCTTGCAGAGGGTGCCTCTTTTCTCTTTTTTGACCAAATGCTGCCGATCGCGGTGTGCCGTGGGATTCCTAAGGGCATCATTTCTAAGAGAGGCTTGAGACGTATACTTGAGCCTACTAGCGCAACAAGCATCCTTAGGCTTGTGTGGCTGGCCCCGCGCCAGCTTCTATAGAAAGGGGCATCCATGGCGGATGATATCCAGATCGACGGTTTCTCCATCTCTAATAACGTGCTTGCCTCCATCGTGACCGTGGCTGCAGAGAAGGTAGACGGCGTGGCCTATGTGAACGGGCACAACGTTGCCACCAGTCTCATCACTATGTTTACTGCTCGCCCCACCGTCACCGATGACACGGTGACCTGCGAGGTAATGGACGGCAAGCTCGACATCACCCTGCCGGTGGCGGTTTTCTTTGGCTTCACCTTCCCTGAGGTGGCAGAAGACATCCGCGAGGCGGTATGCGAAGCCATCGAGACCCAGGTGGGCGTAGGTGTGAACGCCGTCAACATTCGCATCGATGACCTGATCTTCCCCAAGGAGTAATTCGTGGCTTACCAACCTCCTCAGGGCACCCGCGCCCTCTCGCGCAACCAGGCGCTCCAGCTGCTGTTTCAGGCAGAGGGCGTCAAGCGTCCCGTGCGTCGTGTGCTAGAAGACGAATACCTGGTGACCAATGGCCCTGCAAGCGACTACGCCCAAGAGCTTGCATGCCTTTGCGAGGACCACTTGGCACAAATCGATCCAGTGCTTGCTGCCTACTCCGAGCGCTGGGCGCTCTCTCGTATGCACTCAGTGGATCGCAATATCTTGCGTCTCGCCCTCTATGAGCTGCTCTTTGAGGAGAGCGTAGAGGATTCGGTGGTCATCAATGAGGCTGTCAAAATGGCCCATGACTTTGGTGGCGACGAGTCCTATAGCTTTGTAAACGGCATTCTGGGCCGCATCGTCCGCGACCGCGCCCAGGGCATAGACATTTTGCGCAAAGGCCAAGAGGAAGTGGCCTCAGAGGCTTCTGAGGCTGAGGATGCTTGGGCAGGACCCGAGGCTGCAGATGCTGCTCTGGCAGACGATGCCTCGGCTGAGGCTGCAGACTCAGACATCTCGGAGGCGTAGAAGGTTTCTATGGCACACCAAGATCACGCCTATAACGATTTCGAATCGGTCACGGCTCGCCTAGATGAGATCGTCAAAGATGTCAAAGCCAAAGACACATCGCTAGAGCGTTCGTTGGATCTCTTTGACGAAGCCATTAACCTTGGCTCAAAGGCAGTGGAGCTGGTAGATCGCACCAATTTTTCCCCTGCCGAGAAGGAGCGCCTGGCAGACCTGTCAGCAAAAGACCTGGTAGAAGCCCAAGAGGCTCAAGGTGGCCAAGAAGCCTCTGAGCTCTTGGCCAAGGAGGGCCAAGAGGCTCTCTCCGCTGGCGAGACCATGGCTTCGCCGCAGCATCAGGAAGGCGAGACAGTGGCCGAGGAAGCCCTCCAAGATGCCCTTGACGATAAGGACGATGGCGCTTGGAGTCCATCTGCAGGTGGCCTCTAGCGATGGCCTCGTCTAGGCGTCGTTTGGATCAAGAGTTGGTGGCCCAGGGATTCTTTGCCACCCCTCAAGAAGCCATGAGGGCGGTGATGGCAGGGGATGTGTCTGGCCCTGGATTTCGCTATCGCTCTGCGGGCACCCAGGTAAAGGTTGGCTGCGAGCTTCATGTGCGGGTCCAAAAGGCCCATGTAGGCCGAGGCGCCCTCAAACTTGAAGGGGCGCTAGACAGCTTCTCCATCGACCCTTCTGGCCTCGCTTGCATGGACGTGGGCTGTTCTACTGGAGGATTCACCGAGGTGCTGCTGGACCGCGGTGCGGCTTCGGTGCTGGCGGTAGATGTGGGCTATGCCCAGTTTGACTGGCGTCTGAGAAACGATCCTCGCGTCTGCTTGCTGGAGCGCACCAACATCTTGCAGGTGCCCACCTTAAAGCCCAAAGGCTCTATCGACCTGGCAGTATGCGACGTTTCTTTCACCTCGGTGACCAGTGTGCTTGGGGCCATCGATGAGATGCTTTGCGAGCGTTCCGCCCTTGTGGTGCTGGTAAAGCCCCAGTTCGAAGTAGCCAAAGAGCTGGTGGGCGAGGGCGGCATCGTGACCGATGAGGCAGCGCGTGCCGAGGCTGTCGAGAAGGTCTCTCATGCCTTGGTCGAGCGTGGCTTTAGAATCTGTGGGGTAGAGGAGAGCCCCATCACCGGCACCAAGGGCAATCACGAGTATCTGCTCTGGGCTCAGAAGGGGCATCAACCCTTGTAGGGAGGGCGCTCAAGCGCCGCTGGTAGTCTGTTCTGTCATGGTTGGAGGAGACGTGAAGGTCCTGCTGGTCACCAATTACTCTCGGCTGCAGGCTCAAGAGGGCGCTCGCAATGTGGCCCAGTGGCTTAACGCCCATGGGGTAGAGCCGGTGTGGGCTCAGGACGACCTACACTGCCCCGAGGGGGCTAAAGACGCTTCTGACTGTGACTTGGTGGTATCGCTGGGAGGCGATGGCACGCTGTTGCGAGCCGCTCGCATGGTGGGCTACGAAGAGGTGCCCATCTTAGGGCTTTCCTATGGCCATCTGGGTTTTCTCACCGGCGCCGGCTCAGACACCGCGCTCCAAGCGGTAGAGCGCGCCTTGGAAGGAAAGCTCCACATCTCCCGGCGGTCGACCTTGTCGGTGGCCATTGAATACAACGACCCCGAGCATCCGTCACCTGAGCCGCCTGCTATTAGATCGGATATCTTCTGCCTCAATGAGGTGGCGGTCACGCGAGGCACTCTGGGCAATATGGTGGAGTTCGACGTGTTCGTGTCGGGCAATCATATCGACAGGCTTCGCGCCGATGGCTTTGTGGTCTCTACAGCGACTGGGTCGACAGGCTATGCCCTCTCGGCAGGCGGCCCCATTGTGACCCCGGAGTTCCAGGGCATGGTCAACGTGCCAGTGGCGCCGCACACCATCCTAGCCCGCGCATTTCTCACGTCCCCACAAGATGTGGTGGAAGTGGCTTTGTCCACTGAGCGTCCGGTAGAGCGCGAGGTCTTTTGCGACGGTCGGCTCATGGGCTGCCCCGAGGGCCTTTCGGCCATGCGCGTCATTTCCCGTAAAGGCCCTGGCGACATCGTGCTTTTGGACGATTCCTCCCAAAGCTTTTATCGCAGCGTATCCCGCGTCTTCTATGGAGGTCACCGCTCATGATCGATGAGCTTCATGCCCAAGACGTCGCCCTTATTCGCGACGCAGACATCACTTTTGCCGATGGGCTCACCGTCATCACCGGCGAGAGCGGCTCGGGCAAGACTGCGCTGCTCACTGCTTTAAAGCTGCTGGTAGGAGAGCGTGCCAATGCCGATATGGTGCGCGAGGGCGCCCCAGGCCTTGCAGTGGAGGGGCGCTTTTTCACCGACGATGGCCAGGAGGACGGCCATATAGCTCTGCGCAAAGTGGACGTGCGAGGCCGTGGGCGCGTGTCTATGGATGGATCCATCTCCTCTGTGAAGGAGTTGGCGGCCACCTTGGGCGCCACGGTGGATCTCTGCGGGCAGCATGAACATCAGCGGCTGCTGTCGGTGGCGAGCCATGTGGAGCTTTTGGATGCCTGGATTGGCCAGCAGGCCCAAGAGGCGCTGGCTCAGTACAACCAGGCGCTCTCTGGCGCTCGGGCGGCCGCAGAGGAGCTCAAACGCCTGCAGGACCTGGCGTCGGTGGCTTCAGAGCGCTTGGAGCAGGCCCGTTTCGAGCGTGATCGCATCGACGAGGTAAACCCGGTAGCCGGCGAGCTCGAAGAGCTGGATCGCGACCTGCCGGTGGCAGAGAACGCCGAGACGCTGCGCGAAGCTGCCAACGATGCCTATGAATGCGTCTTAGCAGACGACGGCGTGAGCGACAGGCTGGGTTCAGCCGTGCGCGAGCTGCGCCAGGCGGCCGATGTGGATGACACGCTGGCCAAGCTGGCCGACGCGCTGGAATCCGCCCAGCTAGAAGCCGAGGATGCTGCCGCCGAGCTTCGCGCCTATCGCGACAAGGTGGATCTTGACCCTACGGCCCTGCGCGCCATGCAAGGTCGCCAGGCTGCCCTCCAAGGGTTGATGCGCACCTTTGGTCCCACCATGGATGACGTCTTTTCCAGGCGCCAGGCTGCCCAAGAGATCATCGATGCCGCAGAGGGCACCGGCACTGCCGAGCGTGAGGCCCAAGAGGCCCTGGAGGCGGCCGAGAAGATCCTCGCCTCGGCCGCCGACCACCTGATTAAAGTGCGCCAACAAAAGGCCCCGCTTTTAGCGGCGGCCATCACCGAGCAGATGGCCAGGCTCTCTATGGGCACTGCCTCGGTGGAGCTGGCGGTGGAGGTGTTAGATCGCAGAGAATGGACTCAGGCCGGTCCAACTTCGGTAGAACTTATGTACAGGCCTGGCGAGGGCATGACCTTGAGGCCGCTTCGCAAAGTGGCTTCGGGCGGCGAGATCAGCCGCGTGATGCTGGCCTGCAAGGTGGTGCTGGGCGAGGCGGACCGTGTGGAAACCCTGGTCTTCGACGAGGTGGATGCAGGGGTGGGCGGCACTACGGCCGTGGCGCTGGCCACGGTGCTCAAAGACCTGGCACGCACCCATCAGGTGATCTGTGTGACCCATCTGCCGCAGGTGGCCGTAATGGGCGACTCTCATTACGTGGTGTCAAAGGTGGAGGTGGACGGGGTTCCTGAGACCCAGCTTACCCAGGTGGAGAACGAGGGCCGCGTAGACGAGATCGCTCGCATGCTGGCTGGCGACCGCACCGAATCCAGCCGCGCCTATGCCAAAGAGCTGCTGACGCGCCAAGGCGCCTAAGGGCCGGTTCCTGCTTCTTGAGAATACCCCAGATAGCGACGGGCGCCCATGCACAGAGTGCGCGGGCGCCTTTTTGAGCTCGTGAAAGGGGAGGGTGCAACCTAGATCTGATAGTCAGAAACGGGCTCGCAGCTCACCCGAATGCCCAGCTTGCGGAGGGTGTCCTTATCGGCATCCGAAAGCATGACCGAGAAGAACGCGTCGCAGTCCCTGAGCGATTCCAGGCTTGCGAAGACCTGGGCGGCCACAGGATCTGTCACAGAGGATTGGGCGAGGGCTATAAGGGTCTCGTCGGTATGGAGGCGGGGGTTGTGGGCGCCCAGGCAATGGGTCTTGAGATGGCAGATGGGCTCGATGACCTCTGGCGCCAGTACCTCCACGTCGCCGGCGCGGGCCACTGCTTTAAGGGCGTTTAAGAGGGTGGAGCTGGCGGCGCCGATGAGGTCGGAGGTCTTGCCGGTCACAATGGTGCCGTTGGGAAGCTCCAGAGCGCCTGCTGGGGCGCAGGTCTGCTCGGCACGCTCGAGGGCGGCCAGGCGCAAAGGATAGGTGTCAGGCTCAACGCCTACCTGCTTCACCAGCAGCTTGAGACGATCGAAGGCGGCTTGGCCGGCTCCTGTACGCTTAACGGTGCAGGCGGCGGCGAAGTAGCGACGGATGATCTCTTTGCGGGCGGCCTGGCGGCACACTTCGTCATCCACGATGCCTGAGGCCACCATGTTGACGCCCATATCGGTAGGGCTTTGGTAGGGGCATTGGTTCAAGATGCGCTCCATGAGGGCGCGCACTACCGGGAATGACTCCACGTCGCGGTTGTAGTTCACCGTGCTTACGCCATAGGCGTCCAGATGGAAGGGGTCGATGACGTTGGAGTCGCCCAGATCTGCCGTGGCAGCCTCATAGGCCACGTTGACCGGATGGACTAGGGGCAGGTTCCATACCGGGAAGGTCTCGTACTTGGCATAGCCTGCCTGAATGCCGCGAGCGTGCTCGTGGTAAAGCTGAGACAGGCAGGTGGCCAGCTTGCCAGAGCCCGGGCCAGGAGCGGTGACGACCACCAGAGGGCGGCTGGTGGGCAAAAACTCATTGGCGCCAAAGCCGGTCTCGGAGACGATGGCGTCCACATCGTGGGGATAGCCCTCGATGGAATAGGTGAGGGCGCAGGGAATCTCTAGGGCATCCAGGCGACGGCGGAAGGCATCGGCTGCAGGTTGGGAGGCATAGCGGGTGAGCACTACGCCGGCTACAGGCAGTCCCAGCGAGGAGAAGAAACGAACTAGGCGCAGGGCATCTTCGTCATAGGAGATGCCTAGATCGCTGCGCACCTTGCCCGAGGCGATGTCTGCGGCATTTACCACAACGACTACCTCGGCCTCCTCTTTTAAGGTGAGCAGCATGCGCAGCTTCACATCGGGGGCGAAGCCAGGGAGGACGCGGGAGGCATGGTGGTCGTCTGCCAATTTGCCGCCAAACTCCAGGTAAAGCTTGCCGCCAAACTCACTGATGCGCTGACGAATGCGCTCTGCCTGCAATGTGACGTAGGCGTCGTTGTCAAATCCCTGCTTCACTCATATCCTCCTTACACGGTGGGCTGGAACCACTCTTTTCTCGCAAGATAGAGTATGCCCCTCATGGCATTCTAACCTTGGCCTGCAAGGTCCCCTCAGAGAATCACAGGCCTTTTTGAGCCTTAAGGTCTCGCAGTTTCCATCCTGTGAACTAGGTATCCACCTTAAATGGGAGACAGCTGGCGTATTACAATAAGCAGACGTATGGTCTTGGCAACTTTTCAGCGAAAGCGCAGGTACCAGCGTATGACTAAGCATATTTTCGTCACTGGCGGCGTCGTTTCTTCTTTGGGTAAGGGCATTACGGCTGCATCGCTGGGACGCCTGCTTAAATCCCGTGGCTACAAAGTCATGATGCAAAAGGCGGATCCCTACCTAAACGTGGATCCCGGCACCATGAGCCCCTTCCAGCACGGAGAGGTCTTTGTGACCCAAGACGGCAAAGAGACGGACCTGGACCTAGGCCACTACGAGCGCTTCATCGATGAGAACCTCACCCGGGCCTCGAACTTCACCACGGGTCTCATCTATCAGTCCCTTATCGCCCGCGAACGCGCGGGAGACTTCTTGGGCGGCACCGTGCAGGTGGTGCCCCATGTGACCAACGCCATTCGCGACAAATTCCGCATGATCGAAGAGCATACCGATGCAGATGTGGTCATCACCGAGCTAGGTGGCACCATCGGCGACATCGAGGGCCAGCCATTCGTAGAGGCCATGCGTCAGTTTAGAAATGAGCGCGGGCCAGAGAACGTCTGCTTCATCCATGTGAGCCTCGTGCCCTATATCTCTGCCGCCCACGAGGTAAAAACCAAGCCCACCCAGCATTCTGTCAAGGAACTGCGCTCCATGGGCATCCAGCCGGACTTTATCGTATGCCGCAGCGACCACGAGGTGGACGAGGCCATACGCGCCAAGATCGCCAACTTCTGCGATGTGCCGACAGACCATGTCTTTGAAAACTCTGACTGCCCCTCCATCTACGATGTGCCTATGCACCTGGCCAACCAGGGTTTCGACGTAGAGGTGTGCGAGCGTCTGGGGCTGGATCCCGGGGAGCTCAACATTGGCCGCTGGACCGCCTTTACCCGGGCTATGCACAAGGCAGACGCTCAACCTCAGAGCGTGCGCATCGCGGTGGTGGGCAAATACACCCAGCTGCCTGATGCCTATCTCTCCATCATCGAGGCTCTCCACCACTCCGGTGTTTACTTTGGCCGCCACATCGATATCGATCTTATCGACGGCGAGAATCTCACCGCAGAGGATGTCCAGGAAGTCCTCGGCACTGCAGACGGCATCTTGGTGCCCGGCGGCTTTGGTATCCGCGGACTGGAAGGAAAGATTTTAGCGGCCGAGCGCGCACGCACTCACAAGGTTCCCTTCCTGGGCATTTGCCTGGGCCTTCAGGTGGCTGTGTGCGAGTACGCCCGCCATGTGGCAGGTATGGAAGACGCCAGCTCCACCGAGTTCGTGCCCGATTGCGCCTATCCGGTCATCGACCTCATGCCCGATCAAGAAGACGTGACCGATAAGGGCGGCACCATGCGCCTTGGCGCTTATCCCTGCAAGGTCGCCTCTGACACTTTGGCCCATGAGGCCTACGGGGAGGATTTGGTCTACGAGCGCCATCGCCATCGCTATGAGGTGAACAACGCCTATCGTGACGAGCTTCGCCGTGCGGGGCTGGTCTTCTCGGGTGTGTCTCCTGACGACCGCCTCGTAGAGATGGTCGAGCTGCCAGAAGAGGTGCACCCCTGGTTCGTCGCTTCCCAGTTCCATCCGGAGTTCAAGAGCCGCCCCACCCATCCCCAGCCGCTCTTCCGCGAGTTCGTGCGCGCTGCCATCGCCTATCACGACGGCATCGATCGCCACGAGGTTGAGCCGCCGGCAGATCTGGGCTACTAAGCGCTTGAGCTAAGCCCGCTTGCCTACTTCGATGGATCTCTCTCAAGCTGTCTCGGACTATCTTGATTACCTGGCCGTCGAGCGCGGGGCTGCTGCCAACACGGTGGCAGCCTACGCTCGCGACCTAGATCGTTATGTGGACGATCTGACAGAGCACTCCGTCACCCAACTCTCCCAGGTCGATCGCCACGTCATCGAGGGCCATGTAGCACGCCTGCGCGAAGGGGGAGCTGCGCCCTCCTCGGTGAAGCGGGCGGTCTCTGCTATCCGCAGCTTTCACAAGTTTGCCGCCGGCGACCATCTGTCCGACTCGCTGCCCACCTCCGATGTGGCTGCGCCCCAAGTGCCGGCCTATCTGCCTCAGGTGCTCTCCATCCAGCAGGTGGAAGCCTTGCTCGACCAACCCTTCGCTCCCGACGCCTGCGGCCAGCGCGACCGCGCTTTGCTCGAGGTGCTCTATGGCTGTGGACTCAGGGTCTCTGAGCTTTGTGGGCTCAACTTGGACTCCGTCTATCCAGCCGAGGAGCTGGTAAGGGTAGTAGGCAAAGGATCCAAGGAGCGGTTGGTGCCTCTTCTCGGCAGCGCCAAAGAGGCCCTGACGACCTATATCCAGGAGGGCAGGCAAGAGCTGGTGCGGCCCCTTTCGGCGGCAGGGAGGGCGGCCTATAGCCAGGGGGCCGTCTTTTTGAGCCAGCGGGGGAGTCGCCTGTCGCGCCAGTGGGTTCATCATCTGGTGGAACGCTACGGGGCCTACGTGGGCATTCAGGGCCTTCACCCCCATACCTTGCGCCACAGCTTGGCCACCCATCTGCTTCAGGGGGGTGCCGACCTGCGCGTGGTCCAGGAGATTCTAGGCCATGCCGATGTGGCCACCACCCAGCTCTACACCCATGTGGACCAAACCCATCTTCAGGGCGTCTATTTTGCCGCTCATCCTAGGGCCCATTAGGACTCTCGGGGGCGTCCCACTTTGCCCCACCTTTTTGTTGCCGAGAAGCGCCTCCCCACTTCGTCCCACCTTTTTGTGGGGGAGGGACTCATGCCTCACTTTGCCTCACCCGATAGGCTCATATGGAAAGCGTCCCACTTTGCCCCACCCACCTGACGCAAATATGGAGCCGCTTCATAAAGGTTGCCGGCTTTTAGGATGCCCTAAAAGCGGCCCAAAACCTTACTGATTAGCTTGCCAATAACAACAAAGTTTGATAATTCCAGCTAAGCCATGGTAGCAAAGGACCTCAGCCAAGGCTCAAAATGCGCCGCTCATCCCTTTTTAGGCTACATTCAGGTGAATTTACACAACGGAAAAAGAAAATTTCTCAAAACTGGTCTGGTCGTCTTTTTTGAGAATGCCACAGGTTGCTAGAACTTAAATAAAGAAAGTAACATGCAGGGATAGCGACCAATCGACCCGCTCTTTTCACCACTCTAGAACAGGTTTTCGATGGCCTTAACTTAATTGATTGATAAGTCGCGAACAGCCGTTCTAAATCAAGATAGAGTGGGTTTTACCGGATTCCACCGCCACATCTAGGGGTGGGGATGAGGTGGGGGAAGGTGGGAGGAAGTGTTGCCTAGGTGTGGCGTTCACCCTAGAATGCAGATGTGCAACGGCGAGGGGAGCCAGTTGCTCTAAGACCTAACGCGGGGGACTCTCAATGTATTTGACAGGCAGCAGAACGCATAGCCTTGATTCCAAGGTGCGCCTCACGCTCCCTGCTGACATGCGTCGAGAGTTCGACGACAAGGTCTGCCTTGTTCCCCTCAAGGATGCGCTCTATGGCTTCACGCCTGAGGGACATCAAGCCTGGGTTGCAAGCTATTTCCCCAATGGCTACAACCCCAGGAATCCCGACGACATCAAACTTCGAGGCGGTCTCACCGGCCGCACCGTCACGGTGGATGTCGACTCGGCCGGACGCATCGCGCTCGGCAAGGTGGATGAATCCAAACGCAAGGCCCTTGGGCTAGAGGGCGAAGTCACCGTCGTGGGCAACGTCGATCACTTCGAAATCTGGAACACGGACCGCTGGGAGGCCGCTCAGGCTGCCTTCGAGGAGAACCTGGATTCTTTGATGTTCGACTAGGAGCGTGGGACTTTGACAGAAGAATATCGGCACGTACCCGTGTTGCTCGACGAAGTGGTCGAGCTTCTCGATCCAAAGCCTGGCCAGGTGGTCTGCGACTGCACTCTTGGAGGAGCAGGTCACACGCTGGTCCTTGCGTCTCATTTGGCGCCAGGCGGCCTGTCTTTGGGCATCGATCAGGACGACTCTGCCCTCGAAGCTGCCTCGGCTCGATTTGATGAGGCCGCTCCGGGAGTGGACCACCTCTTTTTAAAGGGCAACTTTGGCATGCTCGACGAGCTTTTGCTCGAGGCTGAGGTTCCCGGGGTGGATGGCTTCCTGTTCGACATTGGCGTATCGAGCCCGCAGCTTGATAGGCCAGAACGGGGCTTCTCCTACCACGAGGACGCTCCACTCGATATGCGGATGGACCCGGATACTCACACCCAAACCGCAGCAGAGATCGTCGCGACCTATTCTCGCGGCGACCTCATCCGGATTCTTCAAGCCTATGGAGACGAGAAGCACGCAGCTCGAATTGCAGAGGCCATTTGCCGCCGCAGGGAGCAAAGACCCATCGAGACCACCTTGGATTTGGCAGACATTGTAGCCAGCGCCTATCCAGCGCGAGACCGCCGCGCCAAGCATCCTGCACGCAAGACCTTTCAGGCTCTGCGCATCGAGGTGAACCACGAGCTGGAGGTCCTGGAAACGGGTCTCGAAGCGGCAATACGCTGGGCCAACCCCGGCGGTCGCATCGCGGTGATCAGCTATCACTCTTTGGAGGATCGCCTGGTAAAGCATCTCTTTGCCAAGTATTCCCAAGGGTGCACATGCCCGCCGGATCTCCCGGTATGCGTGTGCGGGAACGTGCCGGTACTCGATGTCCTCACTCGGCGGCCCATAGAGGCTTCTGCAGATGAGATCGAGTGCAACCCCCGAGCACGGAGCGCCAAGCTTCGAGTAGCCCAAAAGCTCTAGAAGCCCTTTGGCGCGCCTCCATTCTTTCTTGCTTTATCTCGAGCTTCTCCCCTAAAGAAGCTCACAGATAAAGGCGCGGGCACTACCTTCACACCACACTCGCACCACCAACGCAGCTTAAACGCACCACTTCACACTACATCGCACCACAACGCACCACACTTTTCTGGAGGCACCATGATCTATCAGGGATCTGCGGCTCGTCCTTTGGGCACCGCCGCTCCACAGCAAGCTCCCTCATCCTTCGACGTAGTCGAAGGCCGAGGTCTTGATGCTGCGGCACGCCAGGGGGTCAGCCCGCGCTTTTGGCACATCTGCAAGCTGGTTATCGCCGCTTGCGCCCTGATGTTCGTGCTGTGCTGTGCGCGCGTGGCGCTTACCGCCGCCACGGTGCAGACCCTCCAGGCAAACGCCGAGACCAAGACCCAGCTCTCTCAGGCCGAAGACGCCAATCGCGAGCTGCGCATCGAATCGGCCGTGCTCTCCAACAACTCGCGCATCTCCTCTATCGCCACTCAAAACCTTGGCATGGTCTATGCCGGGGCCGGCGAAGCCCTTACGGTAAGTGTGCCTGCTGCCTCCTAACGCCGCCTTCTTGCCGAGAAACCCATGCCACCTGCCCCTGGAAGGCCTCCAGTGTGCGGTGGCACGTTTTTATCGGTAGCATAAGCGTTCAAGAGCCAAGGCGCAGTCCCTACTTTGGGACATCGGGCGGCCATTTCTGCCCAGTGTTCTAAGAAAGGTGCCTTCGTGCCTAGACAGCAATCCTTCCACCCTCGCCAGCGCCCCAGGCCTGGTGAGGGTCGTTCATCTTATGATGAGTCGCGTCCCT
This sequence comes from Leptogranulimonas caecicola, assembly GCF_023168405.1. Lineage (GTDB taxonomy): Bacteria > Actinomycetota > Coriobacteriia > Coriobacteriales > Atopobiaceae > Leptogranulimonas > Leptogranulimonas caecicola. The sequence goes on along the minus strand of NZ_AP025285.1, from coordinate 1,269,102 downwards.
CTGGCGGCTCCTTTGACCACGGGATCAAGGTAGTCTTGGCCTGCGTGGCGGTCTTTTTCATCGTGGCCTGCGCCAAGTTGTTCTATCTCTCGCTCATCGACGGGCCCATGAGGGCCCAGCAGGCCAAGGCTCTCCATACCAATACCCAGGTGCTTCAGGCCAAGCGCGGCACCATCTATGACCGCAACGGCAATGTGCTGGCTACCTCGGTGGAGTGCCGCACCCTCTACACCAACCCCAAAGACGTGCGCGACCCTCAGGCGGTGGCCCAAGTATTGGCTCAAAAGCTGGGGGGCACCTCTCAAGATTACCTGGCAGACCTTACAAAAGACTCCACCTTTGTCTATCTCAAGCGAAAGGTGGACACTTCGGTGGCTCAAGAGGTGGTCCAAGAGCTGGCCAAACAGGAGCTTACCGGCGTCTATTCGCTCATGGACATGAAGCGCGTCTATCCTTACGGGGCTGTGGCAGGGCAGGTCATTGGCCTTGTGGGCTCGGAGGGGGAGGGCCGCACCGGCCTCGAGCTTCAATATAACGACATCCTTTCCGGCACCAACGGCGAGCGGGTCACAGAGGTTGGCCCTGGCGGCGTTCCCGTCGCCAATGGCGCCTACAGTGAGACCCCAGCCAAAAACGGCACGGACATAGTGATCTCGCTGGATATCAACATTCAACAGATCGCCGAGAAGCAGATCTCCGACGGCGTTGCCCAATACAGCGCGGAGTCGGGCTTTGCGGCGGTGACCGATCCCTCCAACGGCGAGATCCTAGCCATGTGCACCACGCCGTTCTTGAACCCTGAGGACACCTCCACCGTAACGCCTGAGCAACTCACCTTGCGCACGGTGACCGACTCCTATGAGCCGGGATCGGTCATGAAGGTGCTCACTTGTGCCATCGGCATCGAGAACGGAGTCTTCAATGCAGACACCGTCTACAACGTGCCCGGCAGCATCGAGGTGGGCTCTGACGCGGTGCACGACGACGACCGCCGCAAGGAGACCCAGGACATGACCGTGCGCGAGATCATCCGGCGCTCCTCCAATGTTGGCGCCGTACTCATGGGCCGTGCTGAGGGAGCCGAGGCTTTCTCTTCCGGGCTCTCCAAGTTTGGCATCGGCAGCCCCACGGGCATCGACTACCCCGGCGAGGTGGCCGGCATCGTGACGCCCTACTCGGCCTATACCTCTGCCACCCTGGGCGCCATGTCCTTTGGCCAGGCAGTGGCCCTGCCGCCGGTGCAGATGATGCGCGCCGTGTCGGCCATCGCCAACAAAGGCACTCTCACCACGCCCCACTTCCTCATCTATGAAGGCACCACCCAGGTAGACTGGCCTACCGGGCCCCAGGCCTGCTCCGAGGCTACCGCCCAGGCAGTGACCGACATCATGCGCACCGTCGTGGTGGAAGGCACCGCCAAGAACGCTGCTGTGGAGGGTTATGACATTGCGGCCAAGACGGGCACCGGTGAGCAAGCCGACGAGTCTGGCGGGTACAAACAGGACAGTTATTTTGCGTCCTTGGTGGGCTTTGCCCCTGCGTCAGATGCCAAAGTGCTGGTCTACGTCGCTTTGAACGGCGTTCCTCACCTTGCTGCAGATTCTGCGGCCCCGGTTTTCTCGGCTATCATGGGTGAGTCTCTCATGGACATGGGCGTCGACCCTACCGCTTAGCCGCCTGGCTCGGCCCGCGCGCCCTTGAAAAAAGGAGTTAGAGCTCTTATGTATCGTGCTTCCGTCGAGACCATGGCATCCACCTGTGGTGCTGTCATTTTGGCAGGCGACCCCTCCCGCCAGGTCTCCGGCTTTGTGGTGGATTCGCGCCTGGTGACCCCAGGCTCTGTTTTCGTGTGCTTTCTGGGCGAGACTCAAGATGGCAATGACTACGCTCTACCAGCTATGGACTCCGGCGCAGCGTGCGTGGTAATGACTCGCGAGCCCTCAGAGGCTGAGCGCGCCAAAGCTGCCGAGAAAGACTGCTGCCTCATTCGCGCCGCACACGACGATGCCGGCGCGTTCCTTCTGGGTCTGGCCGAGCACTACCGCCTCCAGCAGGACTGGGCGGTGTTGGGAGTCACCGGTTCGGTAGGCAAGACTACCACCAAGGACCTTCTGGCCCAGGCGCTGGCCACCACCTACTGCGTGCACAAGAACGTAGGCAACTTCAACTCGGTCATCGGTGTACCTCTCACTATTCTGTCAGCTCCCGATGACACCCAGGTCTTCGTCTGCGAGATGGGCATGAACCATCCCGGCGAGATCGACGCCATTGCTCGTTGCGCGCGCCCCCAGATGGCCTGCATCACCAATATTGGCACCAGCCACATTGGCATCTTGGGAAGCCGAGAAAACATTGCCCTCGCAAAGAGCGAGGTTATCCCTTGGCTCGCGGCTGACGCTTCGCTGCCTTGCTGTGTGGATCTTGAGCCGGTGTTGGCGCTTACCTCGGGCGATGACTTCACCGCCTCCATTGGCGAGGCTGCTAAGGCTGCTGGAGTGTTGGTGGACCGCGTGGGCTTCCATCCGGACGACCGCATCTGCGCTTCTCAAGTGTCCCTCTCGCCCGAGGGCCGCCCTGCGTTCGACGTGGCTTTCTGCGGCGATCGCGTGCATCAAGAGCTCAAGCTCACCGGCCGCCAGTGCGTCATCGACGACCTTCTGGCCCTCGACCTAGCCCAGCGTGCAGGACTCACCTTGACTCAGGCAGCCTCAGGGCTTGATAGCCTGGAGCCGCAAGCCATGCGAGCTCATATCATTCAGGCTGCTCGAGGCTTCCGCATCATCGACGACACTTACAATGCCAGCCCTTCCTCATTGGCGGTGGCGGCAGACCTGCTGTGCGAGCTTTCCTGTGAAGGGCGCCGCATCGCTGTCATAGGCGAGGTGGGCGAGTTGGGTGGCGAGGCCCCGCGCCTCCATGGCCTCATGGGCGCCTACCTGGCTGCCAAGCCTATAGACATGCTGGTGCTGGTAGGCGATAAAGACGCCGATGCGATGGCAGAGGCTGCTTCTACCATGGGCTTATCGGAGGACAAGCTGGTGCGCGTCCCCACGGCCGCCGCAGCGGCTTCCATTGTGGGGCCGGTCCTTGAGGCTGGTGACTTGGTATTGGCCAAGGGCTCGCGTTTTGTGGGCCTCGACGCCTTTGTCGAGGAGGTGCGATCCTAGTGCTTGCAGTCCACGCCTATCCCACCTACACCATCCTTTTGACCTTTGGCTGTGCGGTAGTGATTTCACTGTTGTTCTTGCCGCCCTTCATCAGCTTCATGCACAACCGGGGCGTAGGGCAGCAGGTGCGTGCCGATGGCCCCAACACGCATCTGGTAAAGCAAGGCACGCCTACCATGGGGGGCGCCGCTATGTTGGCCGCCATCTTGGTGACGCTGGTGCTCTTTGGCCAATGGACCCCAGACTTGGTGCTGGCGGTCGTCGTGACCTATGCCACGGCTTTTTTGGGTTTGGCAGACGATATCGAGTCTGTCTCCCATGGCCGCTCTTTGGGCCTCACTCCTTCACAAAAGATGATCGGCCTCACGGCGATCTCTGTGGGTTTCTGCTTGGCTGCGGTGAACTGGGCAGACATTGCTCCGGTAGTGGCTTTTCCAGGCGGTCTCTCCATCGATTTGGGAGTGCTCACCACCTCTATTCCCTATGAGGGGGGCACCTTTGACATCCCCTGGCTCTACGTCGTCTTCGTCTTCCTGCTTTTGGCCGGCCTCTCTAATGCGGTAAACCTCACCGACGGCCTTGACGGCTTGGCAGCAGGCTCGGTGCTGGTGGTCATGATCTTCATGGCCATGGTGTGCTTCCGCTACAACGAGCTTCCCCTGGCTGTTTTTGCCGCGGCTGTGGGCGGCTCTTGCGTGGGCTTTCTCTGGTTCAATTGCTACCCTGCGCAGATCTTTATGGGAGACACCGGGTCTTTGGCCTTGGGCGCGGCTTTCGCAGCTTTGGCGGTGCTTACCAAGACCGAGGTCACCTCCCTCATCATGGGTGGCTTGTTCATTTGCGAAGCCCTCTCGGTGATGATTCAGGTGGCCAGCTTCAAGGCCACCGGCAAGCGCGTCTTTCTAATGGCGCCCCTGCACCACCATTTCGAGAAGAAAGGGTGGAGCGAGACCAAAGTGGTGATTCGCTTCTGGATCATTTCGGCCGCGTTTGCTGCCTTGGGCTTTGCTCTCTACTTCCAATTGGGTTAAGCCTCCTTTTGCGTGCGCGCCCATAGGTTCTTTTGCTTGTCCCACTTACCAGAGCCCCTGCCCTTATGACCTTTGAAGGCCCGCGAGGCTCTGGTGCTATGAAAGGGTGTTTCATGAACGCCATCGCTCCTTTAGGACCCACTGCTGTTCCCATCTCCCCCTATTTGGGTGACGTTTGTGTATTGGGGTTAGGTGCCACAGGCCGTGCTGTAGCCACCTATCTGCTGGAGCTGGGGCCCACGCGAGTGCGTTCAGTCACGGTGGTGGGAGGCAAAAAGTCCCAGGAAGGCCCTCTGGCTCAAGAGCTTCGCGATGCAGGAGCCTGCGTGCTGGTAGGCACAGAAGATCTTCTCGGCACCTATGATTTGGCGTTGGTGAGCCCGGGCATCTCGGAGTTCTCTGACTTTTTCGCCAACGCCAAGGCCCATGCCCATGAGGTCATAGGGGAGCCGGAGTTTGCCTGGCGGGAGAGTCCGGAGCGCTGGATTGGCATTACTGGCACCAACGGCAAGACCACTACCACGTCGCTTGCCTGCGAGCTGCTCAAGAGCTCGGGCATTGGCGCTGTGGCGGTCGGAAACATTGGCACCAATGTAGTGACCCAAATCGCCGAGCGCGATCCTCAAACTTGGTTTGTGGCAGAGCTTTCCAGCTTCCAGCTGGCTACTACCTCCAAGCTGCATCCTCGAGTGGCGTGCCTGCTCAACGTCACCCCAGACCACGGCGAGTGGCATAAAACCTTTGAGAACTACCTGGCTGCCAAAGAGAAGATCTTTGCCAATCTGGACGAGGGAGACCTGGCCATTTTGGATGTGGACGATCCTCACTGCGCTGCTCTCGCTCGCCAGCTGGATGATCGCGGATTGGTGGTATGCCGGGTGTCGGCATCTCAGATTCCCGATTCGCCCTGCCGCGCCTATGTGGACGACGGGCTTTTGGTGGTAGAGCTTATCGGCGAGCGCTATGAGCTCGTGGCCGTCTCAGACCTGCGTATCGAGGGCCCTCACAACGTGGCCAACGGGTTGGCAGCCTCTGCGGCAGCGCTCTTTGCAGGGGCTTCTGTCAAGGGCGTGCGCCAAGGGCTCAAGGCCTTCGCCCCGCTGGAGCATCGCATCGAGCCGGTGGCTACCATCGACGGGGTGCGCTACATCAACGATTCCAAAGCCACCAATACCGATGCGGTAGTGACGGCCCTCAGGGCTTTCGAGCCGGGCAGGGTGATCCTTTTGGCGGGCGGCCATGACAAGGGCGGCCAGCTGGATGAGTTTGTGGATGCCATCAAAGCTAGCTGCAAGGCAACGGTCACCTACGGGGAGGCCTCCGACCGTTTCTTCGAGGCGCTCTCAGGCCAGGGTTTGGCTACGCTTCTGCAGGCCCCCCACATGGCCGAGGCTCTTACGATTGCCAAGAATCTTGCCGTTCCTGGCGATGTGGTGCTCTTATCTCCTGCCTGCTCTTCCTACGATGAGTTTTCCGGCTTCGAGGAGCGCGGACGCCGCTTCAAAGAGCTGGTGTTAACACTTGACCTAGACCAGCCTGGCCACTAGACAGGATGCCCATGACCTCACGGAGCAACGTTTCTTCACAACCCCAAGAATCCAGACGCCGCACTCCGGCCCCAAACGGGCTTCTGGGGCGCATCGGCGCCTGGCTCGACGATGCCGATCGTCGCATCCTGGGCGTCCCTGCGCGCATCATGGAGCCACGACTCTTCTTCATCCTTGCGGTGGTGGGGCTGGTGGCCTTAGGCCTAGTGATGGTCTATTCGGCCTCATCCATCAAAGGCCTGCTCTCAGACGGCGAAAACCCTTCCGCATTCTTTAACACCCAGCTCAGAAGCTGTGTGTTGGGAGTAGTGTTCTGCGTCGTTCTGGCCAAGCTGGATTACCGCAAATTGATGGGCGGCTGGCCCCTCTATGTGCTCTGTCTGTTGAGCGTAGGCCTTCTTTTGGGCGTGCATCTCTTTGGCCTGGACTCCCATGGCGCCACCCGCTGGATCCGCCTGGGACCCATATCCTTCCAGCCCTCGGAGTTCGCCAAAATCTATGTGGTGGCCGCCGCCGCAGCCATCTTCGCCCAGTTCTGGGGCGATCAGGCCCATTGGGACTTCAAGGACTTCGCCTGGAAGGGCGGCCTCATGGTGGCGCTGCCTTTAGCCCTTATTCTCTTCCAGCCCGATAAGGGCACTACCTTGGTTCTTGGCCTGGTAATCCTTAGCCTGGCCCTAATGGCGGGCGTCCCTACCCGGCTGGTGATGGGGATAGCGGCGATCTGCGCAGTAGGTTATTTAGCGCTGTCGCTCAAAGATGACTACTCCCGCCAGCGCCTGCTGGTGATGTTTGACCCTTGGGCCGACAGCAACAAGACCGGTTATCAGCTCACGCAGGGCTTCTATGGCTTTGGATCCGGCGGCCTTCTGGGCGTAGGGCTCGGTTTGGGACGCCAGAAGTACGGCTACCTTCCCGAGGCCCACAATGACATGGTCTTCGCCGTCATCGGCGAGGAGCTGGGCTTGGTGGGCTGCCTGGTGGTCTTCGTGCTCTTTGGGATGCTGCTGGTGGCTGGCCTGCGCATCGCCAAGCAGGCTCCCGACCTCATGGGCACCCTCTTGGCCTCGGGCATCACACTGCTCATCTTTTACTCCATGGTGCTCAACGTGGCGGGCGTCATAGGAATCTTTCCTCAATCGGGCAAGGCCTTGCCCTTCATCTCCTATGGCGGCACCGCTCTTATGGCCGCACTCATGCAGGTAGGCGTGATCTTATCGGTATCCTTCCACAGCCGTCTGCCCGAAACCGTTCACGATCAGCGCCGCCGCTCTCTTAAGGTGGCCGCGGGGGCTTCCAGGCGCGCCTCGGGCGTGGAGGGCTCAACCGCAGGAGAGGCCCAGCCTCGTTCGTTGCGCCTGGTGGAGGGAGGCTCTTCTCGGCAAGGGTCTGAAGCGCGCCCCCAGAACACCTTGGGACCTGGGCGGGGCTCTGCTGCGTCTGCTGCCGAGAAGCGCCCTTCGGCCAAAAGGGTGACCTCTTCATCCTTGGCGCCAAAACCTCGCCCTCGTCGAAGCTCTGGCGGCTGGGAACGCATAGACTTGGGTCCAAGCTCCACAGAACGGCTGAGACCTCGCTCTGGTCCCCAGGTAAGGGAACGCGGGGGATCGGGACGGGGGAGCCAAAAAGATCCAAACAGGAGGAATCATGGCAGACACTCTTGAGGTAGCCATTGCTGCCGGTGGGACTGCAGGACATATCAACCCGGCACTGGCTCTGGCAGAAGAGCTGAGGGACCGTGGCCATCATGTGACCTTTTTTGGCCAGTCTGCCAAGCTCGAGGGCACTTTGGTACCTCAGGCAGGCTTCGATTTCGTGCCCATCAAGGTCTCGGGCTTCGACCGTTCCCGTCCCTGGACGGCCCTGAGCGCTCTGGGGCGCATGGCTTCGGCCCGTCATGAGGTGAGCCGCCACTTTGCCATGGCAGGCGCTCCCGATGTGGCCGTGGGCTTTGGCGCCTATGTGGAGATGCCCCTGTTGTCTTGGTGCACCGGCCACGGGGTGCCGGTGATGCTGCACGAGCAAAACTCGGTGCCGGGTCTCGCGAACAAGACGCTGGCCTCGAAGGCCTCGGTGGTCGCTGCGGCCTTGCCTCAGGCCACTCACGCCCTGGCGGCTCATGCAGGAGCAGGCACCTCCATCGTGGTGACGGGAAACCCCGTGAGACGCTCGGTGATCGATGGCGACGGAGCCAAAGGCCGCGCCTCTCTGGACATTCCTGAAGACGCCACATTGCTGCTGGTGTTTGGCGGCTCTCTGGGAGCCGCTTCCATCAACGAGGCCATGGAACGGGTGCGCCCAAGCTTGATGGCGCGCGAGAATCTCCATGTGGTGCATTCTACCGGTCGCGACGGCTATGAGCAGGTGGTCTCCACCCTCAACCTCACTCCATCGGAGCAGCAGCGCTACCACGCGGTGCCCTATATTGAGAACATGGGCGACCTGCTGGCTGCCGCTGACCTAGTGGTCTCCCGGGCGGGCGCCTCTTCTATCGCTGAGATCTCTGCTGCGGCGGTGCCCTCCATCTTGGTGCCCTATCCCTTTGCCACCGCAGACCACCAAACGGTCAATGCACAGTTTTTGGTGGGCGCCAAGGCGGCCAAGCTGGTGACAGATGACGAGCTTTCCGGCGCTGCCTTTGACGATGTGCTCTTTGACCTGCTGGATCATCCTCAGGCGCGGGAGGCTATGCACAAGGCTGCAGCCGACCTGGCCCAAGATAGAGCCGCTCAGCGTTTAGCTGATGAGACGGAGAAACTGGGTAAACGCGGCCATTAGGGCTCGAAGAAGGTAGAGTCAAAGGCAATACTGCGCCAAAAGCCTTAGGCATTGGCAGAGATTAGCAACTAAGGAGCTTTTTTATGGCAGACACGAGCTTGCCCTTTAACCACGCCCATTTTGTAGGCATTGGCGGCGCTGGCATGAGCGGCATTGCCAAGGTATTGCACGAGCGCGGCTGCCAGGTGACCGGCTCAGACCTTAAAGAGTCGCGCTATGTGCGTGACCTGCGCCGCTCGGGCGTAGAGGTGGCCATTGGCCATGAGGCGGCCACCATCGACAGCCAAGAGCCTGACGTCATCGTGACCTCCACCGCCATCCCCGATACCAACCCTGAGGTTGTCCGTGCCAAGGAGCTCAACATCCCCATTTGGCCTAGGGCCAAGATGCTGGCAGCCCTGGGCGCAGGCCGCAGAACCGTGGCGGTAGCAGGTACTCATGGCAAGACCACTACTTCTTCTATGGTGGCCACCATGTTGGACGCCATGGGCTTAGACCCCTCCTTCCTCATCGGCGGCATCGTGGAAGGCTATCACACCAACGGCCGCAACGGCGAAGGCGATCTCTATGTGGCAGAGGCTGACGAGTCCGATGCTTCCTTCCTTCTGTTGGATCCCTCCATTGTGGTGGTCACCAATATCGAGGCAGACCATCTGGACCACTACGGCTCTCTGGAGGCCATCGAGGAGACCTTCTCCCAGTTCATGAGCTCGGTGGGCCCTGATGGCACGGTTATCGTGTGCGGTGAGAACCCCCATGTGCCCGAGCTGGCGTACCAAACCGGTCGCACGACCCTCACTTATGGCTTCGGTGGCCAAAACGACATCGTCTGCGCCCCTCGCGCCCAGACTCATAAGCTGGCAAGCACTGTAGATGTCACCCTGCCCAACGGCCAGGTGGTCACCGTCACCATCAAGAGCAACCCCGGCGCTCACAACCAGCTCAACGCCACTGCTGCCATTGCGGTGGCGTGGGCTTTGGGTCTTGATTGCGCCAAGGCAGCAGAGGCGCTCTCCACCTTCTCCGGCGTTCGCCGCCGCTTTACCCATGTGGGGGATATCGATAACATCTGCGTGGTGGATGACTATGGCCACCATCCCACTGAGGTCGAGGCTACTCTCAAGGCTGCAGCGGGTTTGGACTTCGATCGCGTGGTTGTAGCCTTCCAGCCCCACCGCTATAGCCGCACCCAGGCTTTGGCCTCTCAATTTGGCCAGGCGTTTTCCAATGCAGACGTCCTTTTGGTAATGGATGTCTTCTCGGCAGGGGAGATGCCTATTCCCGGCATCTCTGGCAAGACTGTGGCCACTGCAGTGGAGGAGTCGGGCCAGGTGGGCGAGGTCCGCTACGTGGCGGGCCGCAGCGACATCGTGCCTGCCTTGATGGAGGTAGTGCGTCCAGGTGACCTGGTGATCACCATGGGTGCAGGTGACGTCACCATGGTAGGCCCGGAATTCATCGAGGCCATGCAGGAGCGCGATGCCTCCTCTGAGTAATCGCTAGGATTGTTTATGAGCTGAGGTACCTCCCGGGCATCCAGGTGCTTAAGGTGCCTCAGCTTTTCTGTGAGAATAAGGACCAGCAGCTATCGGAGCCTTGAGGGAGCCTCATGAGCCTTTTTAATGCCTATATGGCGCTCTCGGGCGCCTACGATGCAGAGATCATCAAGGATGAGCGCCTTTCTCGGCGCACGTCCCTTCGTGTGGGCGGCCCCGCGGCTTTGGTGGCCAAGGTGCATAGTTATCCGTCGTTGGCCCGCGTGCTTACCACTCTTCAAGAGGAATCGGTTCCTTGGGTGGTGCTGGGCAAAGGCACCAACATCATCGCAGCCGACGGAGGCTACGATGGCTGCGTGCTATTGCTGGGACGTGAGTTCTCTCGCATCGCGGTGGACGAAGAGGCTTCGGTGATGCATGTGGGTGCCGGCGCGCTCACCGCCCAGGCGGTCAACGTGGCGCTCCAATGCGAGCTCTCGGGCATCGAGATGCTGGCAGGGATACCTGGCACATTGGGAGGCGCGGTTTCTCAAAATGCCGGATCGCGCCATCAGTGGATTGGCTCCTGTGTGCGAGGGGTGGTGTGCCACGTGCCGGGCCAGGGGCTTTGCAGGCTGGACGGCCATGACATCGAGTGGGGCTATCGCACCTCCTCGATCCCGGCAACGTCCATCTTGCTTGAGGTGGAGCTCGCTCTGGATCCTTCCACCAAAGCCCAGGTGTCCGAGCGTATAGACCGCAGGCTCTATCGTCGCAAGATGCAGCAGCCCATGGGAGTTGCCACCTGTGGCGGCATCTTTTGCGATACCGCCCACGACAGCGCTGCAAACCTCATAGGTCGCGCAGGACTTAAAGGGAAGCGCTTCGGTGCCGCTCTCATCTCGGAGGCCTATCCCAACCACATCGTCAACGAAGGCGGGGCTTCTGCCCAAGACGTATTGCGACTCATCGACGAGATGCAAACCCAGGTAAAGGAGGGATCCGGTGTCACGCTCAGACCGCAGGTCAAGTTCCTCGGGTTCTCGTCCTAGGACCTCCTCTTCCTCCCCCCGCAGGGCCACGCGCCGTCCTTCACGGCCGGCTTCCCCCAAAGCTTCGAGCCTCAACTCTTCGAGGCCGCCCCGTCCTTTGCGGGCTGCGGGCACTTCTCGGGAGACTAAACGAGTGGGTCATCTCTCGGTAGCGGGACTAGGCCTTACCGATCAGAGCAAATCCCAGCGGGCTCTGCCACGTCCTTTGCTTTGGGCCTTGGTGGCGCTTGTGGCAGTGGGCGTTATTATCGGCGGCCTGTTCGCGCTGAGCCTCACTCCCATCTTGCCGGTGCAGCAGATAAACGCCGAGGCCACCAATCATTTGACTCAGGAGAACATCCTCAAGTTGGCAGCGGTGCCAGATAACGCCACGCTGCTTAATGTGGACACTGCCAAGATCGAGGAGAACCTGGTAAAAAACCCCTGGGTAAAGTCGGTGCATGTGAGCCGGAAGTTCCCCGGAGAGCTCACCATCTCTGTGGAGGAGCGTCAAGTCTTTGCCATCGTCACCATTCCCTCAGGCAACAGCGCCTGGTACTTGAGCGAGGACGGCGCTTGGATCGAGCCTATGCCCGCTCAGGCGCTGGACGGGGGAGACCTGGTACAGGTGGCGCTGGCGCAGGCTAAAGAAGACGGCTGTCTGCTCATCCGCGATACGCCTTCTACGGTGGATCCTAAGGCTGGCGCCAAAACCACCGATGCCCCCATATTGGACTGCATCCAATACCAGACTACCTTCTCTCAAGGCCTGGCCTCGCAGATCGTGTCCTATTCCGCTGCGAGCGAGGAAGCCATCTCCTGTGTGCTTTCCTCTGGGTTGGAGATCTCGCTCGGGGCTCCCAATCAGATCTCTTCCAAAGAGGCGGTTATCAATGAGCTCATGGGCGCCCATCCCAACCAGCTCACCTACATCAACGTGCGAAATCCCGCAAAGCCCAGCTATCGTCAGATCTCCAGCTCGTCTGTGGGTGCAGGCACAGGAGTGGTCGCCAGCAACGATGGAGCGGCTGCGCAAGGCCAAGAGGCTGCAGCATCCGGCCAGCCAGCTCAAGGCCAAGGGGCGTCGGGGAGCCAAAGCGGCTCTGAGGGAGCCCAGGGTTCTGAAGGCTCAGGCTCAAGCCAAGGGAATGGCGGTTCAGAACCTACTGGAGGCTCCGACAGCCAAAACCCTCAGGACCAAACTACATCCTAGGGTTTCTTACAGCTGCTAAGTTTAAGCTTCAAGAATAGGTTGAAGGTTGCAAAGCAGCCCTTGTGAGCTGGGGCGTTCATGGATTCGTCAAAGGGGTTGACGCTCTCCTTTGCTTTGTGCCACTATTAGACGATTTAGATGGTTTATAGACGTCTACTTGAGCTTGAGGGTTTTCAAGGGGCGCTCTTCCATAAGCCACCATCGGCGCGGACTCAACGTCCACACCACCCCAAGGCGTCTTGCGATGCCTTACCACTATCAACGCAGCACCAAGCATCGGGTTGGGACCGAGCCCCGAGGAGGAACTATGAACGACACCGACGCGCCCAATAACTACCTCGCCGTAATCAAGGTTGTAGGCGTGGGCGGTGGCGGCACCAATGCCGTTAACCGCATGATCGAGGAGGGCATTCGCGGCGTCGAGTTTGTCGCCATCAATACCGATGCCCAGGCACTGGCACTCTCTGATGCAGACATCAAGGTGCATATCGGCACCGATCTCACCAAGGGTCTCGGCGCCGGTGCCAACCCTGAGGTTGGCCAGCAGGCGGCAGAGGACTCTCGCGACGAGATCAAGGCTGCATTGGCAGGCTCCGACATGGTGTTCATCACTGCCGGCGAGGGCGGCGGTACGGGTACCGGCGCTGCCCCCGTGGTGGCAGACATCGCCAAGAACGACATCAAGGCGCTCACTGTGGCCGTAGTCACCCGTCCCTTCACCTTCGAGGGCCGCAAGCGCAGCCAGCAGGCAGTGAACGGCGTGGATACGCTGGCAGAGAACGTGGACACCCTCATCGTGATCCCTAACGATCGCCTTTTGGACATCGCCGAGAAGAAGACCACCATGCTTGAGGCCTTCCGCTTGGCAGACGACGTGCTTTGCCAGGGCACTCAGGGCATCACCGATCTCATCACCGTTCCCGGCCTCATCAACCTGGACTTTGCAGACGTCTGCACCATCATGCGCGGTGCTGGCACTGCCATGATGGGCATCGGCATCGCCTCTGGTGACTCCCGCGCCTCTGACGCCGCTCAAGAGGCCATTTCCAGCCGCCTTCTGGAGAGCTCGGTGGATGGCGCCACTCGTGTGCTCCTTTCCATTGCTGGCAACAAGGACCTGGGCATTCAGGAGATCAACGACGCCGCGGAGGTCATCTCTCAAAACGTCGATCCCGATGCCAACATCATCTTTGGTACCGTTATCGATGAGAGCCTGGGCGATCAGGTGCGCGTCACCGTCATCGCTACCGGCTTCAACGACGGCTCCGTCCAGCCCCAGCTTTCCATGGGCTCCTTTGGCGCTTCCCCCAAGCCCCACACCCCAGCGCCGGCTCCAAAGCCTGCCTCCTCGGGCTTTGCAGACAAAGAGTTTGATATTCCCGATTTCTTGAGGCGCTCTCGTGGCTAAGGCGCAAGCCTCCTTTGAGACTAAGACTTGTAATGGCGTGACCCTGAATGGCGGTTTTCACCGCGCGGACGGTGTCACGTTCGCGTTTACAGAGAGAAATGGGGGAGTCTCTGCTGCGCCATTCGCCTCTCTCAACTTGGGCGATGCGGTAGGCGATGATCCGGGTTGCGTGACCGAGAACCGCCATCGCGTGCTCTGTGCGATGGGCGCTCAGGCTGCCGAGAAGAACCTTGTGGTGCCCAAGCAGGTTCATGGGGACCATTTGGTAGAAATCACTTCAAATGCGCCTGAGGCCATCTGTGCCGCTAGGGTCGAGGCTCGTGCAGGCGCTGATGGCATTCTGTGCACCGCCGCAGATGTTCCGGTGCTTCTGTGCTTTGCCGACTGCGTTCCCGTTGTGCTCTGTGTTCAAGATGGATTTGCAGTGGTGCATTCTGGATGGAAAGGCACGTTTGCTTCTATCGCTGCCAAAGCGGCGGTGCGGCTCTGCGAGCTCAAAGGGTATACAACCTCTCAAGTGGAAGCCTTTATTGGTCCCCATATTGCAGGTTGTGACTATGAGGTGTCGGAGGAACTACTTAATCGGTTCGAAACAAGCTTTGGTAGCATGGTCAAGGTTGATGACAGGCACCTGTCTTTAGCCGCTGCTATCGAACAATCGCTTACGAGTGCAGGGGTTATGCCGTGCAACATACACAACATCGGGATTTCCACACCGGCTCACACAGACCGGTTTTTCTCCTATCGGAAAGAGCGGGGTCTGTGCGGCCGTCACGGCGCCGTTGCCTGGATGGCGCCCGCCACGCCTTTGTCCCAGGGTTGCTAAGCGTTCTGGTGGCCTTGGCGGTGCTTCTCGGCAGCACGGGATGCGCCGGCTCTGGAGCCTCGGTCGGTGAGCTCACGGTGGCGGGTTCCACCACCGTCATGCCCATCGCAGAGATCGCCGCAGAGCAGTTTACCGAGCATACGGGTATCCACGTGCTGGTGAGTGGCTTGGGCTCGTCGGCGGGCATCGAAAGCGTGCTCAACGGTACGGCAGATATCGCCACTTCCAGCCGCGACCTCACAGAGGCCGAGAAGAGCACCGGCGAGCTGGTCACCACAGAGATCGCTACTGACGGCATCGCAGTGATTGTGAACACACAAAACCGTGTGGCCAACGTCACCATGGATCAGCTGCGGGCCATCTATGCCGGTCAGATCACCAACTGGAAAGAGCTGGGCGGAGAGGACCTGCCAATCTTGGTGGTCAATCGCGACGAGGCCTCGGGTACTCGTGAGGCCTTCAAGACCATCGTCATGGGCGACACGCGCTTCGACCCTGCTGCGGCAGTGCTGCCTGGTACCGGTCAGGTGCGCGACGTGGTGAGCCGCACTCCCGGCGCCATCGGCTACATCTCGCTGGGCTTTGTGGACTCCGCCTTCACCTCTGCGAAGGTTAAGGCGCTGGCAGTCAACAGCGTCGAGCCCAGTGAGGCGGCGGTGGAGGCCGGCGCCTATCCGGTCTCCCGCTATCTGTACTTCTTCACCAAGGGCGAGCCCTCCGGCACGGCCAAGGAATACATCGCACTGGTAGTCTCTGACGAGATGGCCCAAACCATCCGCGACGCGGGCTACATCCCCATTTCTGCCGAGAGAAAGGGAGGGGAGTAGCTTCATGGCCAAAGAGAAAAAGCTGCAAAAGCCGCCCCATCTAGAAGACATCGACCCCAATACCTCGGGTGCCCATAGTCGTCAGCTTCAGTTGGTAAGCCGCTCCACTATGATCAAAGAGCGCGCGTTGGAAGCGCTGTTTTTGGCCTGTGCCTGCGTGGCGGTGCTCGCGGTGCTGCTTATCTTCGCCTTCACGCTCTACAAGGCGCTGCCTGTGCTCTCAGACATCGGCCTGCTGTCCTTCTTTGGCATGGACTGGGCGCCTTCCTCCGGGCATTACGGCATCATGGCGCTTCTGGTGGGCTCCATCATCGTCACTGCCGGCGCCTTGGTTATTGGCGTGCCTCTGGCCATTGGCTGCGCCGTCTACCTCACCGAGATCGCCAACAAGCGCCTCTCCAATATCGTCTCGACGGCGGTGGACCTGCTGGCTGGCGTACCTTCGGTCATCTATGGCTTCTTTGGCCTGGTAATCCTGCGCCCCTGGCTGGCCGACCTCACCGGAGGCTTGGGTTTTGGCGCTCTCACCGCCTGGCTGGTGCTGGCCATCATGATCGTGCCCACCATCACCACCCTCACCATGGACGCCTTGCGCTCCATCCCCATGGGCGTGCGCGAAGCGAGCTATTCCATGGGCGCCACCAAATGGCAGACCATATATAAAGTGGTGCTTCCCGCGGCCAAGCTGGGCATCGTCAATGCGGTGGTGCTGGGCATGGGCCGCGCCATCGGTGAGACTATGGCCGTGCTCATGGTGGTGGGAAACGCTCCCGTCATTCCCGAGAACATCTCCAGCCCCATCTCCACCCTCACCAGCCAGATCGCGCTCGACATGGGCTACTCCTCTGGCCTCCACCGCTCCGCTCTCTTTGGCATGGGCGTAGTGCTCTTTATCATCTCTGCTGGCTTGGTGGGCATCGTGCGCCTTATCAGCCGTCCTCGCGAGGCCAAGGTGGACACTGCCAAAGCTGTCAAAGAGCGTGCCGAGAAAGACTACCGCGCTAAAGCCACCGACTATGAGCTGGCAGAAGATGTGGCAAAAGCTCCCTCCAACCTCCCGGAGCTCGAGAAAGAACAGGAGCACTCCCGCCAGCGCATCAAGCGCCTTCTGGCCTCAGGCGCCAAACCTAAGGTTTCCAAGAATGCCACCAACGCCACCATGTTGGGCGTCTTTAGGGCCACCGGCGCCGTTACTACCGGTGTGTTGGTGCTCATCATTCTCTTTGTGCTGGTCAACGGCCTGCCCGTTATGAGCCTGGACTTCATTTTTGGCTGGCCTCAAGGCGTCAACGCAGAGGGAGGCATTTTCCCCACCATCGTCTCCTCCCTCTATGTCACAGTGCTGGCCATGCTCATCTGCACCCCCATCGCAGTGTTGGCGGCAGTCTATCTGGCTGAGTATGCCAAGCAGGGCCGTCTGGTGAACTTCATTCGCTATGCCACCGACACCTTGGCCTCGGTGCCCTCCATCGTTATGGGCCTCTTTGGCTTCGCCCTCTTTGTGGAGGCCTTTGGCTTTGGCCTCTCCATGCTCTCCGCCGCTCTGGCGCTGGCCCTCATGATGCTGCCTATCGTCATGCGCACCACCGAGGAAGCCATCCGCGCAGTGCCTCGCTACATCCGTTGGGGCGCCTATGGCCTGGGAGCTACCAAATGGCAGGTAGTAAGCCGAGTGGTGCTTCCCTCCGCGTTCCCCCGCATTGCCACAGGCATCGTGTTGGCCATCGGCCGCGCCGTGGGCGAGACGGCGGTAGTGCTTTATACCATGGGCCAGGCCATCAACCTGCCCATCACACCCATGGATTCCGGCCGCCCCATGACCATCCATCTGTACCTGCTCGCTAACGACGGCATTAACATGCAGGCTGCCTACGGCACCGCCCTGCTGCTCATGCTCATGATCCTCGCGTTTAACCTCTTCGCACGCTATCTGTCGCGCAAGAGTGCGAAAAAGACCGGAGGTAAATAGCCCATGACCGAGTATCGCGACGCCCCCAAGAACGAGAAGACCGGCATCCATGTGGCGGACTTCGACTTTTGGTACGGCAGCTTCCATGCCTTGACAGGCGTAACCATGGATATCGCCCAAAACAAGATCACATCGTTCATCGGCCCCTCGGGCTGCGGCAAGTCCACCTTCCTGCGCTGCATAAACCGCATGAACGACCTCATCGAAGGAACACGCACCCAAGGCACCATGGAGCTGGACGGCAACGACATCTACGGTCCCGGGGTCGACCCTGTGGACCTGCGCCGCCGCGTGGGCATGATCTTCCAGCAGCCCAACCCCTTCCCCAAGTCCATCTACGATAACGTGGCCTTTGGCCCCAGGCTCCAGGGCGTGACCTCCAAGAGCGATCTCGATGGTATCGTCGAGGAGTCGTTGAAGCGCGCCAACCTCTGGAAGGAAGTCTCCAACCAGCTCAACAAGAACGGCCTGGCGCTCTCCGGCGGCCAGCAGCAGCGTCTCTGCATCGCCCGTGTGCTGGCAGTGCAACCCGACGTCTTGCTCATGGACGAGCCCTGCAGCGCCATCGACCCCACCTCGGTCCAAAAGGTCGAGGACCTCATGTACGAGCTCGCTCCCGAGATGACCATCATCATCGTCACCCACAACATGCAGCAGGCCGCCCGCGTCTCCGATTACATGGCCTTCTTCCTGCAAGAGCATGCCGGCGAGCCCGCCACCCTCATCGAGTACGGCGTTACCAGCGAAATCTTCTCCTCTCCGCGCGACCAGCGCACCGAGGACTACATCACCGGCCGCTTTGGCTAAGCCCCGCGCTTGGCTGGTCGGGGATCCGCACCGCCCTCCCTGCCGAGAAACCCCTCCCTTCCTTTGAGGAAGCCTTTCTCGGCAGCGACTCCTGCACCTCCCACAAGAAAGGATCTCTAGATGAGAGAGCAATTTGACAAGCAGCTCGCCCGTCTCCGCCAGGAGCTGGTCGCCATTTACACAGAGATCGATCTTCAGCTCCACAAGGCGGTGGATTCGCTGGTGGAGGGCGACAAGGCCAAGGCGCGAGAGGTGAAAAAAGCTACCCGCGCCATCGACAGCCGCTGCGCGGATCTGGAGGATCGCGCCTATAACCTCATCGTGCTGCAAAACCCGGTGGCCTCAGATATGCGCCTCTTGCAGTTTGTGATCTATGTCAATTTCAACCTGGCTCGCATGAGCAACCATGTGCGCAACATCGCCAAGACCACCAAGCGCTGCGTCGGCCGCGAGATTCCCCGCCAAATGCTGGACCTTCTGGCCAGCCAGGCCCATCTGGTCTATCGCGTGCTGGGAACCACCGTCGAGGCCATCGTGGACAACGACATCGCCGAGGCCGCAGAGCTCCCTGAGTTCGACCGCCCGGTGGACGACCTCTACAAGAGCTTCTATTCCAGCTTCTCGCACCTGGGCCCCGACGACGACATCGATGCTGTGAGCCGCGTCATGATGGCCGCGCGCATGCTGGAGCGCATCTCCGACAACTCTGTAGAGGTGGGCGAGCGTCTGGTTTTCTTGCTCACCGGCAGCCGCGCAGAGCTTGCGGTGCTGGCAGACATGGACGAGGAAGAGCTGGAAGACCTTTATGCCTCCCAGAATGCCGCCTTCACCATGGGTGCAGACAAGATTGAGACCGTGGTAAACCAGATTCCCGAGATCGAGGTGGGCACCTCCACCAACCCCATCCTCGACGATGAGGAGATCGCCGGAAACCTGGCCCAGGCATTGGAGATGGCTGCCAACGCTGCCGCCCGTGCCAAAGAAGAGAAGGCTCGCCGCAAATCCCAGAAAGCCGATGATGCTTCATGACACCCAGTTCCACGTCCGCGATCTCGATGGATCCCAACAGTTATAAAGAGTTTTTGGCCCAGCGTCGTCAAGAGATCATCCAGAAGGTACACGATGCCTGCCAGCGCTCGGGTCGCAGCGCCGAGGATGTGGACATCTATGCCGTATCCAAGACCGTAGGTGTCTCTCAGGTGATCCAGGCCATGGAGGCAGGTTACACCCACTTTGCCGAGAACCGCCCCCAGGAGCTGGTGCGCAAACTCTCCGAGTTCCAAGAGCAGGGCATTACCCCGCCGCCCTTCGACATGATCGGCAACCTGCAAAAGAACAAGATCAATGCGGTGCTGGGGACTGCTGCGCGCATCCAGTCGGTGAGCTCGGTGCATCTGGCAGAGGCCATTAGCGCCCGTGCTACCGAGAAAAACCTCGTCGTACCTGTGCTCTTTGAGGTCAATGTGAGCGGCGAGTCCACTAAGAGCGGCTTTGCTCCAGAGGAGCTGGCTCAGTGGATGGAGCGCCTGTTAGATTTGGAAGGCATCGAGCCTCAGGGCCTCATGACCATGGCGCCTGCCCATGAGCCCGCAGAGGATCGTGTGACCTTCCGCGGTTTAAGGGAGCTTCGTGATAGTCTTGAAACTAACACTGCAGCTTCGCTGCCGGTTCTGTCCTGTGGCATGAGCGACGACTTCGAGATGGCCATCGAGGAGGGCGCGACACTGGTTCGCCTAGGTCGCATCGTCTTCGATCCTCAGTACACGCCAGCGAGCGACTAGCGTCAGCAAGGGGTACTTAGGTACCCTTTCTGATACCTGTTGCTGGCACTGCTCGGTCTTCTTAGGCTGCGGGCACAGCTGTCGATCTAGAGTAAACACACCACTACCGCAGGCGAGGAGAGACTCATGAGCATTCTGGACAACCTTCGCGACCGCCTTATGGGCCAGTCGCAAAACTACAACGATTACGATGACTACGATGAGTCCTACGACGGCTATGATCAGCCCTACGACGACTACCCCGCAAACGACCATCCCACCAGCGGCGTATTGGGCAACACCTCCCGCCCTGAGGCAGAGAGCGTCTCGGTCTACACGCGTTCTGGTCGCCCGGTAGATGAGGGGGTTCCTTCTCCTTCTGCCGGGGGGTTCTCCACCTCTCAGCGCATGAGCGAGGAGAGCTGGGGCGTAGGAAGCACTCATCGCGCTCTGGATGATCGTCCCTCCACCTCGGTGTTAGGCGGCCAATCCACCGTGACTCCCGGCGACATTGGCCTTACTCCTGTGCCCCGCGTGAACTCCGGAAAGCTGCCTCCCTACGTCTTGAAGCCCACCAGCTACGATGATGTGCAGATGGTCATCCGCCGCGTGCGCACCAACCAGCCTGTGGTGCTGTCCTTCAAAAACACTCAGATCGAGATCGCCAAGCGCATTTTGGACTTCTGCTTTGGTCTCTCCTGCGGCGTCAACGGCTCGGTAGAAGAGCTGGGCGATCGCGTCTTTGTGGTGCTTCCGGCAGGCATTGAGCTTTCTCAAGCCGATCTCGACAAGCTTGTATCCGATCGAATCATCGAGGCCTAAACCCTATGACTTCTCCCTCAACTTCGAAAGCTTCCCAGGTCACCATCGCCATCCTTGGCGGCGGTTCCATGGGCTCCGCCATTGCTCGCGGTTTGGTGGCCTCTGGTCTCTGTCCTGCCAGCCATATCTCTGTGGCCGACCACAACCCCTCCAAGCTGGAAGCCCTTCGCTCCGAGGTGGGTGTCGCTATCTCGCCAAAGGCCAAAGACATCCTCGAGGCCTCTCCCGACCTGTGCATCCTGGCAGTGAAACCCCAGGTGCTCAATAACCTCATCGATGAGGTGGGGGATGCCCTTTCTGGCTCCCTTATCGTTTCGATTGCGGCAGGGGTCACCCTGGGCACCCTTCAAGAGGCGCTGGGGGAGGGAGAGCGCATCGTGCGCGTAATGCCCAATCTGCCTGTGGCAGTGCGCCAGGGCGCCTCGGCTGTGGCCCCCGGTCTCTGGGCTACCGAGAATGACGTGCAACTGTGCCTGGAGCTCTTTGGGGCCCTAGGATCTGCTGCTGCCATGACAGAAGAGCGCCTGGAAGTCGAGGGTGCGGTAGTAGGCTGCGCGCCTGCGTTCTTTGCTTTGCTGGTTGACACACTTACTCGCGCGGCTATTGATGCTGGTCTTCCGGCTGCCCAAGCCCGCGATCTTCTCAACACCACCATGGGTGGTGTATCCTCCATGCTCTCTCAATCCCAGGAGCACCCCCGCGCTTATATGGAGCGGGTGACGTCTCCTGGAGGCACTACTTCTGCAGCCCTCCATGAGCTCGAGCCCCTCATGGCCGAGGGTAGCTTTAAAGCTGTGGAGGCAGCATTGGCTCGTGCGTGCAAGCTTTCCCAAAACGGCTAGGAACCTCATGCTTCGTTTGCAACTTATTCGTGCACTCAGTACTTTTATCGACATCTACGAGTTCATTATCTTGGCTTGGTGCATCCTGTCTTGGATTCCTCGCAGGCCCGGTGGCTTTGTTGATGATCTGGCCACTGCGATCAATCGCATCGTGGCTCCCTATATGAATATCTTCAGGCGCTTTATCCCACCTTTGGGAGGCATCGACTTCTCACCCGTCATCGCCATCTTGGCGTTGGGCCTTATCCAAAATTTGGTGGTGCGCCTGCTCTTGATGTTCTAATTAGGTTGCCTCTGCAGCCCGAAAGATACCGCTTATCTCACACTTTTGCGGGTTTACCTTGCATTCTTGGCGCCCAGGGGTATCTCGAGGCTGGTCCTGAGGTAGTATTCTTTAGTTCGTATGTTCGATCACACCAGGCCATCCTCAGGAAAGGGAACCAGAATGGCAATCACACCCGCAGACATCGAGCAGCTTGCCTTTACGCCGTCCAAGCACGGTTATGACACCAAGGAGGTCGACGCCTTCTTGGAGGAGCTGGCTGTCGAGGTAGACGCTATGCTCCAAAAAATCGCAGACCTCAAGGGTCGCCTCACCGCTTCAGATCAGGCTCTTGACGCTGCTCGCTCTCAAATCGCTCAACTTCAGCAGGAGCTTCAGGAGCAGGGCCAGTCCTCCTCGCCCTCGCTTTTGGCGGTCTCTCAACCTAGTGGCTCCATGGCCTCTGAGCGCCAGATCTCCCAGGCCCTCATTGTTGCCCAGCAGGCTGCAGACCGCATGATCTCTGAGGCCCGCGACAATGCAGACAAGATCAAGAATGACGCAGATCAAAAGGCTCGCGAGGTCATCCGCCAGGCGCTGGCAGAGAAGCAAAACGAGCTGGACGAGATCGACCGTCTCAAGGCTTCTCGCGAGGAGTTCCGTACCGAGTACAAGCAGCTCCTCCAGCACTTCATGGATGATGCAGAGTCTGTCTTCCCCTCGCAGATGCTCACCACTCCTGCCGGATCTGCCCCTCGCTATGACGCTCCTGTCGCTGCAGAGTCGGTGGATGTAAACGCCACTGTCTATGCTCCTGTAGCACCGGCCAACATGGACGACCTAGACTAGTCCTGCCGTTGGGTACATCCAACGCGAAAAGGCATCTATTGGACCCCGTTTTCTTTGAGAGAGCGGGGCCCTTTTTCCTGCGTAGCCTTCAAGATAGGCTCCTAGGTACATATATTTCAGAAAAAATGCGACAAAGCTGAACGCATACTGGCCGTTCACGGACTCATCCTTGCCGTTGGCAATTGTGTATAGTCCCTTCATAAACCTTGTGTCCTCCCATTTCAAAATGAAAGCATCACTACCTAAGGGGAGGAATATATGTCCTGGGTTGTTCTAAATGAGAACTACGCTGCGAATTCGTCCACTAAAACCATCGTGCGCCGGGCGCTGCAGACCACCGGTATCACCGATGATGAGTATACCGTGTGCGATGATCCGCTTACCCGTAGCTCCAATCGTGGCGTGCAATTCGCGTCCTTCGACGAGCGTGTGCGCGCTGGCTATCGTGGCGGCACTGAGCGTGTGATCCTGCCTCACGGCATGGAGTTTGAAGACGCTCTTGAGACGGTGCGTTTCTACGGCATGATCTAGCTTCTAAAGGCCTCTTGGGCAACGCGCAACCCAAGAGGCAAGAGCGCTCTCATCTTGTGCCCCCCTAATAGGCGGCCCGGCTCAAGTCGGGTCGCTTTTCTTATGTCGAACCTTATCGAGTGCACCCAGCCTCTGGGGTACCCTTAGATGGCACAGAAAAAGGCGCGCGGTTGCTGCGAAAGCGCTTCTGCGACCCTCACCTAAGTTTCTTACTGTCAAAAGGGGTGGCCATGAGCTGGGATAGATCCATCAACGACTATTTGGAAGAGCTGGGCTCTCCCTCTCCTGCGCCTGGCGGGGGTGCTTCGAGCGCCTTAGCGGCGGCCATTGGCGCCGCCCAACTGCAGATGGTGGTGGAGCTTACACTGCAAAACTCCCGATACCAGCAGGTATGGCCCCAAATGGAGGAGCATACAAGCCATCTTCAAGTTCTGCGCAAGCGCTTTTTGGAGCTTGCCGATGAGGACGCTCAAGGCTACCAGGCCGTGGCTGCTGCGCTTAAACTCCCGCGCAATACCCCAGAACTTGCCGAGAAGCGCGCAGCCGTCCTAGAGGCAAATCTTTATGCTGCTACACGGGCGCCCTTGGCCATTATGGAGCTGGCTGCCCAAGCGCTTTTTCTGTGCCAAAAGATCGCCGCGGAGGGCACATCAATGGCAGCATCCGATGTCACGGTAGCAGCAGCTCTTTTACGAGCGGCAATCGATGGCGCCGCTGCTACCACGCTGGCTAATACCTGTTGGATGCAGGATCGCTCGCTGGCCCAGCGAATCAACCGGCAGCTCGACCAGCTACGCAGGCAAGGAGACGGTGAGGCTCGAAACGCCATGGACCTTGCCGAGAAAGGACTCCGCCGTGATTGAGCTTAAAGGTAAGCCTGTGGCTGATGCGTTGATGAGCGCCTTGTCTGTCCGCGTGCAGGCTCTTGCAGACAGAGGGGTGACCCCACAGCTCGCCATCGTCGAGGTGGGGGATGACTCGGCGAATCGCTGGTATCGGCAGGCTGCCATTCGGCGGCTTGAAGCCGCCCATTGCAAGGTGGCGGTGATCTCTTTGAGCGATAAGGCAACCCAGCCAGAACTCAATGAGACCCTGGATCGCCTCTCGGCCGACGACCAGATCCATGGCATCCTGCTGCTCAGGCCTCTGCCCGCGCATCTCGATGAACAAGAGGCTGCCGATCACGCCTCTGCGCTCAAAGATGTCGACGGCATGAGCGATGCGAGCTTGGCGGGGGTGTTTCTCGGCAATCCGGGCGTGTTCGCTCCTTGCACTGCAGATGCTGTCATTCGACTTCTTAACCATTACGGCTTTGAGTATCGGGGGAGCCGAGCCAGCGTGCTGGGCCGCTCGGCAGTGGTGGGGCGTCCTGTGGCTTCTTTGCTGCTGGCGCGCGACGCTACGGTGACTCAGGCCCATTCAAAGACACCGAGTCTCAAGGATGCCTGCTCGCAGGCTGATCTTGTGGTAAGCGCGATGGGGGTTTTGGGCGCATTGGATCAGGAGGTGCTCCCTTCTGGTTGTTGGCTTGTAGACGTGTCGTGCAACAGCCGTGAAGACGGATCGATGGCCGGCGATGCGGTGTGGGATCGCCTGGGTGATATAGCTGCAGCGACGCCGGTTCCTGGAGGAGTGGGCGCGGTGACTACGGCAGTCCTGGCGGAGCACCTGGTTTCTGCCGCAGAGCGTCAGAACGCCCATTTTTAGCGGTAGTTGCCAAAGGCTTTGAGCGGTCGGGAGAGACTTCTCGAAGCGAGAGAGGAGAGCCTAATGACCGCAGATGACCCCCAAAACCCGCTGCCAGATTCTCTATTGGCGTCCACTGTCACTACCCGAGAGTTGCAAGAGAGAAAATCGGTGCGCGTCTTTAGGCCTGAGCCGCTGAGCCCTCAGGTGCGCGAATCTATCTTAGAAGCAGCTTTTGAGGCGCCTACGGCAGGCAATCAGCAGCTTTATTCAATTATCGAAATCAAAGACGAGAAGATCCGGCAAAAGCTCGCGCTTCTCTGCGACGATCAGCCTTTTATTGATGCCGCCCCGTTGGTGCTGGCTTTTGTGGCCGACTGCCGCTATTGGCCGCAGATCTATAGGGCCGCCGGTGCCGAGAAGATCCGACAGCCAGGCGTGGGGGACCTTCTGCTGGCTGTAGATGACACTTTGATCGCAGCGCAAAATGCAGTGAGTGCTGCGTGGTCGCTAGGGGTGGGATCTTGCTACATAGGCGACTTCATGGAAAACGCCGAGGCTATGCGTGAGCTGCTCCATCTGCCATCCTTTGTGTTTCCGGCCACTCTGGTGGTCTTTGGCTATCCCACTCAAAAGCAGCTGGAGCGTCAGAAGCCGTCACGCTCTCCCGAGTGCGCCATGGTGATGGTGGATAGCTATCAAGACAGGTCCCCAGAAGATCTTCATGAGATTGTGGGGGCACGCAGGGGTTCTCAAGATTTTGAGTCCTGGGCGCAGGCGTTCTGTGCACGCAAGTACAACTCCGATTTCTCGCGGGAAATGACCAGGTCGGTGGGAGTATATCTTGCAGATTTTGATAACTCTGGCAATGGGGAGCTTGATCTTTCTGCATTAGGCTAAGAAGCTTAATGAACAAAAGAAGGTATGGCTATTTGTCGATTAGCCTGCTGGCTGAAATGGCAGATAGCTTTGGGCCAGGCTGGTAAGTCCCTCTATTGTCAACCGCTATACTTATACTAGATGCTGTGTTCGTGGCATCAATGGGTTTCTTCTATTCGCGCTCATGACGATTCTTCCGATTCGTCATACATAATTGTTTGTAGAACCTCTGACCCGGGAAAGGGAGGTCCTTCTGTAATGAAAGGTATCGTTCTGGCGGGCGGCCACGGTAAGCGCATGTATCCCATTACTCGAGCCACCTCTAAGCAGCTGTTGCCTGTGTATGACAAGCCGCTGATCTATTACTCCATGTCGGTGCTGCTCGAGGCTGGTATTCGCGACATTCTCATCATCTCCAAGCCAGAGCACCTGGGCGCGTTCCAAGAGCTTTTTGGCGACGGCAGCCAGCTTGGCATCAATCTTTCCTATAAGCCCCAGCCCACTCGTGGCGGCATTGCAGAGGCCTTGGTGATCGCTTCTGACTTCATCGCGGGTGACGAAGTGGCTTTGGTCCTGGGCGACAACGTCTTCTACGGCTCTGGCTTCGCAAAGAAGCTCGCCCGTGCCATCGACAACGCCAAGGCCGGGTATGCCACCATCTTTGGCTACCGTGTTGATGACCCCCAGCATTTTGGGGTAGTGGACTTTGACGATGCAGGCAATGCCATTTCTTTGGAGGAGAAGCCCGCTGAGCCTCGCTCCAATTATTGCGTTACCGGCCTCTACTTCTATGACAAGGGTGTGGGCGACTACGTAAGTCGTCTGCAGCCCTCCACCCGTGGAGAGCTTGAGATTACCGATCTCAACCGTATGTATCTTGAGGATAAAAAACTCAAGGTCGAGCAGCTGGATCGCGGCTTTGCTTGGTTTGATACCGGTACCGTCGATTCTCTCTTCGCAGTGGGCGAGTACATCCGCGTAGTGCAAGAGGCTACCGGCGTCAAAGTTGCTGCGCTCGAAGAGATCGTCTACGACGCTGGCTGGATCAAACGAGCCCAACTGCTTAAGCTGGCAGACGGTCTCAAGAAGACCGAGTATGGTCGCTACCTCGAGAAGATCGCCTTGTCTACTCGTCGTTAAAAGGTTGGCTTGACGCCAAGAAATGCCTAAACAAAGCCCTGGAGCTTCAGTGGGAGCTTCAGGGCTTTTGCTGGTAAGGCATAGGATGCGAAGCTCTAAGAATGGGGGAACGCTTCAATTTCCGATCCAGGGAATCGAGGCTCGAGATCGTCGTGATCTTGGGGGTAGTAGGGAGAGAACGAGTCCACAATAACCGATACGCGCTCTGGCAGTACTCGCGCTGAGAATTGTGAGATCTCATAATCGAGAGCATCGCCATCGATCTGTAGAGGTATGGGCTTGCTGGAGCTTACATGCACTCGCTTGGTACGGAAACGCTCCAGACGAGGACGTCCTAAATTGGCCCCATGATGATCGATAAGGCCAAAGAGCAAGGGACGCAATAGTCCTACGGCGTCATTAGTTTCCAGTACGATGACATCGAGCAGCCCGTCATCCAGCCTACAATCGGGCATGATCTCTATGTCCCCTTGAATCATGGCGCAATTGGCTACGATGCAGGCAATGCCTTCGCGTACCACCGTTTGGTCGTCCAGCTCTATGGTAAAGGTCACTACTGGTGGATGGCTGTTGTCAAAAGCTGCGAGGAAGTAGGCACTTTCGCCCATGGCCTTTTTGTTGGGTACGGCCGCACGCATAAGACTTGCGTCAAAGCCAGAACCCGTCATCAAAGTAAAACCGCAATGGTGTTCTTGTCCTTGAGGATCTGCCCAGCTTATCCCTCCTAGATCGCAGTCAAACGTACGACCGATGCGGCAGGCTCGCGCCACTGCTGCAGGTTCAGGCGAATTACCTAGATTGGAGAAGAACAGATTGGCTGTGCCCGAGGGAAAGACGCAGACATTCAAATCCTTGTCTTTTGCGGCGTAAAGGAGAGAGGCAGTGGTGCCATCTCCTCCTGAGATGACCACTTGGTCAAACTCCTCTGCATCCTTAAGCGCATCTTCTGCATTCCATCCATCGCTCAAGGAGCGGAATTCGCAAGAATCTCCAGGGTGGGTGATGCTTCGCACAAACATATAGATAGCGTCGGAACTGAATCCGGCTTTTTCATTATGTAGAATCAGGGATCTCATAGAGAGCCCTCACCTTCGCTTTTCTGCCCGTCGTGTCTTGACCGATTATAGAGAGGTTAGCAAGGGCCGCCCAGCGTGACCATCACCTAAAGCCCCACTTCTTATGGGAGTCGCATTTTGTTAATCGATACACCTCAGCAGCTTTCCTCGTTTTGCGAGCGTGCAGCTTCCTCTCCAATTCTTGCGGTAGACACTGAGTTCCTACGAGAAAAAACCTACTATCCCACACCCTGTCTGTTGCAAGTGGGTACCGCTGAAGAGCAGGCGGCCATCGACGTTATTCGTCTAAAGGACTTAGATCTTTTAGAAGAGTTGCTGTTCGACCGCACGGTTCCCAAAGTCATCCATGCCTGTAGCCAGGACCTTGAGGTATTCGTCCGGCTGTTTGGGAAGATCCCAGAACCCATCTTTGATACGCAGGTGGCTGCTGCCTATGCCGGCTATCGTATGCAAATAGGCTACGGTCCTTTAGTGGAAGCCATTTGCGGAATCCACCTCCCAAAAAGTCAAAGCCTTACAGATTGGTCAAGGCGCCCCCTAGACCCTATGCAGGTGGGGTATGCAGAAGATGACGTGCGGTATCTGCCCGCCGTCTACAAATGCTTGATGGATAAGCTCGTCGAGCTGGATCGATTGAGCTGGGTATTGCCGGAAATGCAGGCTTTGAGCGTCAATGAAGTAGGTGGCCATGATCCCGCGAGCGCATACCTGCATGTTAAACGCATCGGTACGCTCACTCGTACACAGCTCGCGGTTGCAAGGGAACTCGCAGCCTGGCGTGAGCGAAAAGCTGCAAAACGTAACATTCCTCGAAAATGGCTTTTGTCTGACGAAGTAGTGATAGAGATTTCCAAACTAATGCCTACTACCGTTGAGCGTCTTCGAAGCATTCGAGGGGTAGTGGGCCTAAGCGAGAAGGATGCCCATGCAGTGATCGTGGCTGTGGGGCTTGGTAAAAAGTGTAAACCCGTAGATCTGCCGCCAGTCCCCAAGCATAGGCGTTCGACTCCCGAGGAAGAATGCGTGGTAGATCTCATGCATGCCTATATGAGGGTGATTTCTGAGCATACAGGCATTGCAGGTCCGCTTATGGCTAGCCGCGACGACTTGCTCGACTTTATGAAAGACCCAGAGAGCACC
The DNA here is from genome assembly GCF_023168405.1 of Leptogranulimonas caecicola. GTDB lineage: Bacteria > Actinomycetota > Coriobacteriia > Coriobacteriales > Atopobiaceae > Leptogranulimonas > Leptogranulimonas caecicola. The sequence goes on along the minus strand of NZ_AP025285.1, from coordinate 1,240,036 downwards.
AAGCTCTCTGAGGGATGGAGGGAAGAGGTTCTAGGCAAGCCGTTGCGAAATCTTTTGGCGGGCCAAGTGGGGCTTACCGTAAAGGACAACCATGTGGAACTTCTTTAGCAAGCCATAGCTGACGCATCCTTTAGAAGCATGTTTCTAAAATCGCAATACGAACACATGTTCTAAATGTGCACTGGTGTAGAATGTGACTTCAATGACAGGGTCTCTAACCGTGCCCCCTGTAGGTGGAGGTATTCATGCCGTATTTTTATATGGGTTATAACGGCTCTTACTTTTTGCTCGTTATTGTCTCTCTTGTGCTGGGTGGTCTTACTCAGTGGTACATCAACAGTACCTATCGCAAGTGGTCTCGGGTCCCTTTAGGTACCTCGAGGACAGGCGCTGACGTTGCTCGTGCCATGCTTGCAGCCAATGGCGTTGATGGTGTAGGTATCGAGCCTGTTCCCGGGGAGCTCACAGACCACTTCGACCCTCGTGACAACTCTCTTCATCTGTCCCCTGCAAATTTCCAGGGCAGCTCTGTGGCTTCGGTAGCCGTAGCCTGCCACGAGGCAGGGCATGCAGTGCAGTTTGATAAGGGCTATGTTCCAGGGCGCATCCGCACCGCCTTGGTCCCTGTAGTGAACTTCGCGAGCAATGTCTGGATGATCGTCTTTATTATCGGCATCTCGATGGCTATGAGTGGACTTATCAATCTGGCAATTATACTTTTTGCCGCTTCGGTGCTCTTCCAACTTGTAACGCTGCCTGTGGAGTTTGACGCATCCCGCCGCGCGCTCTCTTATATTTCTCAGGCTGGCTTTAGCCAAGAGGTGGTCACTGGTTCTCGACAAGTGCTGTTTGCAGCTGCGCTTACCTATGTAGCTGCAGCATTGGTCTCTTGCTTGCAACTGCTGTATCTCTTGGGCCAGACCAACAACAGGGATTAGTCATGGCGGAGCCCATCTCGGTATCTGAGGCACTCAACAAGGCAAAAGCTGTCCTCGAGACGGTTCCTACGCTTACGGTGATAGGTGAGGTTACCTCTTTTCGAGGGCCCACCAATCGAGGCCATTGCTATTTTCAGATCAAAGATGGTCTTTGCTCTATGAATGTGGTGGTATGGGCGAGTATTTATCGCTCACTGCCCATACCTCTCGAAGACGGTCTTGAGATCGTTGTACGAGGAAAATTCTCGATTTATCCTAACCGCGGATCATTCGACTTCATTGTAAGTCAGGTGGCTCTTCGAGGCGATGGATTGCTGCGCCAAAAGGTACGCCTGCTCAAAGCCAAGCTTGATGCAGAGGGGCTTACAAGCCCTTCGCACAAGCGGCGGGTTCCAGTATTCTGCGAACGTGTGGCAGTGGTCACTTCTCTTACGGGATCTGTAATAGAAGACGTAAAGCGTACGCTTGCGGATCGCAACCCGTTAGTAGCCATCGACGTCTTTGGAACTATGGTGCAGGGCGTAGATGCCCCTGGGTGCATTGTGGACGCCTTGGAAAAGGCCGCCGCTTCCAAACCTGACGCTATTCTTTTAGTGCGTGGCGGTGGCTCCTACGAAGACTTGATGACCTTCAATGATGAGCGCGTGGCGCGAGCCATAGCTGCCTGCCTGGTCCCTGTGGTGACAGGTATAGGCCATGAGCCAGATGTCACCATTGCAGATGATGTGGCTGATCGACGAGAGTTGACACCCACGGCAGCCGCAGCTTCTGTCGCCCCCTCTATAGGACAGCTTACCGATAAGATCGATGAGCGTGATGGGCGCCTCTGTCGCGCGATGAATCTCATATTTGAGCGTGCCTCTGTGCATCAAGAAGAGCAGGCCTATAATTTGGATCGAGCGATCGACAAGTTTTTGGCGACTATAGAAGCCCAGATCAACAGCTGGGCTGCAAAGCCTGTGCTGGTTGCTCCACAAGGTCTTGTGCAGGTGCAAAAGTCTCAAGTGGATGTGCTGTCACACTCCTTTGAGGTAGCTGCTCAAGCGTACTTCCACAAAACCAGGGAGAGTGTTTCTCGGCAGGCAACAGAACTAGATCGATCGTCAGTCAATCTAGTCTCTCAATTTGAAGTCCCCTGCTCTTCGCTGGCCACTCGTCTTCAGTTGGTAGAGAAGACGCTTTTTGTGGGGTATGAGGCGTTTTTAAGACAGGCACAGGCATCACTAGATGCCCTCTCTCCCGAGCGTGTATTAGAGCGTGGATATGCCATAGTGCAAGATACTCAAGGACATGTGATCGAAGACCCAATGATGGCGCTTCCCGGTACAGCAATCAACGTGCAGATGGCTCGGGGGCATATTGGGGCCCAAGTGGTTTCGGTTATGCCGTCTAAAGAAGATCCATCTGAAGAGGAGTGATCTTTCAGTTGGTCTCAAAGGAAAGGGAAGGACATGGATACTTCAATGCCCTATCAAAATAGTAACTCTAGCGACGCCTATGAGCTGAATGCCGCTCCCGTGGAAGAGCTGTCGTTCAAGCAAGCCTCCATTGAGCTGGAACACATTGTGTCTGCTCTAGAGAATGGCTCATTGGAGTTGGAGGCCGCACTCGATTATTATCGCAGGGGCGTAGAGCTTCTCTCGAGCCTGCGCGAGCGTCTTGCCACTGCAGAGCAGCAGGTGCAGGTGCTCTATGATGCTTCAGCTTCCAATCAAGGCTAATTGTGATTCTATTCAAATGGTATTCGTTGGCAGTGAACTGCATGCATGAAAGCCTGTGGTTGTAGACGTTGATGGGGGAGAGATATGGAAGATTGCATCTTTTGCAAAATTGCTAACGGTGAGATCGATGCAGACGTGGTCTACGAAGACGAGCTGGTGACTGCTTTTCGCGACCTTTCGCCTCAAGCACCGGTGCATGTGCTTGTAGTGCCAAAGAAACACTATGATTCGCTGATCGACAACATTCCTGCTGAGACTCTTGAGGCTATGGTTTCTGCAGTAGCCAAGGTGGCTGAGTCTGAGGGCATTGCCAAGAGCGGTTTTCGCTGCATCACCAATACGGGAAAAGATGCTGGCCAAACAGTCCATCACGTACACATTCATGTGTTGGGCGGCAAAGATTTGGGTGAGGGTCTTTTAGCCTAAGCGGCTAGACCTATCGAAGAGGCCTGAGGTAAAGAGGGATGCTTTTGGCCTCATAACAAACTAGTAGTGAAGAGAGGACCACACCATGAGTTGGACTCCTACACGCGAAGAGGTCGTCGAAGACGCTTCCAACCGTCATCTGTCGGGCAGCAACTGCGCTCAATCGGTAGCTTGTGCACTGGCGCCTCTTACAGATCTGACGGTAGATCAGCTCTTCAGCGCCACCGAGGGCTTGGGTCTGGGCATGGGCTCGATGGCCGGTACCTGCGGCGCTATTTCTGGCGCCTGCATTGTGGCTGGCTGTATGAATTCCTGCGGTGACCCAGACAATCCCACCACAAAGAAGTCCACCTATGCGATTTGCCGCAAGTTGATGGATGCCTATGATGAGCAAGTGGGCTCTGTGACCTGTGCAGCTATCAAGGGTCGTACGGGCGGCCCTATCCTTATGCCTTGCCACGAATGTGTGCGCACAGCTGCTGGTATTGCCTATGACATCCTGGTGGCGCCACAAAACCAATAGCGTGCATGAGGAATACCGTCTCTCTGGCTGACGGGGTGGTTCGAGAGGGGAACTTCCAAAATAGTCATACTCAATGGCCTCTCATCCTCGTCTTGGGTCAAAGTTGTATAGAGGTAAATAGTCTTTATGGCCTAAGCACTACTCTGTATCATGGATGAGTCGCTAATTCAGCGGCGCCAATGGACGTCTCGCGCCATTAGAAAAGAGGAAATCTATGAACGTACTGGTGATCAATGCCGGCAGCTCTTCGCTTAAGTACCAGCTGCTCAATGTAGATACCGGGGAGGTATTTGCCAAGGGCAACGCAGAGCGTATTGGTATTGACGGTTCTTTTATCGGCCACCAGGAAAAGGGTGGCGATAAAGAGAAACTCGTGGTAGAGCTGCCTGATCACAAGACCGCTATCAAGCACATCTTCGAGATCATCGACGGTCTGGGCGTGCAGGTTGACGGCATTGGTCATCGCGTGGTGCAGGGCGGTTGGTACTTTCCCAGCTCTGCTGTGGTAGACGATGTGGCACTGGCCCAGGTTCGCGAGGTGGCTCCTCTGGCTCCTTTGCACAATTACGCAGAGGCAGATGTCGTGCAGATCTGCCGTGAGCTCTATCCTGAGCTGGGTAATGTCATTGTGCCTGACACCGCTTTCCATTACGACATGCCTGAGCGCGCTTGGCGCTATGCGCTGCCTCGCGACGTGGTGGACAGGCTGCATATCCGCAAGTATGGCGCCCACGGAACCTCTCACCGTTTTATTTGGCGTGCTGTCAACAAGTTCAGTGAGGGCAAAGTTCACAAGCTCGTCTCGTGTCACCTGGGGTCGGGCGCCTCGCTCTGTGCTATCGAGGATGGCCACTCCATGGACACCACCATGGGCCTCACTCCTCTGGACGGCCTTATTATGGGCACCCGTACCGGTACGCTCGATCCTGCTACGGTCTTCTACCTCCAACGCGTTGGAGGCTATACCGTGGATGAGGTCGACACCATGATGAACAAGCAGTCCGGCCTGGCTGCACTCTCCGCTATCTCCAGCGACTCCCGCGACATCGAGGAGGCTGCCGAGAAGGGCGATGCCAACGCAGAGTTGGCTCTGGATATGTTCGCCTATCGTTGCGCTCAGTTGGTGCTGGAGATGGCTCAGGCCATGGAAGGCTTCGATACTATGGCCTTCTCTGCCGGCATTGGCGAGAACTCCGACGACATGCGCGCACGCATCTGCGAGAAGCTGGGCTGGATGGGTGTCAAGATCGATGCTCAGAAGAATGCCATCCGCTCGGACGAAATCCGCGACATCTCGGCAGAAGACTCTAAGATCCGTGTTTTGGTCGTGCCTACCAACGAGGAACTCATGATCGCCATGGACGTGCAGGAGCTTCTGAGCTAAGGCTTAGTGCTACGCGTCCACACGCGTCTTACAAAAAGCGTTTTACAAGAAAGAAGAGCGTCGCTTCCACTGGGGAGCGGCGCTCTTCGCTGTTGCAAGACAGTCTTTTGCCAAAAGGAAGGCGAGGGAGGTGGCGAGATGGCAAGGATGAAAGCGATCTGCGGATCTGCGAGCAGGTGGTTAATCTGCGAACCGGTGCTTAGGAGGTGTGAGTGTCCACGCAGCGGAAGCTCCAGTCGCGCGTATCGCGATGGAGGATGGAATACTCGAAGAGGCGCCCGTCAGACAAGAAGGTCACCTGGTCGATCTCTAAGAGCGGCGTCTCTTTGGGCAAGGAGAGCCAGATGCGCTCGTTCAAGGTGGGCATGACTGCACGAATGGAGCGGTGCGTGGAGGATACGGTGAGGCCCAGACCCACTTCTATATGATGGTAGATAGAGATCTGCGCCTGGGCGCGTGTGAGGTTTGGCACGATGGATACGGGGATCCAGGTGTAGGTGACCGCGCTCTGAGAGTTGTTCACAGAACGAATGCGCTCGATATGATAGACCTGGGTGCCCACAGGGACGCGGAGGCGATGGGCGACCTTGTCGGTAGCCTCTACGATCTCAAAGGTGAGCATCTGGGTTTCTACCTCGCCGCCCTGAGTCTTGGCAGACTCAGAGTAGCTCTCTACGATCTGGCTGATGCCCGCAGAGTCTGTAGGATCGACGTCTTTCACATAGGTGCCGGAGCCGCGGCGCTTGATGATAAGGCCCTGGTCTGAGAGCACGTCCATGGCCTTGCGAATGGTAATGCGCGACACGTCGTAGGCAGAGCAGAGCATGTCGGTGGTGGGAAGCTTGGATTGAGGGGCATATTGGCCATTGCAAATCTTTTGCGCAATGTCTTTGGCGACCTCCGAATACTTGAATGACACGGTCTCACCTTCCCATCAAACGTTATTTGTCTTTCAGTGTAGTCTTTCTTAAAGGATAAAAGGAGTCCGCTGAAAGAACCATGAGGGTGTGATGGCTATCAGAGATATCACTGGTTTTTGGTCCTCTCCGTTGTATTGTGAAGTCAAAAGAAGCGGGTTTGGTCCCAAGGCAAATCGCTTCGATTTATCGGCATTTGTCTGGCCCATTGGCGGCGCGAGCTTAAAAAGGAGCACTTCATCATGGCGGATCTCATTTTCTTAACACCAGTGTTTCACGAGAAGATCTGGGGAGGCCGCAGGCTGGCAACCGAGTTTGGCTTTGATATTCCCGACGGTCCCGTGGGTGAATGCTGGGCCATCGGCGCCCATCCCCATGGTGACTGCACGGTAGAGGGCGGGGAGTTTGCAGGCAAGCGTCTCTCGGAACTCTGGGATGAGAATCCGGAGCTCTTTGGCAATGTGGGAGGCGACCGTTTTCCGCTGCTGGTAAAGATCCTCGATGCCCATGACGACCTCTCGGTGCAGATCCACCCCAACGACGAGTACGCTGCAGAGCATGAGAACGGCAGCCTGGGCAAGCGCGAGTGCTGGTACGTGTTGGATTGCGATCCTGGCGCTACCATTATCGTGGGGCAAAACGCCAAGAGCCCTGAGGAGTTCCGCGAGTTGGTCGATAAGGGCGCTTGGGATCAACTGCTCAATGAGATGCCCATCCATAAGGGCGATTTCTTCCAGATCGATGCCGGCACGGTGCATGCCATCAAGCACGGCACTCTCATTTTGGAGACCCAGCAGTCCAGTGACGTGACCTATCGTCTCTATGATTACGACCGTCTGCAGGACGACGGTACCAAGCGCGAGCTGCACATTGACAAGTCCTGCGACGTGGTTGACTACCGCGTGACGGCTCCCACCTCTGGCCAGGTGGAGCTGGAGTTTAACCCCGACGGGGTGGCGGTTTTGGAGTCCAACAAGGACTACACCGTGGCATTGGTCGAGGTGGATGGCCCAGTTGCCATCCCCCAGGACGCCCCCTACCTCTGCGCCACCGTCATCGATGGGACGGGCAGCGCCAACGGCCATGAGGTTGCCAAGGGCGCCAGCTTCATTGTGCCGGCAACCGTGGAGGCGCTGAGTCTTGACGGCGCCATGCGTCTCATCATGAGCCATCAGTAGACCTTATGGCTTAATTCAGGTAAGCCAAGAGCATCAGGGCCACATATGATACCTAGTGTGCAGGAGGGGCTTCTCGGTATGCCGAGAAGCCCCTCCATCTCTGCCGGTGAGCTTTGGGCCCTTCTGGCACCAATGTTGCCTAGAAGGGGCGCATGGTGAAGGTGCGCTCAAAGGTCTCGCCAGGTTCGAGCATCACGACGCCGCGCTTGTGGGCAAGTTCGTCGTCTTCGGCGGTGCCAGTGGCTGTGCCTGTCCAGGGCTCGATGGCGCAGAAGGGCGCATCGCCGCAGCTCCAAATGCCGCAATAATCAAAGCCGGGAAAGTCCACGGTGATACCGCGGTCGCCTTGGGCGCTTCTGAGGGTCACACAGGAATCTGGGACATCGGTGAGCACCAATGCGTCATGAGCAAAGAGATCATGACGCAGCGGTAGTGTGTCGCTGCCTTCGACGACGGGGACTTCTGCTTCCCAGTCCAACAGATGATCATCGTTGAGCTGGGGAGAGGCGTAAGTCCAGGGGCGGCTAAAAACAAGTTGATAATCTTCGAAGCGCTCGCCGCTCTCAGGGTCTAGAGGTACGTTGAAGGCCGGATGTCCGCCCAGCTGGAAGGGGAGGGGCAGGCTGTCGGTATTGATGACCTTGAAAGTCTGGAGCAACGCTCCCTCATCGGTGATCTCGTAGGTCATTTCCAGCACAAAGTCGTAGGGGAATAACTCCTTTGTCTCCTCTGAGGATTCGAGCCGGAAGGTTACGCTTTTATCGGTAACTGCTTTGATTTGGTGGGTGAACCTGCGAGCTACTCCGTGTTGCGGCATGGCCGCTTCGCCATGGGCAGTGGTGCAACGGTCGTTTCTAAGGGCGCCCACAATAGGAAAAAGAACAGGGGCTCTCCGAGGCCACCAGCGCTCGTCGCCCTGCCAAAGGTATTCCACCCCATCGTGGACAAGGCTCATGAGTTGGGCGCCTTCAGAACTCACGGCAGCACTGAGTTTGGGCGACGAAATGGTTGTGACGGTTTGGGCCATGGGGCTCTCCTCTCGCCTCCGGCTCTACAATGAGCACAGTTGGCTTTACTTTAGGATTTGCAGAGGCACGATGTAAGTCTCGTGGCCTCAAAGCTGGAATTGGGGCAAGAAGTCTAAAAAACCAATGCCAGCCTGGTACAGACCCGCGCTCGGTTGAGCGCCCTTCAAGAAAGGATGTCCATGGCACCTCTACGCCTGGCCACTATTGGCACCTCAATGATTACAGATCAGCTGCTCAAGGCATTGCCCTATGTGGAAGGCGTCACCTTTGCCGGCGCCTACTCTCGCTCGTCCCAGAAGGCCAAGGACTATTCCCGCTCCCACGGTGCTTCGGCCTGGTGGGACTCGCTGGATGAGCTGGCTCAAGACCCGCAGGTGGATGCAGTCTACATCGCCAGCCCCAATATCTGCCATTTCGAGCAGGCAATGCAGATGGTGGAGGCTGGCAAGCATGTGCTGGTAGAAAAGCCGCTATGCTCTACCTTGGTAGAGGCCGAGAAACTCTTTGCCGCCGCAAAGGCCAAGGGTGTGTGCTGCATGGAGGCCATGCGCCTCGCCCACGACCCAGCCTATGAGGCTATCTATCAGGCGTTGCCCAAGCTGGGTACCATCCGTCGCGCCCGTTTTGCCTATGGCAAGTACTCCAGCCGCTACGACTTGGTGCTTGAAGGCACGCAGACCAACATTTTCGATCCTGCCCTGGCCACAGGCGCTTTGATGGACCTGGGCGTCTATCCCATCAATGCTCTGGTGCTGCTTTTTGGCGAGCCTGACGACCTGATGGCCTTTGCAGACACGGTGGACGTTACTGGAAACGATGACCTTATCGATATCTGCGGCAGCGCCATCTTTGACTACCCGTCCATGATTGGCGAAGTGAGCTACTCCAAGGCCACAGACGACCTTTTGCCTACTCAGATCGAGGGCGAGAAGGGCACCATGCTCATCCATGAGATGTCCTCTCCTTCAAAGGTCGAGATCGTCTATCGTGACGGCGCCAAAGAAGAGCTCTCTTGGCGTCAGCGCAAGAATCCCACTACCCATGAAGTTTCAAACCTGGAGTTCGAGCTTCAAGATTTCGTCAATGCGGCGGCAGGCGAGCTGGATCTGGCGCGCTTTACCGGCAATACACTGGTGTCTTTGGGCATTATGGACACCATCCGCCTTCGCGAGGGAATCGTCTTCCCTCATGATGAGGAGGAATAGCCTGCGCTATCCTCAATGGGCTATCAATATAAGCTGCTAAAAGGAGCGTCCCTCTATGACAGGATCGAAGATTGCCAAGGTGCTAGGCGGTCTGTGCGCTGCCAGCCTATGCTTGGCGCTTTTGGGCTGCGGTCAGTCAGCGCAGCCTGCACCACAGCCTAGCGACGATTCTCAGGCTTCCGAGGCTGCCCAGTCCACTCAGGTGCGCGTCGCCTCCCTCAAGGGCCCCACTTCCATTGGCTTGGTGGATCTCATGGAGGATGCCAAGGCCGGCACTTCCGCCAACAGCTATAGCTTTGATATTGTGGGCACTCCTGACGAGGTGGTCCAAAAGGTGGTGAACGGCGATGTGGACATCGCGTTGGTCCCTGCCAATGTGGCCTCGGTGCTCTATAACAAGACCGACGGCAAAGTGCAGGCCATCGATATCAATACGCTCTCCACACTCTCGGTAGTCAGCGCCAACAGCCAGGTGAAGGACTTTTCCGATTTAGCTGGTAAGACGGTTTACCTCACGGGCAAAGGGGCAAGCCCTCAGTATGTGGTAGAGTACTTGCTTTCTCAGGCTGGCATAGCGGATTCTGTGACCTTGGAGTACAAAAGCGAGGCCTCAGAAGCGGTGGCAGCCCTGGCACAGGATCCAACCGCTGCCGCAGTTCTTCCCCAGCCCTTTGCTACGGCTGCCCTAAGCAAAGTGGAGGGGGCAGCTACCGTGGCCGACCTGGGCGATGTGTGGAAGCAGTATGCCCCTCAAGGATCCCAGTTGGTTACCGGCGTCACCATTGTGAGCGCTGATTTTTTGGCCAACCATCCTGAGGCCGTGCAAACCTTTGCCAAAGAGCAAGAGGCCTCGGTCAAGTCGGTGCTGGCAGATCCTCAGGCTGCCGCCTCTTTGGTGGTGAGCTACGGCATCATCGACAATGAATCGGTGGCAGCCAAAGCTATTCCTTCCTGTGGCCTTGCCTGCGTGACGGGTCAGGATATGGAATCCGCCTTGGAGGGTTACCTCTCTGTGCTCTTTGAAGCCAATCCTGCCTCTGTGGGCGGCGGCATGCCTACAGAAGACTTCTATTGGCTTGACTAAATGGCATCCCCTGCAGCTTCTCGTCAGCACTCGACCTCTCGCCGAGTGCTGGCGGTGCTCTTTTGGCTGGCAGCCTGGCAAGCAGCCGCCTGGATAGTGAACAGGCCTTTGCTGCTCTCAGGGCCTTTGGAGACCCTGGCCGCCCTGGGTCAGCTGGTGGTGACGCCTGGCTATTGGGCCTCTGCGGGGCTCTCGGCGCTCCATATCGCGCTGGGCTTTTTTGTGGGGCTGCTTCTAGGGCTCGGGCTTGCGGTGCCTGCCGCCCGCCATCCAGTCCTCGGGTCCTTCTTGGAGCCGCCTCTTCTGGCACTCAAGGCTGTGCCCGTGGCCTGCTTGGTGGTCATCCTCTTGCTCTGGGTCGGGTCTGCAGGAGTAGGTGTGGCCTGCACTTTTATCGTGGTGCTGCCGGCTTATTACTTCTCTGCCCTGGGGGCGCTTCAGTCCCGCAACAAAACTCTAGAAGACGCCCTTTCTGTGCAGGGGCTTCGCGGGAGCCGCAAAGCGTTGGCGCTCCTATGGCCCCAGATGATTGGCTATCTTTCTGCCACTTCGAAAGTATGCGTAGGCATGGCCTGGAAGGCGGGAGTCGCGGCCGAGCTTATCGCCCTATCTGGCATCACCCTGGGCGCCCAGGTCTATCAGGCAAAGCTCCTCTTGGAGACCAGCCAGCTTATGGCCTGGACCGTCACCATCGTGGCGTGTGCCTACCTCTCCGAGCGCCTCTTTTTGGCGCTGCTGGACGCCTCCGCTCAAGCCAGCTTTGCCTGGGTTTTGGCATCCGATGCCCGGGCTGCTGCAGGCCAACAGATTCCGGGGGCCTCTGGCTCTTGGGCTGCCGAGAAGCCCTTGCCTTCAACCGCTGCATCTTTGGCCGTCTCGCACCTACAGGTGACCTATGGTGGCGCCCCTCTGGCAGAGGATTTAAGCTTTGAAGTGACTCCAGGCCAGATCCTTTGTGTGCGCGGGGTCTCAGGAGCTGGCAAGACCACGCTTCTAAAGACGCTTCTAGGATTGGTGCGCCCCGGTGCTGGGAGCCTCAAGGTGCCGGATCAGATGGGTTATATGGGGCAAGAACCCGCACTCATCGAATCTCGCTCTGCCATCGACAACGTGAGGCTTGTGGTTCGCTGCTCCGCCCAAATGGCCCGCGAGGCACTGGCAGAGGTGGGGCTGGAGGCAGTGGCAACTCGTCCGGTGGCCCAACTCTCAGGAGGCCAGCGACGCCGGGTAGAGCTTGTGCGCGCCCTTCTGGCGCCAGGTGCAGCGGTCATTCTTGACGAGCCGTTCTACGGCCTAGACGAGCAGGCACGCCAGCTTGCCTACGGATTCATCCTGGCTCACCAAGACATGCGTCCTTTGGTGGTGGTGGTCCATGACGGGGCAGATGTTCAAGCCTTGGGTGCCTCGGTGCTTGAGGTGGGCGTCTAATCGCGCACTGCTTTGGCGAGGCCGTCGTCGAAGACTCGGATAGGCTGGAATGCGCCGTAAGCACGTTCGAACTCCGGGGTGAGGCGGGCGAGTTTCTCGGCGTCGTCTACTGAGCGAGCTGCCGTAGGACACACAGGAATGCAGCCCATGCAGCCTATGCACCGAGAGGTATCGGTGAGGTAAGGCTCCAGAGGGTCGATGGCATCAGCGGGACAGGCCGCTACGCAAGCCCCGCAGCCTATGCAGCGATCTGGGTCGCAGGCGGCCTTGAAGGCCGGTGTGAGCGGCGGTGTGGTGGGCGCCTCCTGAGAAAAGGGAAGCGGCCCTGCATCAAACACGCTGGCTGCCTGGGAGATTTTCTGAGCGAGTGACGCGCCGATTTCACGATAGTGGGTGAGATCCTCTTTTGTGGGACGGCCTGCTGCCACCGAGGTCACAATGGTGTGCTGGCAGGGGGCTTCGACGGCGGCCTGGGATATGAGACCGTGGGATGCGCACCACAAGCCAAGCTCGGGCAGGCAGGCGCCGCAGCTGCGATTGCCATAGGCGGCCACGAGGATGGCGGGGCTGAAGAGGCCTTGTACCTGGGTAAAGGCCTTCTTTGCCAACGGGGGCATCCGGCCCGCAAAGACCGGCACCCCAATGCATACCAAATCTGTGGGGCTAAGCTCGGGGGCATCGCGCTTTACCGTGAGGTTGGCGACGGCAAGCTCCGCGCCCAGCGCGCGAGAGGCGCCCAAGGCCATCTGGGTGGCGACTTTAAGGGTGGATTTGCAAGGGGAGAAGGCGAGGGCTACACATCTATCAATTTTCATGCCTTCAGCCACCTTTCGAATGCTTACGAAGAACCTGAGATTTAACACTGAGGATATGAATCGCTCTTCAGGTTCCTTCATCATAGAGAGTTGATGGCGCCCGCTGCAGTACAGGACGGTGCCAGACTTTGATACTTATCTCCCCCTAATAGTCGCGGGCATTACCTGCCTGGATCTTATCGGAGGTGTTCCTATGTTTGACGAGCGTCTCTCTGCCTACGGCATTCGCGTACAAGAAGAGGACGTCCATTGGAATCTTTCTGTGACAGAGCTGGTAGAGCAGGCTCTGGTGCGCAAGGAAGGTCAGCTGGCGTCCAATGGCTCACTGGTGGTGACCACCGGGGAGCGCACCGGCCGCTCTCCTCACGACCGCTTTATCGTGGACACCCCTGATGTCCATTCTCGCATTGCCTGGGGTGCTACCAACAAGCCCATCTCTGACGAATACTATCGGCGCATCAAGCGTGGCGTGTGCGAGCGCCTTTCCGAGCGAGACCCCTTTGTGATCCAAGGTCTGGCAGGAGCCCGTCGTCCTCATAGCCGCAAGTTCATGGTGGTGGCCGAGGAGGCCCATCAGGCACTCTTCGCCAAGCAGATGCTGGTGCGTCCCAACCGTTTCGAGCTCTGGCGCTATGGTGAGCCAGACTTCGTGGTGCTGGCCGCCCCCAGCTTCAAGTGCTCACCGGCAGCCCATGGCACCAACTCCGAGGTGGCGGTGGTCATCAACTTCCAGGAGCGCGTGATTCTGGTGGCGGGCACCGGCTATTCCGGAGAGATCAAAAAGAGCATCTTCTCGGCCATGAACTACCTGCTGCCTATTGAAGACGACGTGCTTACCATGCATTGCTCGGCCAATGTGGACCCGGCCACCAATTCCTCCGCGGTCTTCTTTGGCCTTTCGGGCACCGGCAAGACTACCCTTTCTGCTGATCCTTCCCGCCAGCTCATCGGCGACGACGAGCATGCCTGGTGCCGCGAGGGCGTCTTCAACCTGGAGGGCGGTTGCTACGCCAAGACCATTGGCCTTACCCGCAACCGCGAGCCGGAGATCTTCGACGCCATTCGCTTTGGCTCTCTCTGTGAAAACGTGGTGCTCAACCCACAGACTCGCAAGCCGGACTACATGGACGACTCCATCACTGAGAACACCCGTGTCTCCTATCCAGTGGAGTACGTGGACAATGCCCTGCTTACTGGTGTCGACGGCATCCCAGACGTGGTCATCTTCCTCACGGCCGACGCCTTTGGCGTGCTGCCGCCGGTCTCCCGTCTCACGCCGGAAGGGGCAAAGTACCACTTCCTCACCGGCTTCACTTCTAAGGTGGCCGGCACCGAGGAGGGTATCGAAGAGCCTCAACCTACCTTCTCCTCCATGTTTGGCGAGCCCTTCATGCCCCTTCGCCCCCAGGTCTACGCCCGCAAGCTGGGCGAGAAGATCGGCCGCCACAACGTGCGCTGTTACCTGGTGAACACCGGCTGGACAGGCGGTCCCTACGGTACAGGCCACCGCATCGACCTGGGCGCCACCCGCGCCATTGTGGACGCAGTGCTCGATGGCTCCATCGAGGAGAGCACCTTTGTGCACAACGACCTCTTCAACCTGGATGTGCCCACCACGTGCCCGGGCGTAGACTCCCGCATCCTCGACCCTCGCGCCACCTGGGTCGACGGCTGTGCCTACGACCGCTGCGCTCAGGATCTGGCCATCATGTTCGTCGAGAACTTCCAAGAGCGCTTTGGCGACCTGGAGGATCTGGCAAAGGCCGGCGGCCCCCAGCTACCTGAGATGGCTCGCGCCTAGTCCTGCTCGCGGCCGGCTCACAAAAAGGACGACTTCCTTTAGGGGAAGCCGTCCTTTTTCAATGCAGGGACCACCTTGCGCCCGATGCCGAGAAACCCGCGCCATCAAAGGTTGTGAGGGTTTCTCGGCAAGGAAAAGGGCAAGGAGCGCCGTTAGTCTTGAAGCTGGGCCTGCACGGCGGTGATGGCCACTACGGCGACGATGTCTGTGGCGGAGCAGCCGCGGGACAGGTCGTTCACCGGGCGGGCGATGCCTTGGAGCAGCGGGCCGTAAGCGTTGGCCTTGGCAAGGCGTTGCACCAGCTTGTAACCGATGTTGCCGGCGTCTAAGTTGGGGAAGATGAGGACGTCGGCATGGCCGGCCACCTGGGAGGTGGGGGCCTTCAGGGCGCCTACGGTCTCATCCAGGGCGGCATCGGTTTGCAGCTCGCCGTCGCAGACTAGCTCGGGCTCCTTCTCATGCACAAGAGAGGTGGCCTCAGCCACTTTGTCCACGTAGTCAGAGTTCGCAGAGCCGTGGCTGGAGTAGGAGAGCATGGCCACGTGGGGCTCGGTGCCCATGAGGGCGCGCCAGGACTGGGCAGAGGAAATGGCGATCTCAGAGAGGGCGTCGGCATCGGGGTACTCGTTGAGGCCAATGTCGGAGAAGATGAAGGTGCCGTGGTCACCATACTCGCAGTTGGGCACACACATGACCATGAAGCTGGATACCAGCTTGGTCCCGGGGGCGGTCTTCAGGATTTGCAGTGCGGGGCGCAGAGTGTTGGCGGTGGAGTGGCATGCGCCGGAGACCAGGCCGTCGGCATCGCCCATCTTGACCATCATGGTGCCAAAGTAGGTGCAGTCGTTCACCAACTCGCGAGCCTGCTCGATGGTCATGCCCTTCTTGGCGCGCAGGCGCCTGAGCTCTTGGGCATAGACCTCGTGCTTGGGCGAGGTGCGGGGATCGATGATGGTGGCACCAGGCATGTCAATGGGCACGCCGGTGTTGTTAAGAATGACCAGGTTGGCCAGATCCTCGTCGATGATTTGCGCGGCTGCCTCCAGGGTGCGAGGATCTTCGCCCTCAGGAAGCACGATGGTCTTCTTGTTGGCGGCCGCCTTGGCCTTCATCGTGCCCAAAAAGTCCTGCATTCCAACTCCCTCTCTACGTGTGAGACGCTCTTTTATAGGCAGGGCCCGCTTTTTCGAGGACGTGCCTATATCGTGGCGAGCCGTTGCCTATGGCGACCATTATAGATACCCGTGATACCATTTCGAACAGAACAGGGACCAACTATGGCAAGAAGCCCGTCTACCTAGGGCTTATTCTTGGCTCACCTGGGTTTGCGGTCTTAAGGCATGCCTTTTGGCCCAAACTTCCACACGATCAGAGGGGTAATTCATGATGGAGCTGTCCTGCGGGCTGCCAAACACCTTTAATGCTGCCGACTACGACATGCTCGTGGTGGGTGCAGGCTATGCGGGAGCCGTCTGCGCTCGTCGCCTGGCTGAAGGCTGCGGTTTCAAGGTGGCCGTGCTTGAACGACGCGATCACATTGCCGGCAACGCCTACGACGCCTATGACGAGGCAGGCATCCTGGTCCATGTCTATGGCCCGCACATCTATCACACCTTCAATGAGCGCGTGAACGAGTTCTTATCGCGCTTCACCGGCTGGACAGACTACCAGCATCGTGTCTTGGCAGATATCCACGGCACTCTCATGCCGGTGCCCTTCAACCACGCCAGCCTCAAATTGGCCTTTGGCGAAGAACGCGGAGAAGAGCTCTACCGCAAGCTGGTGGCCACCTTTGGCGAGAACAAAAAGGTGCCCATCATGGATCTGCGCGAGAAGAACGACCCTGATTTGCAAGAGGTGGCAGACTACGTCTACGAGAACGTCTTCCTTTACTACACCATGAAGCAGTGGGGCAAGACGCCTGATGAGATAGATCCTTCCATCACCGGCCGCGTGCCCATCTTCATTGGCGATGACGACCGTTACTTCCCGGCACAGCCGTTCCAGGGCATGCCCGAGGAGGGCTACACCCGCATGTTCGAGCGCATGCTGGACCACGACCTCATCGACGTCTTTGTGAACGTGGACGCCCGCGACATCTTAGAGGTCACCCCAGAGCATGTGATGGTGCAGGGCAAGCCCTACGGCGGCGAAGTCATCTACACCGGTCCTCTGGACGAGCTCTTTGGGTGCGACCTGGGCGATCTGCCTTATCGCAGCCTAGACATGCGCTTTGAGACGCTGGATATGGACCGCTTCCAGCCAGTGGGCACCGTCAACTACACCACCAGCGAGGATTTCACCCGCATCACCGAGTTCAAAAACATGACCGGCCAAGAGATGCCCGGGGTCACCACTATCATGCGCGAGTATCCCCAGCCCTATGTGCGCGGCGAGGGCATGACCCCCTACTACGCCATCCTGGAGCCTCAAAACCAGGAGCTTTATAAGGCTTATCGCGATCGCGTGAGCCACCTGGCCAACTTCCATCCCGTGGGCCGCCTGGCCGAGTATCGTTATTACGATATGGACGGCGTCACCGCTTCGGCCTTGGCGCTCTCCGACGACCTTATGGCCGCCCACAACTAACCTCAGGCCCTCAGGCGTGCACGTCTCCTGGCGAGGCGCGCATCCTTGCGCTATGCACGGCAAAAGACGAAATGGATTACTCGCCCATGATGAAGACACTATCCGTTGGCATTCCCTGCTACAACTCTGCCGAGTATATGGATCACGCCATCTCATCCATCCTCGAAGGGGCAGACTACGCAGATGACATCCAGGTGATCATCGTCGACGATGGCTCGACCAAAGACAACACCTTTGAGAAGGCTCAAGACTGGGAGCGCAGGTATCCCAACTTGGTCAAGGCCATTCATCAGGAGAACGGCGGCCATGGCATTGCTGTGCTGGCAGCGCTCAATGAGGCAGACGGCGTTTACTTCAAGGTGTGCGACTCTGATGACTGGTACGACGGCCCCGCCCTCTCAAAGCTCTTGAAAACGTTGCGCAGCTTTATCAACTACGACGTGCGCGTTGACTTGGTGGTCACCAACTACGTCTATGAGCATGTGGAAGATGGCAAGCAGAACGTCATCGACTACAAGTTCGCCCTGCGCCGCAACAAGGTGCTCACCTGGGATAAGATCGGCCACTTTGGCTACGACCAAAATCTGCTCATGCATGCCCTGTGCTATCGCACTGACGTGCTGCGCTCCGGCGGCATTCCCATGCCTGCCCACACCTTCTACGTAGACAACATCTACGCTTACGTGCCCCTGCCTCGCTGCAAGACCCTCTACTATCTAGACGTGGACCTCTACCGCTATTTCATTGGCCGCGAGGACCAGTCAGTCAACGAGAAGGTCATGGCCAGCCGCATCGACCAGCAGCTGCGCGTGACCCGCATCATGATGGACGCCTACCACCTCTACGAGGACGTGGAGAGTTCCAAGCTGCGTACCTATATGTTGGACTATATGAACATCATGATGGCCGTGTGCTCCATCTTCGCCCGCATGTCCGAGGTTCCCGATGCCCGCCTTAACTGCGACGCCCTCTGGGAGTACTTCAAGCAGTACGATAAAAAGATGTATAACTACTGCCGCAAGGGCCTCATCGGAATCGGCTCCAACCTGCCCACGAAGATGGGCGAGAAGACCTCCATCGGCCTCTACAAAGTCATCTCCAAGGTGGTTAAGTTCAATTAGCTACGCGCTCCTGGTGCTTTATAGCCGTAACTAGAATGAGACCTGCAACCCATTGGCTGCAGGTCTCGTTTTAGGTCATCCATTGAAGTGCAGCCGAGAAGGGCGCCTCTTTCAAGACGGAGGCGTTTCTCGGCAGGGAAGCTACTTATCCATCGAAGGAATTATGAGGTCATTCAAGACCTCAGGCATGCAGCCCTCGGCGCAGTTGGAGTGGAGGTAGTAGGTGTCTTGGGGCAGGAGAGGGCGCAAAAGACCGCTCACGTTGGCCACCACGCAACCTGCGCCTGCCGCCTGAAGCATGGCGAGGTCGTTGACCGCGTCGCCTACGGCGATGGTGTCTTGCATGGGTACGCCCAGTCGATCGGCGACATCCTTAAGGCCTGCGCCCTTGGATACCCCTGCGGTGTTGAACTCCACGTAGCGGTCGGAAGAAAAGACCGTCTCCACTTTGGAGGCCAGGTCGGGCATCTGGGCGAATGCCTGGTCGCGAATGTCGTGGAGGGCCTGGGTGTCCTCGTTTTCCACCAGCACCTTGTAGATGGGGCAGTCCAGAGCGCGTATCTGGTCCAAGGTGAGCTCGACGACCTCCATGCGGCCATTCAGAAAGTCCCACTCGTCGGGGTTCATGTTCCATACATAGGTGGCCTCGGAGCCATAAAGATGCAGGCAGAGGTCGCGGTCCACCGCAAAGTCAATGAGGCGTCCCACGATGGAAGGGTCCAGAGGATAGCTGGCCACCACGGTGCCGTCGCAGGCTTTGACCAGCGCGCCGTTGATAGTGATGGCAAACTCATCGGGATTGCCGGCGAGGCCCAACGCTTCCAGATCTTTGATGATAGAAAAATAGGGGCGGCCGGTAGCGATCACAAAATGCACGCCTAGCTGGCGCATCTTGTGCACGGCCTCAAGGTTGGCCTCGGGGATTGCGGCGTCATAGTTTAAAAAGGTTTCATCCATATCGCTGGCGACGATGCGATACATAGGCGAGCTCCTCAAAGGTATGTGCGGGTGTCTGTGGTTTCCATGATAGGCCAGCTGGTTTGGGTACATGAGGCCACAATGGCTTCAGGGCCAGCGGGGCTCACTGATAGATTACTTATCAGAGGGCCTGGATGCGCCAAGGCCGCTCTTTGACCTTCTAGCTGCACAAATGGCAAATCTCTTGGAGAGGATAGAGCTATGGCATCAAAGAAAACCTGTGCAATCTGTATGGCCGACGGTTTTGAGACCATCGAAGGCCTGGCTCCCCTGGACGTCATGACGCGTGCTGGAGTCGAGGTGGACACCATCGCCTGCACCGGCGACACCGGACAGGTCACCACCTCCAATGGCGTGCTTGTCTCCTGCACCGCCCAGCTGGGCGCGCGCGATCTGTCCGCCTATGATCTGGTGGTCATCCCAGGCGGTATGGGCGGGGTCAACAATCTGCGCCAATGCCCCCTGGTGACAGACGAGATCGCCCGCCGCATGAACACAGGCGAGCTTGTGGGCGCCATATGTGCGGGTCCCATGCTCCTGGCCGAGCAGCATCTGCTCGACGGCCGCACTGCCACCTGCTATCCCGGTTGCGACACTGATTTTCCTGCCGGCGTGCGCCCAGAGAAAAACGGCGTCTATACCGATAAAAACCTCATCACCGGGTCCGGCCCTGCCTTTGCCGTGCCTTTTGGCCTGGCGCTTACCACGGCGCTCCTTGGCCCTGAGGCGGCACAGAGCGTTGCCAGCGCCATGCTTGTGGATTAATCCTCAAGCTTTCAGCTCTTTGGTTCCGGCTCCCCTAGAAAAAGGATGCACCTATGATCTTGGCGTCCGCGTCACCTCGTCGCTCTCAGCTGCTCTCTGAGGTGGGAATTGAGTTCCGCGTCATTCCTGCCAATATTGATGAGACGCCCCTGCCCGGCGAAAACCCCGTGTCGCTGGTAGAGCGTTTGGCGCGTGCCAAAGCTCTGGCAGTGGCTCAGACAGCTGAGCCCGGCGAGCTGGTGCTGGCAGCCGATACGTTGGTATGGCTCGACGGCGCCGTATTGGGAAAGCCAACGTCGCCTGAGGATGCCCGCACCATGCTTGGAAAGCTCTCTGGGAAGACCCATCATGTCTCTACCGGCTGTGCGCTTATAGAGCGTCCGCACGAAGGGCTATCGGCTCCCAAAGACTGGTGCCATCTCACCTTCTCCAACACCTGTGCAGTGAAGTTCTACGAGCTTGATTCCCAAGAGATTCAAGCCTATGTAGCGACGGGGGAGCCCGCGGACAAAGCGGGAGCCTACGGCATCCAGGGATTAGGCCGGCTCTTGGTGAAGGAGATTCAGGGAAACTACGATACGGTGGTAGGGTTGCCGGTGGCCCAGGTGGTGCGGGAGCTGCGAGCCTTTGCTCCCCATGCCCTCGGGCCTGTTATGGGCATCTAGCAAAAGAGATGACGAGAGAGGGAGAGAAGCCATGCTGCTGCCGGGTTTTGACGATGTGTATCTGGGAAACTGGACCCAGGTGGAGGCGGGAACTGGCTGCACGGTGATAGTGGCGCCCCAAGGAGCTACCGGAGCGGTAGATGTGGCTGGAGGCGCTCCTGCTACCCGCGAGACTGATCTGCTGCGTCCCGAGGAGACGGTGGATCAAGTCCATGCCGTCATGCTGTCTGGCGGATCGGCCTTTGGCCTTGCCGCCTCTTCGGGGGCTGCAGAAGAGTTGGAGCGCCGCTCCATCGGTTTGGATCTAGGCATCGCTCGGGTACCCATCGTGACCGGGGCCTGCCTCTTTGACCTGGCCGTAGGCAACCCCCAGGTGCGCCCGGATGTCCATAGTGGCCAAGAGGCTGTGGTGGACGCTCTGGATCACCTGGCACTCACAGAGCCCCTCATGGGCAATCTTGGAGCGGGCACAGGTTGCACGGTAGGTAAGTTTTTGGGTCCTGACTGCGCCATGAAGGGTGGCCTGGGTTGGGCTACAGAGACGGCTGGAGCGGTTACCTGCACCGCCGTGGTGGCAGTGAATGCCGTAGGCAGCGTCTTTGACCCTGCTACAGGCAATCCTATTGCGGGGGCTCGTGTGGCTTCTGACTCTGAGGTCATTGCCGATAAACCCCTCGATCTCTTGGCGAAAATGGCTTCTATGCCCCTCGACGTGCTCTCAGCAGACGCTCCGCGCACCAATACCACCATCTCTTGCGTGGTAACCGATGCCCGCTTGACTAAAGCACAGGCCACCAAGGTGGCTCAGATGGCCTCTGACGGCTATGCCCACGCCATTGTGCCCACTCATACCACCAACGACGGTGATTCTGTCTTTGTGCTGGCCACAGGCAAAGTGGATTGCCCGGTAGATGTGGTGGGCGTTTTGGCTCAAAAGGCGCTGGCCCAGGCTATTGCTGGAGGCTGTGCTGCCGCCCATGATGCCTTTGGCTTCCCTGGAGCCGCAGGCCGCTAGCCTGCGCCACCCCTCAAATTGATCGGTCAGGCGGCCTGCCTGTTAAGGAGGGTCGCCTGACTATATTTCAATGGATCAAAAAACCTCTTTGCGGCTTAGTCGCGTCGCTTTAAGATGGTGACATTTTCTACATGGAACGTTTGGGGGAAGAGATCCACTGGGGTGATCGAGACCGGCTCGAAGACCCCTTGGGCCACAAAGCGCTCTAGATCGCGTGCCAACGTTGCCGGGTCACAGGAGACATAGGCGATGGCTCGGGCGGGTTGGCGAGATAGCTTTTCTACCACAGAGGCAGCCAGGCCTGCTCGTGGAGGATCCACCACGATGACGTCTGCCTCTGAATCCGGGAACTCGCGGTCTGCATCGCCGCCCACAGGATCGCCATTGTCGATGGAGTTCATCTCCAGATTGCGACGCAGGTCGCGCACGGCAGGGCCGTAGGACTCGACTGCGTCCACGAAGGCGCATCTGCGAGCCAGCGGTACCGTGAAGGTTCCGGCGCCGCTATAAAGGTCCATTGCCAGATCGTCTTCGCAAGGATTCAAACCTTCCAGTACAAGGTGGACGAGTTTATCGGCACCTTTGGTATTGACCTGGAAAAACGATGGGGCACTCACCCGGAGCGTCTCATCTAAGATGCGCTCGGACCAAGAGCCTGTGCCCGAGAGCACCTCAACTCCTGTGACCTTGCGGGCCTTCTGGGGGCCTTTGGACAGCACGCGCACCACCGAGGTGGGTTTGGCAGCATCCCCCAACACTTTGGCCATGTGCGCCCGGGGAAAGGCGCCGGGGGAGGTCCAGAGGGCCACTTCGATGTCGCGGGTGCGCCGAGAAGCCCGAATCCCCACACGCTCCAACTCCAACTGATGACTGGAGGCCACATAGGACAGGGCGCCGGAGACCCCCTTGATGAGTTTTTCTGCCACAGGGTCCAGAAGCAGGCAGCGGTCAACTTTGATGGGTGCAGCTCCTTTGGCAGGATGCATGCCCACGATGGTGCGCTGGCCTTGGCGAGCCACGGCCAGCTCGATCTTGTTGCGGTAACCCCAGCTCTCGCCGCAGGCCTGAGCGGGAGCCACCAGCTGCTGGGCATGCTCTTGGCCAAAACGCCCAATTCGCATGAGGGATGAGACCACATTTTCGCGCTTGGCTGAGAGCTGGAAGTCATAGGATGCCGAAGCCCAGGGGCAGCCTCCGCAGACCTCCGAATAGGGGCAGCGCGACTTCACCCGATAGGGGGAAGGCTCGAGCACTTGGGTGCACGTGGCCCTAAGGCTGCGGGCTGTTTCTTTGGTGACGTGCGCCTCTACCGTATCTCCAGGAACGGCGCCGGACACAAAGACCACGCGGCCGTCGGGGGCGTGGGCGATGGCGTCAGGGCCGTAGGAAAAGCGCTCTACCTCGAGTCTCATGCCTGGTCTCCGGAGTTCTGGGAGGGCTTGGAGCCTTTTTGGGAACGACGGGCACGACGCTCGGCGCGGCGGCGCTCCTCCTTGGCATTGCGCTCGTCAGCTTTGGATTGAGCCGCCAGGGCAGCCTCAGGACCTGCGATAAGAGTGCGAAGTCCCAGGCTGATGAGGGAGAAGGCCGTGGCAATCCTGCCAGGAGCACGCTTGACGATAAAGGCGTCTGGCCTGGATTGAAGCGCATCGTCGTCTACCACGTTGGCGGTGACTGGACTCTCCGGGATCCCTGGAGTGCTTGGAGCCTTCTGAGGAGCGGGTTTCTCGGCAGGGGAGGGTGTTTCTGTCGCCTGGGGCACCGGGGCAGGCGTCTTAGCTGCGGCGACGGGCTGGGGCGTTGAGGGCGCAGCAGGCTTTTGCGCCTGAGCTGCGGCGGTCACGGCTGCCTGATCTTGGGCGATGTCTCGAGGGCGCTCGTCGGCCGGACGATCGGGGATGGCCACCGGATGGCTCTCAAATATCTCTGGCGGCACAAAGTCGCCAGCTGTCTCCAAATCATGGAGATCGTCAGCCTGAGTGGGTGCAGCCACTGGGGTGACCTCGGGCTCAAGCTTGAGGGGATAGTCGCTGAATATGGAGATAAGGCGACGGATGACATCTGGCGGCAGCGAGGCGAGCTCGGGGGAGAGGGGAGCCGGGGCGCCACCGGGGGCCTGTTTGAGCTGGGCATGGTGGTAAGCCAAAGCAATGAGCACTTCCTGGCTGTTGACCAGCGGCTCATCGGGCTCGACAGGAATGGCTTCCCAAGTGCCCTCGGGGGAGAGGCGACGAGCCTTGACGTTGTCCGAGAGCTGGAGGTCCATGTACTCGATGACCAACTCGCGGCAGGTATCGTCCAGCACAGGGTAGGCGATCTCCACGCGGCGCTCGGTGTTGCGGGTCATCATGTCGGCGCTGGAGAGGTAAAGGGTATCCACGTTCTCGCCAAAGGCGTAGACGCGGGAGTGCTCCAGCAGGCGGCCTACGATTTGGCGCACCTCCAGACCCTGGGATTTACCGGGGATTGCAGGGCGAATGCAGCAGATGCCGCGGACTATGAGGGTCACAGAGACGCCGGCTTGGGTGGCCTCGGCGATCTTGTCGATGACGTCGCGGTCGGTGAGGGAGTTCATCTTCATGAAGATGCGGCTGGGGCTTCCGGCCTTGACGCGGCTGATCTCGCGATCGATACCGCGCATGATGAGAGGTTTGAGGCCTACCGGCGCCACGCCCAAGTACTTATAGGCGCCGTGAAGGTTGCCCAGGGTAAGGTTGCGGAAGAAGGCGTTGCCGTCCTCGCCGATGCCCTTGTGGGCGGTCATGAGCATGAAGTCAGAATAGAGGCGGGCGGTCTTCTCGTTGAAGTTGCCGGTACCCAGGCAGGTGATGCGGCTGATGCCATCCTTGTCGTGATAGGCGATCTGGCAGATCTTGGAGTGGCACTTATAGCCCTCAGAGCCATAGATCACCGTGCAGCCGGCCTGGGAGAGGCGCTCAGCCCACTCGATGTTGTTCTTCTCGTCAAAGCGGGCGCGAAGCTCCATCAACACGGTAACCTCTTTGCCGTTTTCGGCAGCGGTGATGAGGCTTTCGCACAGACGGGAGCGAGTGGCTACGCGGTATAAGGTAATGCGGATAGAAATGCAATCGTCATCGATGGCCGCCTGGCGCACCAGGTCCAAAAGAGGCTTCATGGACTCATAGGGATAATAGAGCAGCACGTCGTGGTCCATGATCTGCTCGCGCACGGGCCGCGCTGGGTCTACCATGGCTGATTGCTGGGGCTCGAATGGCTCGAAGAGCAATGCGGAGCGATGGCGCGCCGGCAGCTTGCCCTCGAGGCCATATACATAGGAGAGGTCCAACGGGATATCCAGGCGGCTGACGCGCTCTGGAGAAAGGCCTAGCTCTTCGCGGACAAACTCCTCCAGATGTTCTCCGAGTGACCCCTGAAGCTCCACGCGCACCGGATCCAGGCGCATGCGGCGCCTGAGGATCTTTTTCATGTGCTGGCGATAATCCTCCTCTTCCTCCACGCCTTCGCCGTCAGGGTCGATGTCGGCGTTCCTGGTGACGCGCACAACACAGGTCTTCGCCGGCACATAGTTGTTGAAGAGATCCGAGTGCGAAAGACCTTGCGCTATGACATCTTCAATAAGCGTGTAGCGGAAATTATTGGAATCCGAAGGCAATGGCACCACCCGGGGTGCATTGGGGGGCACTTCTACCATGCCGAGAAGCTCGCCCTCAGCTCCCGCATCCAATGCACACATGACATAGAGTTGGCCGTTGCGAAGGTTGGGGAAGGGATGGCGTGGATCCACCACCAGGGGAGAGAGCACGGGGGCCACGGCACGATCGAAATAGCGTCCTACCGCCACATTGTCGCGATCATCAAAATTCGCGGTGTCCACTCGAGTGAGGCCAAAGCGCATAAGCTGGCGCTCGATAGCATGGAAGGCCTCTTGTTGGCGTCCCAGATAGTTAGGGATCATGTCGAAGAGCACTTCTAGCTGCTCTCTAGGGGTCATGTCGCTCTTGTTGTCACGCGGCGGGTTCTTGACGTATTCCATGGTGGAGAGGCCGCCCACGCGAATCATGAACCACTCGTCCAGATTGCTCTGGAAGATAGCGCAAAACTTGAGGCGCTCGAAGAGGGGGACTTCGGGCGTAAGGGCCTCTGTGAGGACGCGGTCGTCAAAGCGCAACCAGCTGACCTCGCGGTTTTGGGTGTAGGAATAGTCACGCTTGGACTTATGGGAGCTTTGGGCACGCATCTTCTCAGATGAGAGGTGACCGGCTCTCACTGAGGCTGCGGCATAGTCTTTGGTGGCCTTTGTCCCTATGGCCTTGCGAGCTGCCTGTTTGGCTGCCTTGCGCTGGGCCTCTGAAAGTCGCTGCTTGGCTCCGGCTTTCTCGTGGGAGCGGCCGTGTTTCTCGGGAGCTTTGAGTGTGGATGACTCAGAAGCCGCTTCTATTCCAGCGTGGCGCTTCTTTTTCTTGCTGTCTTTCTTGCTGTGTTTCTTCTTAGCCATGAGAAAGCCTTTCTGGCTGAGACGGCCCTAGGGGCCAAGGTCGCTATGGGTGGGTCGCCT
The DNA here is from genome assembly GCF_023168405.1 of Leptogranulimonas caecicola. GTDB lineage: Bacteria > Actinomycetota > Coriobacteriia > Coriobacteriales > Atopobiaceae > Leptogranulimonas > Leptogranulimonas caecicola. Next base: position 1,213,918 of record NZ_AP025285.1, on the reverse strand, counting down.
GTGTAGGTGGCAGCTGATGTCGCCTTCCCATTATCGTTGGTATCAAGGTCTATCCGGTAACAAATCGGTGAATCACTAAAGGGATTTCCTGCAGACCCGTGCAGAGAAGATGGTTAAAAGTCTCTTAATTAGATAGTTTTGCATTTGTGGGTTTGAGCCGACCAGTAGCGGGTATGACACCTATTGGATGTTGCAATAATATACAAGAATACTATATATTTATGCATTAGGCTCTTGGTTTAGGCACGGTTTATTTCTGGTAGCTTTCAGATAAATGCGCATAAAAACGGAGAGCGTTTGTAAAAAAGTGAACGAAGGCAAAGTGCTGCCTAAGGTAAAAGCGCAGGAAATCAATGGGAACCACACCGAACCTACACTAATGGCGATAATATGTGGGGACGCTATCCGGTGGCGGTTGAAATGTAACCGTTGGGGGGTTACCGGAAACAATATGCACCGATGGGAAGCATAATGGGGCCGTGAAAGCAGCGAGGCCCAAATGGCATCGCTTAGGGATCTGCGAATCCTAAAAACTCGGCCGCAGTCCCGTTAGGCTTTTCTGTCCTGGTACGCACCCTGCCGGACAACGGGGTGCCGTCGAAGAAGGAGGCACAATGTCCAAAGGACTTCATGTCCCGAGCGAAATCGGCAACCTCAAGAAGGTCATGCTGCACCGCCCCGGTGACGAGCTGCTGAACCTGCCCCCGGACGAGTTGGAGCGTCTGCTGTTTGACGACGTTCCCTTCCTGCCCGTGGCCCAGGAGGAGCATGACACCTTCGCACAGACCCTGCGCGACCAGGGCGTCGAGGTGCTTTACCTCGAGAAGCTCATGGCTGAGGCTCTGGATGCCGCTCCCCAGGCTCGCGACGAGTTCCTGGATCAGTGGATCGAAGAGGCTGGCATCTCTGGCAAGCACGCTCCCGCGATCATCCGCGAGTACATCGATTCGTTCAAGGACAACTACGAGATGGTCCTCCACTCCATGGCTGGTGTGACCAAGCAGGAGGTCCAGCTCCCCGTTAAGTCGTCTAAGACTCTGCGTTCTATCGTGGGCACCGACGGCGACACTGAAAGCGACCTGCTCGTTGACCCCATGCCCAACCTCTACTTCACTCGCGATCCCTTCGCAGTAGTGGGCAACGGCGTCAACCTCAACCGCATGTACTCGGTAACCCGTAACCGCGAGACCCTTTACGGCAAGTACATCTTCAAGTATCACCCTGACTACAAGGACAGCCCTCTGTGGTATCGCCGCAACTCCGCCTACCACACCGAGGGCGGCGACGTGCTGAACCTCAACAGCCACGCCATCGCGGTGGGTATCTCCCAACGTACCGAGGCTGCTGCAATCGACGTCATGGCTAACCACATGTTCTGGAGCCACGGCGAGAATTGCCCCATCGACGAGATCTACGCCTTCAACATCCCTGTCTCCCGTGCCTTCATGCACCTGGACACCGTGTTCACCCAGATCGACGTCGACAAGTTCACCATTCACCCCGCCATCATGGGCACGCTCCAGGTCTTCAAGATGACCCCCGGCGCCCACGAGAACGAGGTCAAGATCGAGGAGATGAACGACACCCTCGAGCACACCCTCGCCAAGATCCTGGGTCTCGATCAGGTCACGCTGATCCCCTGCGGCGGCGGCGATCCTATTGCAGCTGCTCGTGAGCAGTGGAACGACGGCTCCAACACGCTCTGCGTGCGTCCCGGCACCATCTGCGTCTATCAGCGCAACAACGTCACCAACGACATCCTCTACAAGGCCGGTATGGAGCTGCTGGTTATCCCCAGCGCCGAGCTCTCCCGCGGCCGTGGCGGCCCCCGCTGCATGAGCATGCCGTTCTGGCGTGAGGACCTCTAATCCTCTAATCGTTTTGGCCTCCTCCGCGGCCAGGATTCGTCCTGGCCGCGGTCGACGCGGCTGTAACCTAAGTCCCGGCATTTGGGTTGCACGGCATCTTTTTTTATCTATTCATCAGAGTCGTTGCCCTACGCGATGCGACTCTATCGAAAGGAATCTGCTATGGGCGTGAATATCACTGGCCGCAGCTTCACCAAGATCCTCGATTACACTCCTGCCGAGATCCAGTATCTCGTGGATGTTGCCAAGACCTTCAAAGACATGAAGCGCAACGGTGTGCCTCATAAGTACCTCACCGGCAAGAATATCGTGCTTCTGTTCGAGAAGACCTCCACTCGTACCCGCTGCTCCTTCGAGGTGGCCGGCAATGATCTGGGTATGGGCGTTACTTACCTGGATCCCGGCAGCTCTCAGATGGGCAAGAAGGAGTCCATCGAGGATACCGCTCGCGTTCTCGGCCGTATGTATGACGGCATCGAGTACCGTGGCTTCTCCCAGGAGCTCGTAGAAGAGCTCGCCGAGAAGGCTGGTGTGCCCGTATGGAACGGCCTTACCGACGAGTTCCATCCCACTCAGATGATCGCCGACCTGCTCACCATCGAGGAGAACTTCCCCATGGGCGTCAAGGGCCTGAAGTTCGTCTTCTTTGGCGACACCCGTAACAACATGGGCAACTCCCTCATGGTGCTCTGCGCCAAGATGGGCATGCACTTCGTAGGTGCCGGCCCCAAGGAGCTGCGTCCTGCTGACGATCTCATCGCCAAGTGCGAGGAGATCGCCAAGGAGACCGGCGCCACCATCGAGTTCACCGACGATCCTAAGGCTGCTGCTAAGGACGCCGACGTTCTCTACACCGACATCTGGGTATCCATGGGCGAGCCTGCCGAGCTCTGGGCGGAGCGCATCAAGGAGCTCAAACCCTTCCAGGTCAACAGCGAGCTCATGGGTCTGGCTCACAAGGACGCCATCTTCATGCACTGCCTGCCCTCCTTCCACGACACCAAGACCACCATCGGCGAGGATGTCGCTGAGAAGTTTGGCATCAAGGAGATGGAGGTCACGGACGAGGTCTTCGAGTCCAGCCAGTCCAAGGTCTTCGATGAGGCTGAGAACCGCATGCACACCATCAAGGCTGTTATGTACGCAACCCTGAAGTAACTTCTTTTCCCATAAAAGAAGCAAGAGTGTCTAAGAGCGCTCTCCTTTAGGTAGCCAGAAGCCGGACAAGGTAGAAAGACCTTGTCCGGCTTCTTTTGTAATCTGAGATCCATTTAAATATTAGTGAAAGTAACCTGCGTAGTATGAGAGCAGTAAACTGTATAAAAAGAGCTTCCACCACGATGTCATTGATAAATAACCCGCTATGCAAGAACAAAAATGTATAGCAATTTTCAGACAGAATAATCCTAATCTTAAATTTGAGGATAAAGGCTGTTGGGCAGGTACCTCCTTGATGGGAGGCTCACAAAAGAGCCTCAGAGCTAACTCGTTAAGGGGGATTTTGTGAGTGATACCACCGCTCCGGCGCAAAAGCCGGAGAAACCCACGGGCGCTGCCAAGATTGGCCTCTTTGGCCTTATCGGCATCGTTGTAAGTTCCTGTATCGGCTCAGGTGCCTTTGCACTGACGGGTCAGATCGCCCAGGTGGCTTCACCTGGCGCAGCGCTCATCGCATGGCTTATCGTAGGCGTAGGCTTTCTCTGCTTGGCGCTTTCTTTGAAGAATTTGGCCGATAAGCGCCCCGACCTTGACTCCATTTTCGACTACGCCACCCAGGGTTTTGGTCCTTTCGCAGGCTTCTTGTCTGGCTGGGGATACTGGCTTTCTGCCTGGCTGGGCAACGTGGCTTTTGCCACCATCATGATGAGCGCTATTGGTTACTTCTATCCTCCTTTTGAGGCCGGCAATACGATCCCCTGCATCGCTATCGCCTCTGTGATCCTTTGGGGCATCACTGTTCTGGTGATGAACGGCATAGAGAGCGCCTCGTTCATCAACGCTATCGTCATGGTCGCCAAGGTAGCTGCTCTTGGCCTCTTCATCATCTTCGCGTTGGTGATGTTTAACGCGGGCATCTTTACTGAGGATTTCTGGGGCACCGTCTATGACAACATGGTGGCTCTGGGACAAGCTGGGGGAGACGCCCAGGCATTGGGCACTATTCCAGATCAGATCGTGAACTGCATGATGATCATGTTCTGGTGCTTCATCGGCATCGAGGGCGCATCGGTCATCTCGAGCCGTGCTAAGTCCAAGGCCGAGGCCGGCCAGGCAACCGTCATCGGCCTTATCGCACTGCTGGTCATCTATATTGGCGTGTCTGTACTGCCCTTTGGCTATATGGACTACACCGAGATCGCTCAGCTTCCTAAGCCTGCCATGATCTACGTCTTCGATTCCATGGCTCCCGGCTGGGGCGGCGCCTTCATCACCATCGCCATGATCGTGTCTGTGGCAGGATCTTGGCTCTCCTTCACCATTTTGCCGGCTGAGACCACCCAGCAAATGGCCGATCATCACCTCATCCCTGCTAAGTGGGGCGAGCTCAACAAGAAGGGCGCCCCTCAGTTCTCTCTGATAGTAGTAGGTGTGTGCACCCAGCTCTTCATGCTCACGCTCATCTTCACCGAGGATGCCTATAACTTCGCCTTCTCTCTGTGCACGGTCGCCATTGTGGTGACCTGGGCCTTGGCCTCTGCCTTCAACATGAAGGTTTCCTTTGCCTCAGGCCAAACGGGGCAGGGCATCTGCGGTCTTATCGCCACGCTCTTCTTGATCATCGGCACGCTGCTCAACGGCTGGAGCTATCTGCTGCTCACCTGCGTGGGTTATATCCCTGGTATCTTTGTCTATGTGGCAGGGCGCAAAGAAAACAAGAAGACTATCTTTACGCCGGCCGAAAAAGTGGTCATGGGTTTGGTTGTGGCTGCCGGCGTGTTGGCTTTGATCATGGTGGCGACAGGTCTCATCACCTTCTAATAGCTTTCAGGTCGACCAGCGTATCAAAAAAATAAGGGCACCGGTTCGTAGCGGGAACCGGTGTCCTTTTTTCATACCGTTCACCGAAACCAAAGGAAGTATAAAATAAGGGTCAATGCATATAGCTATGAATATGGTATACCTAATATTACTGAGTGATTTTGAATAAGACCTGCATACACACCGTGAGAACTGCCTTATACCGAGAAGTCCCTTCAATAGGATCGTAATAAAACTACTATCAAGTGCATAAAGTTCTGCCGCAGCCTGCTGCGGATCCAAATGGGGGAGTAACGCAGATTAAGGCAACCCGGTGCGGCGGGATTATTACGCTAGTGTGCATATAAGGAGGAGGCGTTATGGCACAGGAAGCGCAGATAGCTCACGGGTCAGGCACCAAAGGAGGAGTGCCTGGCGGACTGGGGCTCTTTAGCCTCATCGGCATGGTGGTGAGCTCTTGTATTGGCTCGGGTGCATTTGCACTTACAGGACAGCTAGGTGGTGTAGCTGCACCTGGTCCCGCACTTATCGCATGGCTTATCGTGGGTGTGGGTTTTCTCTGCTTGGCGTTGTCATTGAAGAACCTGGCAGAGGTACGCCCTGATCTCGACGGCATTTTTAATTATGCCACCCAGGGTTTTGGTCCTTTCGCAGGTTTCATCTCTGGCTGGGGCTATTGGCTCTCCGCTTGGCTGGGCAACGTAGCCTTTGCCACCATCATGATGAGTGCCGTGGGCTTTTTCTATGAGCCTTTCTTGCCAGGCAATACGGTGGCTTGCATCGCCATTGCCTCGGTAGTCATGTGGGGCATCACCATTCTGGTTATCCGCGGTGTCGAGAGCGCTTCGTTCATCAACGCTATTGTCATGGTCGCCAAGGTAGCTGCGCTTGCACTCTTTGTGATCTTCGCCTTGGTGTCTTTCAATGCTGGCGTGTTTACCGCCGACTTCTGGGGCACTCTCTATGACAATGCGGTGGCCATGGGCCAGATGGGTGCAAATGCGGTTTCTCTGGGTTCTGTGTCCGACCAGATCGTGAACTGCATGATGATCATGTTCTGGTGCTTTATCGGCATCGAGGGCGCTTCGGTAGTCTCGAGCCGCGCTAAGTCCAAGGCTGAGGCTGGCCAGGCCACCGTAATCGGTCTCATCGCCCTGCTGGTCATCTACATCGGCGTATCGGTGCTTCCCTTTGGCGTGCTGCCTTTTAATGAGATCGCAGCTATGGACTATCCTGCCATGACCTACGTCATGGACCACATGGCTCCCGGCTGGGGCGGCGCCTTCATCACCATCGCCATGATCGTGTCTGTGGCAGGTTCTTGGTTGTCCTTTACCATTTTGCCGGCTGAGACCACACAGCTCATGGCGGACCACAAGCTCATTCCCGCCAAGTGGGGCGAGCTCAATTCCAAGGGCGCTCCTCAGTTCTCGCTCATCATCGTGGGCCTTTGCACTCAGATCTTCATGCTCACGCTCATCTTCACCGAGGACGCCTATAACTTCGCCTATTCCATGTGCACGGTCGCCATCGTCATTACCTGGGCTTTGGCCTCTGCCTACAACATGAAGGTATCCTTTGGCGCTGGCAAGACGGGGCAAGGCATTTGCGGCCTGATCGCCACGGTGTTCTTGATACTAGGCGTCATCTTGAACGGAATGAGCTTCTTGTTGCTCACCTGCGTGGGCTATATCCCTGGCGTCTTTGTCTACATTGCAGGACGCAAAGAAGCGGGCGAGAAGCCCTTCACCGGCGCCGAGATGGGCATCATGGGCGTCATTGTTGCTGCAGGTATTGCCGCTCTCGTGATGGTAGCCACCGGCATCATCACGTTCTAAATGAGCACACATCAAGAGGGACAACTCTTAGGCAAGAGGAGTCCCTCTTGGCATTCCTAAAGACGCTGCTGTGAAAGGTTCGATGACCTCAGGGTGTCACTGCCTAAGAAGTGCGAGGTAGCCATGAATATAGTGCCTATCGCTAACGAAGTATGGCTCAACTTATACGAGAAGCGCGCCACTACTGACATCGCGCAGTCCTCTGTCTCCGCCATGGGCTATGAGGAGCTCGTCGCATTGGACGGCGAGGGTGGCAAAGCCATCAGCGCCGCCATCGATGGTGCGCGCCAAGACTATGGGTGGATCGAAGGCTCGGCAGAGTTCAAGACCGGCGTAGCGCGTCTTTATGAGAAAGAGATCGACCCCTCCCTCATCCTTCAGGAAAACGGTGCAACTGGTGCGAACCGTGACGCATTGGTGGCGCTGATCGACGCTGGCGACCATGTGGTTTGCGAGTGGCCCACCTACCAGCCGCTCTGGGAGATACCCCGCATGTTGGGGGCGCAGGTGGACTATTGGGAGCTCACTTGCGACGGCGCCCGCTGGACGGCGCCCATCGAGCAGCTTGAGTGGCTGGTGAAACCTACAACCAAGCTCATCTGCATCAACAATGCCGCCAATCCCACGGGCGCCATCTTTGACAAAGCGGATTTGGAGGCCATTGCAGAGATAGCTCGCAGTGTCGATGCCTACGTGCTCTCTGACGAGGTTTACCTGCCGGTGGCTCAAGACCAGGGCTACGTCTCCATGTTGGACGTTTACGAGAAGGCAGTGGTTACCAACTCGCTCTCCAAGTCCTTCTCGGCACCGGGATTGCGCATGGGATGGGTCATCGCTCCGCAGCCTGTGGCGGACCGCATCCGCACCCTGCGCGACTACACCCTTATCTGCGCTGGCGTGGAAAACGACCTGCTAGGCACCTTGGTACTCGACCATGCTCAGGAAGTGCTGGCTCGCAACCGTGCTATCATCTCCGACCGCGCGAAGGTGGTGGAGGGGTGGCTGGCGAAGACTCCCAAGGCCCATTGGTGCGCGCCCAACGGAGTGCCGGTGTCCTATCTGTCGCTGGACTTGCCAGAGGGGTTGGACGATAAGCGATTCTGTCTGGACCTGCTGGACACTTATGGCTTGCTGCTGATTCCTGGCAGCTGTTTCGATTTGCCAGGGGGCGCCCGTCTGGGGTACTGCTGTCCCGAGGAGGAGCTCCACAAGGGCTTGGATCTTTTGGGGCAGGCCCTCGCAGCGCTTTAAAGAGCATTACTCACGCTAGTCCAACTTAAGCTCGTTCCATGCACCCAACACCAGGGCACTCAGAAGAGATTCTGGGTGCCCTGGTGGCGTTTGTCGGCAGAAGGGGAGAGCAAAAGCAGAGGGTTATGGCCCTTTTGTTGCCGAGAAAAACATCCCTCCCTGACAGAACGTCTCTTAGTACTCCTGATGACAGATAATTGCAAGAAGATTTCGGCGGTTAGTCTTTGATTGCTATGAGGTTTCCGCTGGCCTAAAAGGCGCGTATATGCACTCATCAGAACTATGGATGTCGTACTATGTCTCAAGTTGCATAACCAACTATAATTATGTATAAAAACTCCCCGAATAGTTGGTAAACATAAACCGTTCAGCGTAAAAGCGTGTAATAACGGGCCTTTTTTGCATTACATAAAGCTATCTTTTTGCTAATCTCAAACAGCTTGAAAACAGCGGTTTGTAACTTCCGTATTCATAGGACACAAGCGGCCTATGAAAAAGAAAGGAGAACCAGGCATGTCAGATGTGACAAAGCCTAAGAAGAAGCGGGAGATGCTTACTTCTTACACGATTCTCATCATTATGCTGATTATCGTGGCTCTCATCTCCGTTGCCATGGCTGCCGGCATCCCTGACATCACCGCCGCAACTCTGGGCGATGTGGTCATGGCTCCTGCCGAGGGCTTCGTTGACGCCGTTGACGTATGCCTCTTCGTCATGGTGCTCGGCGGCTTTTTGGCTATGGTCGAGAAGTCCGGCGCGCTGAATGCGGGCATCTCTGCTCTGGTGCGTGCCATGGGCGGCAATGAGCTTCGTCTCATCCCCATCCTCATGATCATCTTCTCCATCATGGGTACCACCTACGGCTTCTGCGAGGAGTCCGTGGGCTTCTACGCGCTTTTGGCTGCCACCATGATGGCTGCTGGTACCGACGTGCTCGTTGGCGCTGCCATGGTGCTTCTGGGCGCCGGCTGCGGTGTGCTTGGCTCCACCGTCAACCCCTTCGCCACCGGTGTTGCGTCTGCCACGCTTACCTCCATCGGTATTCCGGTGAACCAGACCATCATCATCGTGCTGGGCCTCATCCTCATGGTGGTGTCCAACGTCATCTCCATCATGTATGTCTACAAGTACGCGAAGAAGGTCAAGGCCGACACCGGCAAGTCCATCCTCACCGGCCACGAGATCGAGGCTGCTGAGAAGGAGTACGGCGAGGCCGCTGCTGCCGTTTCCAACACCACTGAGGTCACCGGCCGCCAGAAGGCCGTTCTGGTGCTCTTCGCCCTCACCTTCTTGGTCATGATCATCGGCTTCATCCCTTGGGAGGACCTGGGTGTTGACGCCTTCAACGTAGGCTATGCTTCCGAGGAGGCCATGGCTCCCATCACCGGCGACGACATCGTGGCTGGCTGGTCCGACGCTGGCGCCGACGGCGTGCTGGCCTTCAACACCGAGCCTGACGCGGTGATCACCACCGAGACCACCACCTCAAACGGCTGGTCCGCATTCCTCACCGGCACTCCTCTGGGCCAGTGGTACTTCGCCGAGGCTACTGCCTGGTTCTTGCTGATGGCTATCATCATCGGCATCGTAGCCGGTCTCTCCGAGCGCGAGCTGGTAGATGGCTTTATCGCCGGCGCCGGCGACATGATGGGCGTTGTGCTCGTCATCGCCCTGGCCCGTGGCGTCTCTGTCCTCATGGGTGTCACCGGCCTGTCCGACTGGATCCTGGCCACTGCTGCCGAGGGCCTCAAGGGCATGAGCGCCATCGTCTTTGCGCCGCTGTCTTTCATCCTCTACGTGCTGTTGTCCTTCCTGATCCCCTCCAGCTCCGGCATGGCCACCGTCTCCATGCCCATCATGGGACCCCTGGCCGTGGATCTGGGCTTCTCCCCCGAAGTCATGGTGCAGATTTACTCTTCCGCCAACGGTTTTGTGAACCTGTTCACCCCCACCTCCGGCGCCATCATGGGCGGCCTGGCATTGGCTCGCGTGGAGTACTCCACCTGGCTCAAGTTCGCCACCAAACTCTTGGTAGTGCTCTTCATCGTGCTTGTGGTCATTGTGACTCTGGCATGCATGTTCATCGTGCCGGCTGCTGCCTAAGGGAGTGTCTGCAGGCAGAGGCTATTACTGCCGCTGGGTAGCCTAGGCATGAATCGATAAAGGAGCTGCAACTCGTGAGGGTTGCGGCTCCTTTTTTCTTAGGGCACCAGGGATGGGTCGTGAGCCTGGGTGCCCCGGGCTTCTCGGCAAGCGCTTTGCGGGGTTTCTGCCTACAAGATACGGGGTATTATTGACGGGTTAGAGACCCACACGCGTTAAGGAGTGGATGACCCATGGCAAACGAGGACAGCTACGCAGAGGCTCATAGGCGCTCTGAGTCTACCTGGGAGAAACTCAAGGCAGACCCTCAAAGCTTCACGATGCTATCCGGCGACCGTCCCACTGGTCACCTGCACCTGGGCCACTTCTTTGGCACTATTCGCGAGCGCATCCGCATGCAGGACATGGGTGTGCACACCAACATCCTGATCGCCGACTATCAGGTGATCACCGATCGCGACAATACCGAGCACATCCGTCAGTACACCTATGACATGGTGCTGGACTACCTGGCGCTGGGAGTCAATCCAGAGAAGACCATGATCTTCACCCACTCGGCGGTGCCCGCCTTAAACCAGCTGATGCTGCCATTCTTGTCGCTGGTCACCGAGTCCGAGCTTTTGCGCAATCCCACCGTCAAGGCCGAGCAGGAGGCCTCTGGCCATGCGCTGACCGGCCTATTGCTCACCTATCCGGTACACCAAGCCTGCGACATCCTCTTCTGCAAAGCCAACGTGGTACCCGTGGGCCGCGACCAGCTGCCGCACATCGAGCAAACCAGAAACATTGCCCGCCGCTTCAACGAGCGCTATGGCCAGGTGTTTCCCATGCCCGTGGGTCTGCTCTCGGAGACGCCCCTTTTGCCAGGTCTCGACGGCCGCAAGATGTCCAAGAGCTATGGCAATGCCATTGCCATCTCTATGACTGCCGAGGAGACCGCCCGCCTCATCAAGAAATCCAAGACCGATTCAGAGCGTCTTATCACCTTCGATCCCGAGAACCGCCCGGGCGTCTCTGCCCTTATCACCACTGCGGCCACGGTCACCGGCCGCGACCCCCAAGAGATCGCCGAGTCCATTGGCAATGACGGCTCAGGCGCCCTCAAGCGCTATGTGACCGAGGCGGTCAACGGTTATCTGGAGCCGGTCCGCGAGCGCCGTGCCGAGCTTGCCCAGAACCCCGATCTTGTGAAAGAGGTCTTAAGCGAGGGCAACCGCCGCGCCAATGCCATCGCCAATGAGACGCTGGCCCAGGTGCGCGAGGCTATGGGAATGGTTTACTAACGCATTCCATTAACCCTTTCTACACACCTGCGTAAGAGGACATGCCGGTCGTCCGGTGATGTCCTCTTTTTTCATGGACGCTCCAGCTCTATGAGCACTGTCTATATATCTATAAATATCGAATCATATGCATGGTCTCTTAATAATATGCGTCCTTTGTCACCCCTATATCTTGTGGTTGTCTCAAGCCGGATCCACCTGGCTATAGGTGGCCGTTTGGTGGGGCTATGCAGGACTTTCCCTAGAAGCGACCTTCAAAGATCTCGAGGGGCTTTACATTCTTGAGGAATAGAAATGTTGCCAGTGGATACAACATATAGTGGTAGCAAGCCTAATGCCAGTCTATAAATGGTATACAGGCTCAGGAAAGAAAAACGGCTGCAAACAAAAGTCAAGGCTTAATCTCGACTTTTTTCCTTCCTATAGTGGGATGTGCGCTGCGACGTTTGCACCTCCCGTCTTCTGGAGTGCATCCGGCGGCTACCACAATATTTAGTACTGGGCCTATGGCCTAAGATTTCGACACTATTCCTGCAACCAATGAGAAGAGATCGCCCATGAAGATCACCAAGCGTAACGGCTCAGAGGTCACCTTCGATGTCACCAAGATCATCAATGCTATAACCAAAGCCAACATCACCGTGCCTCAGGATCTTCGTTTGACCGCCGCGCAGATCGATGACGCAGCCACCGCGGTGGAGGCTGAGTGCGAGGTCTGCGGCCACACCGTCACCGTAGAAGAAGTCCAGGACATGGTCGAGGATCAGATTATGGCCAAGGGCGCCTTCTCGGTGGCTCGCAACTACATCACCTATCGTTACATCCAGAACCTCAAGCGCACCTCCAACACCACCGATGACCGCATCCTGTCGCTCATCGAGTGCAACAACGAGGACGTCAAGCAAGAGAACTCCAATAAGAACCCCACGGTCAACTCCGTCCAGCGCGACTACATGGCGGGCGAGGTGTCCAAAGACCTCACCAACCGCCTGCTGTTGCCTCAGGAGATCGTCGACGCCCACAAAGAAGGCATCATCCACTTCCACGACGCAGACTACTATGCGCAGCACATGCACAACTGCGACCTGGTGAACCTGGAAGACATGTTGCAAAACGGCACCGTCATCTCTGGCACCCTCATCGAGAAGCCCCACTCCTTCTCCACCGCTTGCAACATAGCCACGCAGATCATCGCCCAGGTGGCTTCCAGCCAGTACGGCGGCCAGTCCATCTCCCTCACCCATCTGGCTCCCTTTGTAGACGTAAGCCGCAAGCGCATTCGCCGCGAGGTTGCCCAAGAGCTCGACGAGCTGGGCTTTGGGCCCACCCAAGAGCAGGTGGACCGCATTGTGGAGGAACGCCTGCTCGACGAGATCCGCCGCGGCGTGCAAACCATCCAGTATCAGGTGGTCACCCTTATGACCACCAACGGCCAGGCCCCCTTCGTGACGGTCTTCATGTACCTCAACGAGGCCCGCAACGCGCAAGAGAAACACGATCTGGCGCTGGTGATCGAGGAGACGTTGCGCCAGCGCTTCGAGGGCGTCAAGAACGAGGCCGGCGTCTGGGTGACCCCGGCCTTCCCCAAGCTCATCTACGTGCTCGAGGACGACAACATCGAGCCTGGCCAAAAGTATTACTACCTCACCCAGCTGGCTGCCAAGTGCACCGCCAAGCGCATGGTGCCCGACTACATCTCCGAGAAGATCATGCGCCAGCTCAAGCTCTCCCGCGGCGAGCAGCCGGGTGAGGGCGATGTGTACACCTGCATGGGCTGCCGCAGCTTCCTCACCCCTGACCGCTCTGGCAACGGCTATGACAACGTGGCCAATGCAGGCAACTACGAGCCGGGCAAGCCCAAGTACTACGGCCGCTTCAACCAGGGCGTGGTCACCATCAACCTGCCTGACGTAGCCCTCTCCAGCGGTGGAGATATGGATCGCTTCTGGGAGATCTTCGACGAGCGCCTGGAGCTTTGCCATCGCGCGCTGCTGTGCCGCCACAACCGCCTCAAGGGCACTGTCTCCGACGCGGCGCCTATCCTCTGGCAGTACGGTGCCTTGGCGCGCCTTCCCAAGGGTGCCACCATCGACCCCCTGCTTTATGGTGGCTACTCCACCATCTCGCTGGGTTATGCCGGCCTCTACGAGTGCGTGCGCTACATGACCGGCCATTCCCACACCGACGAGGCTGCGACCCCCTTTGCCCTGGCTGTCATGCAGCACATGAACGACAAGTGCGCTCAGTGGAAAGAGGAGAGCAACATCGACTTCTCTCTCTACGGCACGCCGTTGGAATCCACCACCTACAAGTTCGCACGCTGCCTCCAGCGCCGCTTTGGCATCATTCTCGGCATTACCGATAAGGGCTACATCACCAACAGCTATCACGTCCACGTGTCGGAGGAGATCGACGCCTTTACCAAGCTTAAGTTCGAGAGCGAGTTCCAGCGTTTGTCTCCCGGCGGCGCCATCTCCTATGTGGAGGTGCCCGATATGCAGGACAACCTGGAGGCCGTGATGAGCGTGCTGCGCTTCATCTACGACAACATCATGTATGCCGAGCTCAACACCAAGAGCGACTACTGCCAGAAGTGCGGCTACGACGGCGAGATCCAGATCGTTGAAGACGACGGCAAGCTGGTATGGGAATGCCCCCACTGCGGCAACCGCGACCAGAACACCCTTAATGTTGCCCGTCGCACCTGCGGCTACATTGGCACTCAGTTCTGGAATCAGGGCCGTACCGAGGAGATTCGCGACCGCGTGCTGCATCTCTAGGAGCCCCCTGCATCCCTTGAGCCTCTTATAAGGCACCCCACTCCCAACGCGAGGGCGGGGTGCCTTTTTGAACCCTGGAGCATTCTATGAACTACGCAACCATAAAATACTGCGATATCGCCAACGGCATCGGTGTGCGTACCAGCCTCTTTGTATCAGGCTGCACCCATGCCTGCCCCGGATGCTTTAATGAAGTGGCCTGGAACTTCCACTATGGCAACACCTTTGATGAAGAGGAGCAGCAAGCCATCATTGACTCGTTGGCCCCCGACTACATTGCCGGCCTAAGCGTGCTGGGTGGGGAGCCCATGGAGCCTGCCAACCAGCGGGCGCTGGCACCCTTCTTGAAGCGCGTGAAGCGCGTTTATCCCAAGAAGACCATTTGGGTCTATACCGGCGACATCTTCGAAGACTTGATAGACCCTCAAAGCCCTCGCCATACCGAGGCCACCTCTGACCTGCTTTCCTCCATAGACGTGCTAGTGGATGGCCCCTTTATTCAAGAGTTCAAAGACATCACCCTGCGCTTCAGGGGTTCTCAAAACCAGCGTCTTCTAGACGTGCCTGCGTCACTCAAGGCCGGCCGAGGCTGCCCTTGGGAAGACGATCCTCTCTTTGCCCAGCACTCCATGGGGCGCCAAGATACTCGGCCGCTCTCCCAGCGCTCTTAGGGTTTAGCTGCTTCTTGCGCTATCTCGCAATGGACTTGGGGAGGCGCATGCCCTCGTAGTCCAGCTGGTCAGAGACCGTCTTCCACTGCGGATACACCGAGCTCAAAAGATTTTTGAATTCCCGTCCATGATTGGGCACTCGCAGATGGCAGGCCTCATGCCAAAGCACCATCTCTAGCGCCGAGAGCTCATGGGTAGCCAAATCCAGGTTGAGCGAGATGCGACCTTTCTCGTAGCGGCATGATCCCCAACGGCTGGTCATGGCCCTGAAGCTTAGGGATTCGACGGTCACCCCCAGAGCGCTTTCAACCTGGGGGATGCGCCTCGATGCAGCAGAGCTGAGCGCCGCTGAAAGCTCTACTCGCAATAGCTTTTGTCTCAGGACGCGGGCCTCCGAGCCTTCTTGAGCGGCTGGGCCCCAAAAGATCACCTGGCCTCGCAGTTCGTCCACAGAAATCCCTGCTCTCGAGGGGTTTTCATGGTCTGGAGAGAGGGGTTTCTCGGTAGGAGAAGCGCTGCTGCGGAGGATAGGCACAGGGGTTGGGCTCCAAACTACCGATAAGGGCTGACCCCACCACACGACCTCTTCTTGGGGCTCGAGGTGCGAAAAGGCGTGCTGAAGGCGGGGAAGCGCGGGGTCGTGGTGATCTTCGTAATCTTGCAGCAGGTCGTTTGCGTGGCGCTCATGGGAGTAGAGAAACTCTGCCAGCGAACGCTTGGTGGCAGAGAGGGGAGCAGACAGAGATAGCGTGCGGTCGGGAAGTACACGCAGGGTGATGTGGGAGGTATGTCGGCGGGTGATGTGCACTGGCAGGCCGTTAAGATCAAATTCGTAGCTTTTAGCAGAAGGCATAGGCACGGGCTCACATTTAAGATAGTGATGAGTAAGAAGACAATTAGTATTTACTATGATGGATATTAAGGCAATGGCACGCAATTAAAAAATATCTGTGTGCAAATCGCAATATTGAATAATTACAGTGAACTAGCTGATCTTTGGGCTACATTATCAGAACAAATTATCGCAATAGATTTTGAGACTGCTTGGCTCATTATAGTTAAATATACATATAAGTATAGATACTGTAGTATGGTATAGCAACAAGGACAATCAGTGACGAACTGGCACTTATTCAAGGGATGGGACGTTAAGTGCAAACAGAGGTTGCTAATCCAAACGCTTTAATGAGACTGAAATAGAAAAGAAGATTCATAGCTATCAATAAGATATAAAGATGACTTATAGCAGATGCGATGCATGATTCTGCAGATATATGAAGAAATAAGGAACCATCTACGGTGGCAGGTCAATGGCTACCGTCTGCCTTATCTCTTTAGTGGATTAGAGAAGATTTTGACGGGATATTCTATCTTGTTATTAGGTTCCTTTAAGGAACGTAGTGCGGGCAAGCGGCAGAAGGGCAGGCGAGCTTGATGGGCACTAAATCCACGGAACTACAACGCTACTATGACCTGTGCGATATCTACGAGGAGCGCTTCGGCGAGCGGTTCTGGATTCCCGCTGGATGCGGCATATCCATCTCGGAGGGTATCTTTGCTATCAAAAGCGTGCTAGAAGGAGATGTGTGTCGTAACGGCTATGAGGCCTTTGGCCTCGAGGTTCCCTATGCGGCAGTGCGCTGAGGAGACGAAAGCCTAGGCGCAAGGCAACCTAGACAAGTATCCGGATGACTCGGATGCCCCGGCTCCCTAGGAGCTGGGGCATTTTTTGCAGGAGGGGAAGAGAGGGCACCTAGGCATTTTCGTCTAGGCAGCGCGCAAGGATTCGCATGGCGTGGCCGTATCCCGCAAAGCCCTCGCCCATCACTGTGGCAACGCAGGCAGAGCGCACATAGCTTACCTGGCGAAAGTCTTCGCGCTCGGAGACGTCAGAGATGTGTACCTCGACGGCAGGGATGGCCACTGCTTTGAGGGCGTCCAAAATGGCCACGGAAGTGTGGGTGTAGGCTGCCGGGTTGATCACGATGGCATCGTAGACATCCAGCGCATCTTGGATGACGTCTACAATGGCACCCTCGTGGTTGCTCTGAAAGCATCGCACCTCAGAGAAACCGGCTCTGGCGCCTTCCAAATGGCAGAGGTCTACCAGATCGCTATAGGTCTCATGGCCATAGATGTCGGGCTCGCGCACGCCTAGCATGTTGAGGTTAGGACCGTTGATTACGAGTAGGCGCCGAGCGCAAGCCGCAGGGGCTTCCGGATCGTTCTCGAGAGTGTTCAGTAGAGCGCCAGGCCCTTCTAGAAGACGACGCAGCTCATCGAGGTCTGCATCCTCTGACGCTTCCTGATCCCAGGTGCCCTGTTTGGCTTGCGCCTGAGAGCGGTTGGCTTTGCGCTGAGCTGCATAGCTGGCCTTGCGGCTGGGGTTGTCGCCGCGTAGATTGCGCGCGTCTTTAGGCTGGCTGGGAAGGGCAGGAGTCATACGCGTGATGGCCTTGGCTGCCTTGCGCACCAAGGGACGCTCGATAAGAGCACTGAACTCTGTGGCAATGGAGTCGATGATGGCAGGGCCAAAAACCACTTCAAGGCCATGGTCGTTACGGCCTCTAAGGCCTAGTACGCCATGGAGAGTCTTGAGGCGATCCTCATCCACCTCATCTGGATTGGCAAGCTCCAGGCGCAAACGAGTCATGCACACCGAGGTGGACAGGATGTTGTCCTTGCCTCCGCATGCCTCAAGCACCTCCTGGGCTGTGGCTGCCGTATCCATGAGACCCTTCCTTATTGGTCTGCGTTAGTACGAGTTCACTATCCTACCTAATGGAAGCGTGTTGCTTATAAAAGCACGGCGCTCTGCATAATGTTCCCATTAGGCATGAAATCTCTAACAGCAAACAATGCCACTGAATAGTACCCTTTTGAGTCTTGTACTCCATGAGTGCGCTGACAAATAGGATGAGTGGTAGTCAGTTGACTTTTGGTATGCCCTTAAGCCCGCTTCAAGAAAAGGAGCAGCCCATAAATCGATAAATATCGATGAACTACCCCTGGGAAACTCACTAAACAAGTGATTGGTAGAGAAGGGTGCAAAAAGGCTTGGGCCTGCTCGGACGGGTATTGTAAGAGTAGGTATAGACTATAGACCTTACAAGCCCAGCATGTCCTTGACCAAAATGGCGTCTCCTTCGGCGGTACCCGTACAGGGCACTTGGATGTCTGCCCACTGGCGGTAGAGCTCCATGCGCTCGGCGGCGATGGCCTCCACCCCCTTGGAGGCTGTGAGCGGGCGGTCGTTTAAAGAGAGTTGGTCCAGAGGCCTATCCAACATGATCACGATGCCGTTGTGGCGCATGAGATCAAGATTGGCCTCACGGCACACTACGCCGCCTCCGCAGGCCACTATGAGGCCCGGCTCTTTGGCAGTGACAGCCAGTGTGTGGGTCTCCTTGGTGCGAAAGGCTTCTTCGCCCTCCTGGGCGATGCATTGGCTAGGGGTCATCTCCCAATCGATCTCAAAGGCATCATCAAGGTCAACGAAGGGACGGTTGGCCATGCGGGCCAGACGACGGGCGCAGCCGGTCTTGCCGCAACCAGGCATGCCAATGAAATAGACAGAGCGTGTCTCTGTGGTGATTTGAGCTGCAATGCGGTCGATGAGCGTGAGGTCAAGCGAGGTGTCTTGCCAAATCTCGCTGGACCTGAACGCCTGGGCCACCAGCATCAGCAGACCGCCCATGGCAGGCAAGCCCAAGGCTTCAGCCTCTAGCATCAGTTGGGTTTTAGCGGGGTTGTAGATAAGGTCGAGGATGCCGAGAAGCCCGGGCATGCGCGAGAGGGTCTCTTTGGTCACTGGAGCGGCCTGGCATTCTGGATACATCCCTACCGGGGTGGTGTTTACGAGCAAGCAGGCATCCTGGTGATAGGTCGCAAGGCCTTCGTAGGAGTTCTGAGGTCCCCCGCTGCGGCTGATGACTACCGGCGAAAGGCCTGCCAGGCGCAGGGCAGCCTGGATCGCTTGGCTCGCGCCGCCGCTTCCCAAGACCAATGCCTTGCGGCCTGCCAAAGCCTCTATGCCGCCTACCAACTCAGTCTCGCAAAACCGGTGTAGCAGATAATCGAAGCCCCAGAGGTCGGTATTATCGGCTAAAAGGGTGCCGTCGCCTAAACGCACCAGGGTATTGGCGGCTCCCAGCTCCTCCACTAAGGGGGTGCGCTTTTGGGCGCAGGAGGCTGCCAAGCGTTTGTAGGGGATGGTGACGTTCAAGCCCTGCCAGTCGCCATTTATAAAAAAGTCCGCTGCGTCCTCGGGGTGAGAAAAGCTAAAGAGACCGTAGGGAGAAGACCCTAAGGTATTGTGGATGCGCGGGGACCAGGAGTGGGCCAACGAGGCGCCTACCAGGCCAAAGGGGGCCTGGGTTTCAGAAGAAGGGTTGTCCAAAGGGCTTTCTGAGACGCCTTGAGCGACCTGCCTGCGGCTGTCGTGCTCTGCCGCCAGTTCGCGGGCCACCGCGTCGGCTGCCGGGGCGATGTCTTCCCACTTGTCCATCTAGACCACCTCGTTGTAGGAGCCCAGGTAGCGAAACTCCTCGCAGACGTCGTCCAAAGAGCCGATGAGGCGTAAGAACTCAGGGGCGGCCACCGGGCAGTCCACATCAAAGTAGAAGAGATATTCGAAGTTGCGGTCGGCGATGGGGCGGCTCTCCAGCTTCACCAGGTTGATATCCAGCGAATAGAACCGAGCCAAGACCTTGTAGAGGGCGCCGGGCTTGTCGGCAACCACTACAGAGAGGGAGGAGCGGTCGGCTCCGGGGTAGATCTCCAGGTTCTTGGAGATACAAGCAAAGCGGGTGTAGTTGTTGGCAGTGTCTTGGACGGCGTGGCGGCATATGTCGAGACCATAGGTCTCTGCGGCGCTGCGGCTGCCCAGGGCGGCGGCGCCGGGATCCTCGGACTCGGCCACCAGCTTCGCGGCCACCGCAGTGTTTTCTACCATATGCACGGTGACGCCCTCGAGGCTTGCCAAGAAGTCGGCGCATTGGTCGATGGCCTGCTGGTGGGAGTAGACGTCGGTGATGCGGTCCAGCTCGACGCCCTCTTTGACCAGCAGGTTATGATCGATCTTCAGGCGCACGGTGCGCACGATATGAAAGTCGTACTGGCTCATGAGGTCGTAGACTTGGTTGACGGTGCCTGCCGAGGAGTTTTCGAAGGGCAGGACACCGTAGCTGCAGAAGCCTTGCTCCACTGCGCGGAAGACCCCTTCGAAGGTGGAGAAGAAGGAGAGGTAGGCGTGCTTGAAGAGCTTGTCGGCAGCGATCTGGGAGAAGGCGCCCTCCACACCCTGGCAGGCGACGTAGGCCTGGCGGGGGAAGAGGTCAGGGGTGGTTTCGAGAGCCTCTTTAATGGAAGCCACCAGGTTGGCCTGGCCGGTGATAGAGGCAGACTGATTGGCACGGGATACCTCGAAGAGCAGGTTGAAGAGGACCGTGGCATAGTCTTTGAGCTCATCGGGGGTCTCATCAAGCACAGAAGCCAGCTTGGCTCGCTCGCGGCTGCGGTCGAGCACGGGCAGGTCGTTGGCCTGCTTGTAGGCAGCTACCTCGTCGGTGAGGGCCATGCGATCGATAAAGAGCTTGAGGATCTCCGCGTCTACCGAGTCGATGCGGTCTCGGATGTTGGTCAAATCTGCCATAGGTCCTCCTAAAGGTGGGTGGGCGGCCAAGTGATGAGCGCGTCAAGGCATACCAGGGCGGTAACTGCTTCTACTACCGGCACGGCGCGCGGGGCGATGCAAGGGTCATGACGGCCCTTAATAATAAGGGATTGAGGGCATCCGTCTTCTAGATCCACCGAAGCCTGCTCTCGCCCTATGGAAGCGGTGGGCTTGATGGCCACCGAGAAGGTGAGGGGCGCTCCAGTGCTGATACCTCCCAAGATGCCTCCCGCATGGTTGGAAAGGGGAGTACATGCGCCATCTATCAGGCCATAGGAGTCATTGTTGAGGCTGCCGCGGCTTCTGGCGGCCTCGAATCCGTCGCCAAAGGAGAGTCCCTTCACCGCAGGGATGCCAAAGAGGGCCCGGGCTAAGAGGTTCTCTATCCCGTCGAACATGGGAGAGCCTACGCCGGCTTCAAAGCCTGTGACTGCGCAGCCAATGATGCCGCCCACCGAGTCTAGGCTCATCCGGGCATCTTCGATGGCCCGCTGCATGGCGCGCCCTGCCTCATCGTCGATGGTGGGGAAAGGCTTGCGGGACACAGAGACCAACACTTCCGCGATCCGCTCTTGAGAGGCGCGGGTGCCATCCCAGGAGGGTAAGGGCTTATCGGCAATGGAGGCCACTTCTGCCAGGTGGGCCCCAATGGTCACGCCGCGGGCAGCCAAAAGCTGGGCGCAGAGGCCTCCGGCAAAGCAGAGGGGCGCGGTGAGTCGGCCAGAGAAATGGCCGCCCCCTGCCACGTCTTGGTGCCCGCCGTAGCGCAGCTGGGCGGTGTAGTCGGCGTGTCCAGGCCGTGGGATCCGGCGCAGCTGGTCGTAATCCTGGCTGCGCGTGTTGGTGTTCTCGATGACGCAGGCGATGGGCGCCCCGCAGGTGACGCCGTCAGGATTCAGACCTGCGAGCACGCGAAACTCGTCGGATTCTTTGCGGGGCGTGGACCAGGCGGCATGCCCGGGGGCGCGACGAGCCATAAAGACGCGAAGTTCGTCGAAGTCGGGTTTGAAGCCGGCGGGAAAGCCTTCGATCACGCACCCTATGGCTTCTGAGTGCGACTGTCCAAACACGCAGCAGCGCAGGCTGGCGCCAATGGTGGAGCTCATGGGCGCACCTCCAATGAGCCCCCCAGAGCCCTATAAGACTCGAAGAAGGCGGGATAGCTTTTGGCCACGCATTGGGCGCCGCGGATGGTGACGGGCGCTGTGGCTCGGGTGGCGGCAATAGCGGCCATCATGGCGATGCGGTGGTCGTTGGCTGCATCCACCACGCCGCCAGAAAGCGCCTCCACACCGCAGATCACCAGGTCGTCTCCCTCCACGCTCACCGAGGCGCCCAGCGCGCTCAAGCCTGCGCGCACGGTCTCGATGCGGTCGGACTCCTTGATGCGCAGCCGGGACAGCCCGCAGAGCCGAGTGGCGCCTGGACAAAGGGCGGCCACCGCAGCGACAGGGGGCACCAGATCGGGGATCTGCTCCATGGAGAGGTCGTGGCCTTGAGGCGCGTCTGCCTCGGCTTTGACAGAGGCGCTGTTGCGGGTGATGCGGCTGCCGAGAAGTGCCAACGCTCCTAGGACTGCGCGATCTCCCTGGTCGGAGGTAGGGGAGAGCCCCTGGACCGCCACTTGAGAGCCCAGAGCTCCTGCCGCCAGCCAAAAGGCGGCGCCGGACCAGTCGCCCTCCACCTGATAGTGGGGTTCTGCTAGATGCGGCACGAAAGGATCTGCCTGGTAGAGGGTATAGAGTGCGCCCTCCTGCTCCAGCGAGGTGGTGAGGGCGACGTCGCTGCCAAAGGCAGCCAATCCATCACAGGTCAAATCGATGTAGGGCACCGAGGCCACCGGCTCTTCCACCTGGATGGCCACAGGCTCTTTCAAGGCGCTGGCGGCCAGCAACAGTCCTGAGACAAACTGCGAGCTCACGTCGCCCGGCAGCCTGAACGTGCCGCCGCTCATCTGCCCGGAGACGGCCACACCTTCCGAGGTAAGCTCACAGGTGGCCCCGTGGGCGGTGAGCTGGGCGTCCAGCGGGGACAGCGGACGCTCCAAAAGGCGAGGGGCCCCTTGCAAAAGCGCCCCGCCTCCCAGGGCTGCTACCAGCGGCATCATGAAGCGCAGGGTGCTTCCGCTCTCGCCGCACCAGAGGGTGGCATCGCGGACAGGCAGAGGGGATCCGTCCTCTGCTCGAGGCAAAGGCACTACCGAGAAACCCTGCCCCTCCTCATAGGAAATGGTTGCTCCTAGGGCGTTTAGACACCCGGCGGTGGCATCGATGTCTTGGGAGGTGGAAGTACACCCAATGGTGGTGGGCTCATCTGCCAGGGCAGCCAGGATCAACGCCCGGTGTGCCACCGATTTGCTGGAAGGCGCCTGGACGGTGCCTTTGAGAAGTCTGGGGAAAAGGGTGATGTCCATAAGACGGCGTCTGGCCTCCTTTAGGAAACCGGGTGAGTAGGGTCGGGCAAAGAAGGCGTTGGGATCCCGGTGGACGGGGCGCCCTCAAGGCCGGCTTGGAAGAAGCGGGCATAGTCATCCAAGTACATGGGGTGCACCGCCACCTGCCCTAAGGCTTCGGGGATCACGACGTTCACCAGCTCGCCATGGCGTTTTTTATCGGCAAAGGACAGTTCCAGCAACCGGGGCAGCGGAGCATCGGTCGAGGTGGGCAGCCCGTAGCTGGCCACACAGGCCTCGATTTGGGACGCTAGCTCGCCGGTGCACCAGCCGCGAGCCGCAGAGGCCCGGGCCACGCAGCAGAGGCCGGCTGCCACTGAAGAGCCATGGCCCAGGGCGAAGTCTGAGGCCGCCTCGATGGCGTGGCCCAAGGTGTGGCCCAGGTTGAGGGTCTGGCGCAGCCCGCGCTCCTTCTCGTCTGCCGTCACCACGTCGCGTTTGATCTCCACGTTTCGCACCACGATGCGGGCCAAACGCTCCAGATCCAGCGGCTGGGCGGTAATGGGGGAGGAGGCAACGTCTTCAAAGAGGTCTGGATCTGCGAGAATGCCGTGCTTGATGACCTCGCCTACCGAGTCCACCAAGAGCTCTGGCGGCACGGTCGTAAGGCACGCGATGTCTGCCACTACCAACCAGGGCTGCCAAAAGGCGCCCATGAGGTTCTTGCCCTGGGGAAGGTCTACTGCGGTCTTGCCGCCTACAGACGAGTCCACCATGGCCAAAAGGCTGGTGGGCACCTGGACCACTGGGCATCCGCGCATGTAAAGGGCGGCAGAAAGCCCAGCCATGTCCCCCGTGACGCCACCGCCAAGCGCCACCACGCAGGTGTCGCGATCGCAGCCCGCAAGGGCCATGCCTTCCAGCAGGCGGGCCAGCGCGGCAGGGGTTTTGGAGGCCTCTCCGGCCTCAAAATTGTCCCAGGTCACCTCAAAGCCGGCCTGCTCCAATGCTCGCTGGGCAGGCTTCAGGTAGAGAGGGCCCACATGGGTGTCGGTAATGATGTGGGCGTGGGGGCAGCGGGGCAGGACCTGGCGTACGCGCTCGCCCAAGGAGTCCAAAAGACCGATGCCCACTACCACCTCATAGGAGCGGGAGGGGGTGTTTACAGGAATACAAACCACGTCACTCATTGAGCGTCTGCCTTCTGTTTTTGAGCGGTGCCGGCATCTAAGAGGGCTTCCAGTTTGACGCCATCGCCTGCGGCCAGCACGTCTCGATACTCCTGCAGATGAGTGATGACCTCGTCTACCTCGGCCACCAGATAGTCGGCGTTTTCCAAGAAGAGCTCAGACCACATGGGGGCGTTGAGGCTGGCCACCCGTGTGAGGTCGCGCCAAGAGCCTGCCGAGAAGCCCTTCTGCTCCAGAGCCGTAGGGCTTTTGACGTAGGCGCTGCTTACCACATGGGCCAGCTGGGAGGTGTAGGCGATGATGCGGTCGTGCTCCTCGGGGGTGGTGACGGTAGCCGAGGCAAAGCCGCAGGGGGCCAAAAGGTCTCGGATGCGATGGAGCAGATCCAGCTTTTCCAAGTCTTCCATCTCCGGTGGGCATAGCACGAGAGGGGCCCCTTCGAAAAGTGTGGCCTTGGCATGGCCGAAGCCCGAGTACTGAGTGCCCGCCATGGGGTGCGCGCCCACAAAAGTGAGGTTATGGGAGGCTGCGATCTCTTGAGCCTCTTGGCAGAGCTTTCGCTTGGTGCCACAGGCGTCGATGACGATGGCCTCAGGGGAGATGAGATGGGCGTGCTCTTTGAACCAGGCCAGAGAATGGGCCGGGTAGGTGGTGAGGATGATGAGCTCGCAGGTGCCAACGATCTCATCTGTGAGCTCGCCATCGATGGCATCGATGGCTGCCATCTCAAGCACATCGCGATTGCGGTTCCAGGCATAGACCTCGCCGGGGCCGCGATAGAGCGCCCGGGCAAAGGAACCACCAATGAGGCCGAGGCCTACAATGCCAATGCGTCCTGGCTCTATCACTCGTCCTCCATGGTCACGGCCTCGCGCACCAGCTGGATGCGGCGCATGGCGTTTCTGAATTGGTGGGGCGTGAGGGCTTGGGCGCCGTCTGACCAGGCTTGGGAGGGCTGGTCGTGCACCTCGATCTCAAGGCCGTCGGCGCCGGCGGCAGTGGCCGCCAGAGCTGCTGAAACCACGTAGCGGGTGTAGCCGGTGGCGTGGCTGGGGTCGCCCACCACAGGCAGGTGGGACAGATGGTGAGCCACCGCGATGGCGTTGGTATCAAAGGTGTTGCGGGTGCGGGTCTCAAAAGTGCGGATGCCCCGCTCGCACAAGATCACGTTCTCATTGCCGCCGGCCATGATGTACTCGGCGCTCATGAGCCACTCGTCGATGGTGGCTGCCATGCCGCGCTTGAGCAGGATGGGGCGGCGGAGCTTGCCCAGCTCTTTTAGGAGGGTGAAATTCTGCATGTTGCGGGCGCCCACCTGCAAGACTTCGATGTGCAGGTCTTCGAATAGCTCGATGTCGCGGGCATCCATGATTTCAGAAACCACCGGCATGTCCAGCTCGTCTGCGGCCTCACGCAGCAGGCGCAAACCCTCAGCGCCCATGCCCTGGTTGGCATAGGGCGAGGTGCGGGGCTTGAAGGCGCCGCCGCGAAGCAAGGTGGCGCCGGCTTCCTTCACCTGGCGGGCGATGGTGAACAGGCCATCGCCCTCCACCGAGCAGGGGCCTGCCATCACTTGGAAGTGGCCGCCGCCAATGAGCACGCCGTGGCCGCAGTCCACTACGGAGTCCTCGGGGTGGAACTTGCGGTTGGCCTGTTTGAAGGGCTCGGAGACACGGGCTACACGCTCGATGATGTCCATGGACTCCAAGAGAAAGGGGTCGATGGTGGTGGTGTCGCCAATGAGGCCTACCACGGTCTCGTGGTCGCCTTGGCTCACGTTGGTAGAAAAGCCTTTGCCTTCCAGCCAGGACACAAAATGGTCCAGCTGCTCTGGCGTGGCGGACTGTTTGACTATGGCTATCATCAAAGTGGCTCCTCACGGGTCTCATCGAGCGGCCTATATATAGCGATGCAGCGATTTTTAAAGTTTGCGCAAGCATTCAAGAAAGCCTAACACAGCCACCCTGCGATCTTTCGTTTTGAGGCCTTCTGTTGCGTCATGGAAACGCTTCTTGGCCTCTCTATCGCGCACCTGCCGGTGCGCTCTGCTATCATGGGCTGGCACGCCGACTTAGCTCAGTGGATCAGAGCGTTCGCCTCCGGAGCGAAAGGTCATGGGTTCGAGCCCCATAGTCGGCACCAGCTCTCACACAGAGGACGGCTTCGCAGTGGGCGGCGCCGTCCTTTTTTATACAAGTAGATGCACGGCACATCTTCTGAGAGGTGTTTTGATGGACCGTCCCTTAGCAGGGCTCACCACAGCTCAGGTGGAGGCCCAAATAGCGCAAGGCAACGTCAACGTTGATCCATCCCCCAAGACCCGCACGGTGGGCCAGATTGTGCGCGACAACCTGTGCACCCTCTTCAATGCCGTCAACCTGTTCTTGGCGGTGCTGGTCTTCACTACCGGCTCCTATCGCAACATGCTCTTCATGCTCATCGTGGTGGCCAACGCCGCCATTGGCATCTATCAAGAAGTGCGCTCTAAACGAGCCCTCGACAAACTGGCGCTCATCGCTGCTCGCCCTGTCACGGTGATCCGAGAGGGCAAAGAGGTGCAGATCCCTGTGGATGCCATTGTCTTAGGCGATATGGTGTGCCTCTCTCATGGAGCCCAGGTGCCCGCGGACCTCGAAGTGCAAAAGGGTGCCTGCTTCATGAACGAGTCGCTGCTCACCGGCGAGTCCGACGCGGTGGCCAAAGGCCCCGGCGACCTTTTGCTCTCAGGCTCCTTTGTGGTGTCTGGCGCGGTGGAAGCCACTGCGGTTGCCGTGGGGGAGAAGTCCTATGCCGGCCGCCTAGGGGCTGAGGCCAAGCAGTCCAAGCCTGTCCGCTCCGAGATCATGGCCACCCTTCGCTTCATTGTGAAGCTGGGCACCTACGTGTTGGTGCCGGTGGGCCTCATCCTCTTCACCCGCTCCTTCTTCTCCGGCGAGACCTACAGCGTCTCCATCTTGTCCACCGTGGCGGCGGTGGTGGGCATGATTCCCCAGGGCCTCATCCTGCTCACCTCTACTGTGCTGGCCATAGCCACCTTCCGCTTGGCCCAGCGCCAGGTGCTTGTCCAGCAGCTCTACTGCATCGAGACCCTGGCCCGAGTGGACGTCTTGTGCCTCGACAAAACCGGCACCATCACCTCGGGCGCCATGAAGGTCACCCACCTCATCCCTCTGGCTCCCCACGTTTCTGCTGCCGAGAAACCCGTGCCTCCCTCACCTCTTGCACTCTCTGGTGCAGCGCCTTTATCGGCTGAGGATGCCCTCGCTACCTCTGAGCCGGGACTCTCTCGCGTCCTGCAGGCTTTGGCAGACGTCATGGGGGCCAATGCCCAGGATGCCAATGAGACAGCCAAGGCGGCTTTGGACTATCTGTCAAGGCGCCAGGTCTCTCCTGGCAAGATCGTGCGGGAGATCCCTTTCTCAAGCCAGCGCAAGTATTCGGGCTGCGTGACCGAGCACGGCGCCTTTGCCGTAGGTGCTCGCCAGTTTTTGAAGCCTGTCAACGAGGACCAGGTAGACGCTGCTTTGGCGACGCTTCCCAAAGACGCTCGCAAGCTGGTGATCTGCCAGGTGGACGGCTTCTCTGACAAAGACGAGGTCCAAGGCGCGGTGGTGGCCTTGGGAGTCATGGCGCTGGCAGACGAGATACGCGCCACTGCGCCGGAAACCCTTAAGTACTTTATAGAACAAGGGGTCAAGCTGCTGGTGATCTCTGGCGACGATCCTGCCACCGTGGCCTCCATCGCAGGTCAAGCTGGAGTCCCAGATGCCTCTGACTACGTAGATGCCACCACCCTTGCAACACCGGAATCCATTGCGAAGGCGGCAGAGGCCTATAGGGTCTTCGGCCGCGTGACCCCTGAGCAGAAGCGCGACTTGGTGAAAGCTTTGAAGTCTCAGGGCCATACGGTGGCCATGACCGGCGACGGCGTCAACGACGTGCTGGCCCTGCGCGAGGCCGACTGCTCGGTGGCCATGGCTTCAGGCTCTGACGCCGCACGCACAGTGGCAGAGATCGTGCTGGTAGACAATGACTTCTCCTCGATGCCCCATGTGCTGGCAGAAGGGCGTCGCTCCATCAACAACCTCCAGCGCTCCGCTTCGCTCTTCCTGGTGAAGACGGTGTTCTCTATGGCGGTGGCGGTTCTCTGCATCTTCTTCCCGCCCTATCCTTTGTTGCCCATCCAGCTCACCTTGGTCTCGGGCACCATGACAGGCATCCCCTCCTTCGTGCTGGCCCTTGAGCCCAACCGCGACCGGGTCAAAGGACACTTCTTAGCCAATGTGTTGGCTCGCTCAGTGCCGGCCTCTGCGGGCATCACCTTAGGGTTGGCTGCCTTGGTGCTGTTGCGCGATCTTCTCGGCTTTACAGACGGCCAGGTGTCTACCATCGCTACCTGCCTGGTGGCAGTGATGGGAGCATTGCTGGTGTGGCGCATCTCCCAGCCGCTCACACCTCTGCGCTTCGTCCTCATCGTCGTGATCTGCGGGCTTTGCGCCGCAGGCATCCTCCTCTTTGGCTGGATCTTCGAGATCGCGCAGTTCACAGTGGTTATGTTGCTATTCCTTGCCATTGCGCTGGCTCTCGCTGCCTTTGTGTTCTGGGTCCTCTATAACCGAGGAGTAGATACCACCGAGGATGGCTCTGGCCCCTATGTCGAGCTGGCTAAAAAGATTCAGGAGGCAGATCATGGCGTTTCATGAGACCAGCGAGTTTGAGAGTGCGGTGCGCGCCGCCCGTGTACCCAAGACACTCACGTCAGGCGAGCTGAGCCGCTCCTTCATCGATGTGGGACGCATTCCTGGGGTGCTACGTCTGCCTCATGCCCTGGTGCGCCTGCTGGAAAACGTGGTGCGCAGAGCTGCCACCGACGAGATTGCCCTTGCGCAGGCCCGCGCCATCCTCACAGCCGGCCTGGCAGGCGAGGCGGGCGACCAGGTGGACTTCATGCCTTCTCGGGTGCTCTTCCAAGACTTCACCGGCGTGCCTGTGTTTGTGGACTTCGCCGCCATGCGCGATGCCATGGCGGCT
This sequence comes from Leptogranulimonas caecicola, assembly GCF_023168405.1. GTDB lineage: Bacteria > Actinomycetota > Coriobacteriia > Coriobacteriales > Atopobiaceae > Leptogranulimonas > Leptogranulimonas caecicola. The sequence goes on along the minus strand of NZ_AP025285.1, from coordinate 1,184,858 downwards.
GCGGGCGGCGACCCTGAGCGTGTGAATCCCCAGATCCCCTGCGTGCTGGTGGTGGATCACTCGGTTTGTGCAGACGTTGCCGGCACCCCTGGAGCCGCCCAGGAGAACCTGGCCATCGAGGCCGCCCGCAACGCCGAGCGCTTCGCCTTTCTCAAGTGGGCAGGCGCCTCCTTTGACAACGTGGAGATCGTGCCGCCTGGTCAGGGCATCTGCCATCAGCTCAACGTGGAACGCTTTAGCTCGGTGGTGGGCACCGACACCCTCTGGGATGGCCCGGGTACCATGGCCTGCTTTGACACTCTGGTAGGCACCGACTCCCACACCACCACCGCCAACGGCCTGGGCGTGATGGGCTGGGGTGTGGGCGGCATCGAGGCCGAGGCTGCAGCCCTCGGCCAGCCCATCCCCATGCGCGTGCCCGCCATCGTGGAGCTCCGCCTCACCGGCAAGCTGGCTTCAGGCGTCACCGCCATGGATCTGGCGCTTACCGTGGCCCAGCTGTTGCGCGAGGCCAAGGTCGTGGGTGCCATTGTCGAGGTCACGGGTCCCGGTGTCGAATCTCTCTCGGTCACCCAGCGCGCCTGCGTGGCCAACATGTGCCCCGAATATGGCTCCACCGCCGTGCTGTTCCCCACCGACGAGCGCCTCTTCGACTACCTGCGCCTCACCGGCCGCGACCCAGCCCAGGTGGCCTTCGCCCACGACTACGTGGAGGCCCAGGGGCTGTTGGGCGCACCACAAGGCCGCGTCTACTCGCGCACCGTCACTCTCGACCTCGCCGATGTAGTCACCTGCCTGGCAGGCCCTTCTCGGCCCCACAACAAGGTGACGCCGGCAGTTCTCAAGGCTCGCTTCGAATCCGCTGCCGAGAAAAACGGCCATGGCGACCTGACGGAGAAGTTCACGGTAGAGACTCCCCAGGGCACCTTTGAGCTGGGCCATGGGGCGCTTGCCATCGCTGCCATCACCAGCTGCACCACCGCTACCGACGCCGCCATGGTCATCGGCGCCGGCCTGGTGGCCAAGAAGGCCTCTGAGCTTGGGTTGGCTCCCAAGCCCTGGGTCAAGAAGGTGCTGGCTCCTGGCTCCCATGCCACCTCGCTCTTGCTTGAGCGGGCCGGCCTGCGAGAGCCCCTGGAATCTTTGGGCTTTTATACCTGCGGCTTTGGCTGCATGAGTTGCATTGGCAACTCGGGAGACATTCTGCCTTGCCTGCGCCAGTGGGCTTCCGAGGCTGAGCTTACCAGCGTGCTTTCGGGCAATCGCAACTTTGATGGGCGCATCTCTCCCGATGTGGCGCAAAACTATCTGGCGTCTCCCGCGTTGGTGGTGGCCTATTCGTTGGCGGGCACCATGGATGTGGACCTTGCCACGGAGCCTGTGGGCTTCTCGGCAGCAGGGGAGCCGGTGATGCTGGGCGACCTGTTGCCCTCCACGGAGGAAGTGGATCAAATCCTGTCGCAAGTGGTGGACCAGTCACTCTATGAGGAGGGCACTGCGCACCTGATGGAGGGCTCGGCCGCCTGGAAGCTCATCGAGGCATCGCCGTCTGCCACCTACGACTGGGATCCCGATTCCACCTATATTCGCCGTCCTCCCTACTTTGAGATCGCCACCGCGCAAGATGCCATTGAGCTCGATAGGGCGCGCTGCCTGGTGTCTCTGGGCGATTTTGTCACCACCGACCACATCTCTCCTGCAGGGGCCATTGCGCTTGCTTCTTCGGCGGCTGCCTATCTTGAGGCCCATGGGGTGGAGCCGGCCCAGTTCAACACCTATGGCGCACGCCGAGGCAACCACGAAGTCATGGAGCGGGGCACCTTTGGTAACGTCAAGCTTGAGAATCGCTTGGCCGAGGGCGAGAAGGGCTGCGTGACCCGCGACTTTACCGACGACACCCTCAAAAGCATCTGGGATGCCAGCCGCTCCTATGAGGAGGCCGGGATCCCTTTGGTGGTGTTGGCCGGCGCCATGTATGGCAGCGGCTCCAGCCGTGACTGGGCTGCCAAGGGCCCGCTGCTCCAGGGGGTGCGTGCCGTCATAGCGGAGTCCTTCGAGCGCATCCACCGCTCAAACCTGGTGGGCATGGGCATTTTGCCGCTGGAGTTTGTGGACAACACGGCGCAGGAGCTGGGGCTGGACGGATCGGAGCTTTTCTCGGTAGCGCCCATAGACTTTTCTTGCGGTCTGCCCAATCCCGCCATAGTCGAGGTCAGCGCACTTAACAAGGCGGGAGAGACCACCGCTTTTGCCTGCCGGGTTCGTGTAGATACTCCTACCGAAGGCGCCTACATGGCCCAAGGCGGTATTCTTCCTTTTGTGCTGAAGTCTTTGAGCTAGGCCGTAGACATTGCAGCGTTGATCTCCTCTGCCCCGGCATTCTTTGAGAGCAAGGGGCAGGGGAGGCTTTTAAATGTGTGGGGCCTCGGTCATGCGCCTTGAAATCTTGGACGAAGCTCTCTATCCTTGCGAGATCTATGGCCATTGATAGGTAGGTAAGGGAGGTGCCTAAACAGTGAAACAATGTCCTCATTGCCATGCGTTGGTGTCAGATGCAGCCTGCGTCTGCCCCGCCTGCCATGCCGAGCTAGACCTCACCGCGGCGCTTCCCAGGCTTACGGGTTCCTACTGCCCCAGCTGCGGCGCGCTCGTACCCGAAGGTGCAGACACTTGCCCCAAATGCGGCATGTGGGTGGGAAAGCGGGAGCCCATGCGTGTGCCTACCAATATCCCCCTTACCGATCCTCTGCCAGGCGATCGTCAGGTAAATGCGGCTCCTGCTCCCGATGAGACCAACCAGCTACCTCGCATCGAGTCGGCTGTTCCCTCAGAGCACGACCTGCGCGACCCCTATCTGCGGGAGCGTCCCATTCGCATGCGTACCGTGATCGTGGCTGCCATCGCCTGCTTGGCCATCGTAGGCGGGGCCATCCTACTTATCACCCACCCCTGGAACCCGGGAGCAGATCTGGGTGCAGCCACCCAGCCGGCAGACACTTCCAAGGCGGGGTTTCCTGGGGCCATCGACTCGCTCACCGGCCAAGACACCAAGGGGCCGACAGGGGAGGTCAAAAGCGGCGACGAGACCTCACATGACATTCTGCAAGAGGCCTATGAGAATCTAGGCGCCTATGCAAAGCAGCTCGACGATTCGGTGACAGCCCTGGAATCCAGAGGTTTCTCGGGTACTTCTGAGGAGCGTTCTGAAGGCTTTTCCAATGCTTCTACTTTGGGTGTCGAGATTTCCAACACCATCAATAAGATTCAAGAGGTGGACACTACCTCTGGCTCCTATCAAGATTCCAAAGACGAGCTTTTGAAGATGGCTAACTGGCTGCGCAACCGTTCGGATGCGGTGACGACTGCCTGGAAGCAGGCGGCTCAGAGCGAGAATCCGCAGTCGGTGCGCGAACAGGCCTTGAGCTCCATTCGTGGCGAGGCTGCTTCCTGGAGCACGATGTTTGAGAGCGCTTACGCCAATTTCTCGCTGCCAGAACCTGCGGCTCAGGCCAACTCCTAGAGTATTTAGGCTTTGTGGTGGACTCCCTTGGGTAATGCCGTTCCTGTGAACCCCATCCTCGCTTGGTAAAATCTCACAGAGACTGCCTTGAGGAGTTGATTTTTATGTCGCTATACCAGCCTGCCTATACGCCCGTGGGCGATGAAGTAGCTACCTTTACCACCAACAAGGGCACCATCGTAGTAGAACTCGACGGCCAGGGTGCCCCTGTGCATGTGGGCAACTTCGCAGAGCTTGCCAACAGCGGTTTTTACGATGATGTGAAGTTTCATCGCTATGTTCCTGGTTTTGTGATTCAGGGTGGTGACCCCAACACTCGCGAGATGGATCCTTCAGATGTGGCCGCTGGCCGTCCTGGCCCCGACGGCATGCCTGGCACTGGCGGTCCCGGCTATTGCATCGTGCACGAATATGATCGCAATCCCCGCAACAGCCATGAGGACGGCGCGCTGGCCATGGCGCGCTCTGCCATGCCAGACTCTGCGGGCTCCCAGTTCTATTTTTGCCTGGGCCCCCAGCATGGTTTGGACAGTGGGTATACAGTCTTTGGTCAAACCATTGAAGGCAAGGACACCATCGGCGCCCTGCGTGCAGGCGACGTTATCGAGTCAGTGCGGGTAACCCATGGCGCTTCGGGTGAGCCTGTACTCTAACCACTAAATGTAGCGAGAACTATTCCAGAGGAGATTAGAGTGGATCAGCAAGCCTATCAAGCAGGACGTACCGCCTATATGAATGGCGATTATGCCATGGCGGTCACCATGCTTTCGGCAGCTAAAAACCCCGGCGAGATCTATGGCGCCGCAGACCATATGCGTGGCAATGCCTTGATGAAGCTGGGTCGCTACGAGGAGGCTGCTGAGGCTTATGCCGCGGCCTTGGAGGACCATTCCTACGGCAAAGCCGGTGCCCTCAACACCAACCGCGGCCGCGCCCTGGCCGCTGCAGGCCAGGATGGCGCTGCCATCGCAGCCCTCACCGCTGCCATGGCAGACTCTTCCTACACCAACCAGTACAAGACCAAGATCGCCCTGGGCAAGATCTACGAGCGCCAGGGGCAGATGCGCGAAGCCGGCGCAGCCTATCGTGCTGCCGCCATCGATGAGAACAATCCCGATCCTGCAGTGGCGCTGCTCTCGTTGGGCCGCTGCTTTATGGAGCTGGGCCGGCCGGTAGATGCCGTGGAGGCCTACCGCACCGCTCTCGATTTTTCCGCCCCGCAAACCTCCCAGGCTCAGATCTATGCGCTTCTGGGCGAGGCTTTTGTTGCTGCAAGCCGCATGCAGGAGGCCTTGGACGCTTTCAACCATGCTACTCAGGACGGTTCCTATAACCTCACCCCTGCCCAGCGTGCTTCTTATACGGCGGCCCAAAACGCAGTAGCTGCACTTACAGGACAGCATGGCGGCGAGACTGACGCCATGCTGGCTGCAGCCGGCTATGGCGGCAGCGGCGCCATCGACCCCTTGGATCCTCTGGGCAAGTCTGGCGAGTTCATCCCTTCGCCTGAAGACACCGGTTTCTTCGAGGTCTCCGAGCAAGATCTGGTGGCTGCCGAGAAGAAGCAAGCCGAGCAGTCCCGTAAAAAGAAGCACACGGGTCTCAAAGTGGTCATTATCATCTTGGTAGTGCTGGCAGTTGTGGGTGGCGGCCTGGGCTTTGCCTATTGGAGGGGCTACGGTTGGCCCATGGCAGAAGACACGGTGAACGAGCTGTTCTATGCCAAGACCGATGGCACAGATACCGCAGCCTATTTGGCTCCTTCGCTCTCTGACGATCAAAAGAAGTCCATCGAGGCTATCCTGCCCAGCAATGCTCAGCTCAAGATTGATGGTATCAACCGCTCCACCAACTCCACCACGGTGGCTTGCACTGCCACACTGCCCGAAGGTGGCTCTCAGGCCTACACCATCACGCTGGTGCGCGACGGCTTGGGCTGGAAGGTCTCTGACGTGCAGCTATCCTTTGATTCTCAGTCCTCTGCAACCTCCGGTACCACCACTACTACAGGCACAGTGGCCACTGGCTCTGATGCATCCAGCGACGCTGGCTCTACGGGCGCCAGCGATACCTCTACCGCTGGTTCTAACGCTGCAACACCCACAAACTAGCAGGTAGCTCATCTGGCGCTTATCTAGCACGCAGCAAGCTACCTCACCCACGTTGTATCTTCTTATTAGGATTTCTTCCTAATGCATGTTCCCAAGGGATTGGTGCTATGTCGATTCTCGACAACATCTTCGGCGAATACGGTGGCGACCTCGCCATAGACTTGGGTACTGCCAACACCTTGGTGACAGTACGCGGCGAAGGCATCGTGCTCAACGAACCTTCTGTGGTCGCCATCGATCGCAACGAGGAGCGCGTGCTTGCGGTTGGCGTTGACGCCAAGCGCATGGTGGGGCGTACTCCCGGCTCCATTACTGCTATCCGCCCGCTCAAGGACGGCGTCATTGCAGACTTTGATGTTACAGAGGTAATGCTTCGCTATTTCATCGAGAAGGCCCGTGAGCGCCGTTATCCCTGGTCGCCTAGGCCCCGAGTGGTGGTTTGCGTGCCATCGGGCGTCACCTCTGTAGAGAAGCGCGCCGTGTTCGAGGCCACCATTCAGGCGGGGGCTCGCCAGGCGTACCTCATCGAAGAGCCTATGGCAGCTGCCATCGGCGCAGACCTGCCTATCGAAGACCCCACCGGATCCATGGTGGTAGACATTGGCGGCGGTACCACTGAGGTGGCAGTGATCGCCATGGGCGGCATCGTGGTGTCCCAATCCATCCGCACTGCCGGTGACGAGTTTGACCAAACCATCCTCGAGCACGTGCGCAATGCCTATAACCTCTCCATTGGCGAGCGCACGGCAGAAGATATCAAGATCAAGGTGGGATCTGCTGCACCTCTCAAAGAAGAACTTGACGTCGAGGTGAACGGTCGCGATGTAATGAACGGCTTGCCCAAGACCGTGCGCATCGAGTCTGAGGAAATTCGTCGTGCGCTCAACCGCCCTCTCGATGAGGTCACCAAGGCAGTGAAGGATGCCTTGGATGTCACTCCGCCAGATCTTGCCAGTGACTTGATGTATTACGGCATTATGCTCACCGGCGGTGGCGGCATGCTGCGCGGCCTCGACCAGCGTCTGCGAGAAGAGACCGGCGTGCCGGTAAATGTGAGCCCTACCGCTCTGGAAAACGTGGTTAACGGTTGCGCTAAGGTTCTCGAGGCCAACGCCCTGTCCGGCGGCTTCGTGCAAAGCTCGGCTCAGTAGGCGGCAGCATGGCTTCTAGAATGCCCCAGGCTCCTGGCGTCAAGCGGGAGCCTTCATCGCCTGTGCGCCTAGTGGTTGTTCTTCTCGGTATCTCACTGGTGCTTTTCACGCTTTCGGTGCGAGAAGGCGGCACTGGGCCTATCTCTACAGTTGAAGGAGCGGTGCAAGTGGTATGCGCGCCCTTGCGCTATGTGGGAGCAGTGGTTTGCTCTCCTTTCACTGGTCTCTCTAACCTGGGCGCCAACCTTACGGCGGACTCCGAGACGCTCTCTGAGCTCAAAGCTCAAAACGAGAAGTTGTTGGCAGAGAACGCCCAGCTCAAAGAGTCGGCACAGGCAGCCAACAGGCTCGAGGGCTTGTTGGAGCTCCAGGACAACTACAACCTCAAATCCACCGGGGCCAGGGTTATCTCGGGCTCGCTTGACTCCCTTAGCTCCACCATCACTATCGACAAGGGGTCTTTGCAAGGTATCGCGGTGGGCATGCCTGTGACAGACTCCATGGGCGTCATAGGGCAAGTGTCGGCAGTGAGCCCCACCTCTTCGCAGGTGCGCCTGATCACCGACGATCGCTCCTCGGTTTCGGCCATGGTGCAAGAGAGCCGTGCTCAAGGGCAGGCGCAAGGCCAGGGGACCGATATGCTCCAGCTCAATCTGGTACGCGCTGACCAATCGGTGTCGGTCGGCGACCTGGTGGTCACCAGCGGCCTTGACGGGGTCTTTCCCAAAGGCTTGCTTATAGGCACCGTCACCTCTGCCGACAAGCCTTCTGGCGCCCTGTACTACAACATTTTAGTAAAACCGGCGGCCTCGGTGTCCAATCTTGAGGAAGTGTTGGTCATCACTTCATTGACTGACGACCAGACAGCCTCTGCCAGCGATGTGGCCGCTGCTGACGCCCAAGAGGCCGGCAAAGCCCCCGCGCAAAGCAATGCGCCCGCCTCAACTGGAGGCGCCGCCTCTTCTACAGGGGCTTCTCGAGAGGGCGCTCAGAGTGCAGCCCAAGCTCAAAGCGGAGCTGCCGGCGAAGGCAATGGCGACGCTCAGTCGAGCTCCGATGGATCGCAGAGCCAAGGTTAGGAGGGATCATGATCGTCAATGACACCAATGCGCGTCGCAAGGTGGCGCTTATCTCTTTTGCCATCTGCGCGGCATGCCAAGTGATCTTGGCCCCCAACCTGCCTCTTGCCAATGGGCGTCCCAACTTCATGCTCATCTTTGCTGGTTCCATGGCTCTTTGCTACGGAGGCACGTTTGGTATTCTAGCCTCCTTTGGAGCCGGACTCTTCTTTGACATTGTGAGCTCGGGTCCTGTAGGCCTGATGGCTTTCTTGTTCACGCTGATGGCAGCCGTCATTGGCCGAGAAGACCGCAACGTCATAGCTGACGCCACCCCTCAGGCCCTACGCATCTTCTGCTTGGCGGCGCCTGCGGTGGAACTGGCCTCTCAGCTGGTGCTCATGGCCATTGGGCAGGGAGGCACGCTTTTGGATACGCTTGGTCTTCGCTGGCTTCCGGCCTCGGTGCTCGACATAGTCTTCTTTCTGCCCTTTTTGCTGTTCTTGTCCCGCACCGGCTCGCGCTCACCTCAACTCGGGAAAAAGAAGACAGGTGCCCTTAAGCGCAGCAAGATTTCTACCCGGGGTCTTTAGGGACGTAGAGTCCGCACCCCTCAAGGGATTGGTTTATGGAGCTCGGTACTCTCACTATTGTCATTATCGCAATCATCGCCCTGGCAGCCATCGTGGCGGTACTGGTGGTGGTGTCTGCTAAAAACGGCCGCTTCAAGGTAGACATTGGTGGTCAGACCCCCCGTGCTGCCGGCGGTAGCGACACTTCCTCAGAAACCGGTTTCAAGGGTCGCATCGCTGGATTGGGTTTAGCGGCTGGAGGCGTGCTCGCCGTGTTGGCAGGGCGTATCTGGGCCATGCAGCTCATGAGCGGCGACGAGTACGTCAAACAGGCCGAGAATAACCGCACCCGCACAGTGACCACCTCTGCTCCTCGCGGCCGTATTCTGGATCGCAATGGCAATGAGCTGGTGACCAATCGCCCCTCACTCACTGTAGTCGCTCAGGCGGATGTGGCCGACGAAGAGCGGGAAATCGTATTATTGGGCGATCTTTTGGGCATGCCGGCCATGGCAGTGAAGCGCAAGATCCAAGACACTACTGAGGGTGCTCAAAGCGCACGCACGGTGGCGGTGGACGTGCCTCGCCGGGTGGTGGCTTACCTGGAAGCTCACCCTGACCTGTTTCCTGGTGTTACCGTGCAACAGCGCACGCAGCGCTATTACCCTTACGGCACGGTGGCGGCCCATGTGTTGGGCTACACCGGCACTGTGAGCCCAGATCAGCTGGAGGCCACCAATGAGGGCGAGGGGACCATCCAGTATGAGTCGGGCGATATCACCGGCCAAGCAGGTGTTGAGTACCAATATGAGTCTGTGTTGCAAGGTATCCGCGGTGAGCAGCAGGTCTTTGTAGATGCCAATGGCGATGTTACCGGTTATGCCACCTCGGTGCCTGCCACTGCAGGCTCAGATGTTGAGCTGACTATCGACATAAATATTCAAAAGGCAGCCGAGGAAGGGTTGCTTCATGCCATCGACAAGGCCCATGCTCTGAACAATAAGGCTACGGCAGGTTCGGTGGTGGTGCTCGATGCTACCAACGGCGACGTGTTGGCTATGGCCAGTTATCCAGAGTTTGATCCTTCCATCTTTGTGGGTGGCATCTCCAATGACGACTGGCAGGCCCTCTCTGACGAGGCGTCTGGCTATCCTCTCATGGATCGCGCGGTTACCGGTACCTATGCCTCTGCTTCGACCATCAAGCCTCTTTCCGCACTCGCAGCGCTCAATGCAGGGCTGGCCACGGAGGGTTCCACCTATAACTGCACCGGCTTTTGGACTGGCTTTGGCGAAGCTTACGGCCAGTATTGCTGGGATCACAACGGCCATGGGATCATGGACGTGCGAAACGGCATCGTTTTCTCCTGCGACACGGTGTTCTACGAAATAGGCAAGGCATTCTTCGAGTCAGATGACAAAGAGGGCCTCCAAAAGACCTACAGCCGCTGGGGCTTGGGAGAAGGCACGGGCATCGACCTGCCTGGCGAGGCGGTAGGCCGTGTGCCTACGGCTCAGTGGAAGCAAGACTATTTCAAAGACTACTCTGCCGATGACCGGGCATGGCGAGGTGGAGATACCACCAACCTGGCTATCGGCCAAGGCGACATCTTGGTCACCCCGCTTCAGATGGCCTGTGTGTACATGGGCATTGCGAATGGGGGTACCATGTGGACTCCCCACGTGCTCAAATCGGTAGGCTCTAAAGAGGGCAGTGGCACGTTGGTGGACTATCAGCCCTCCAAGCTCCGCGAAGTAGAAGAAGACGCAGAATACTTGGCCTATGTTCAAAGTGCTCTGGAAGGCGTGATCTACGAAGAAGATCCAGCAGTCACCGCCCACTTCACCAATCTGCCGGTAAAGGTTGCAGGCAAGACCGGCACGGGCGAGAAAGCGGGCAAAGACCCTACCGCATGGTTCTGTGCCTATGCCCCAGCTGACGATCCCAAATACGTCGTCTGTGCCGTCATTGAAGAAGGCGGATTTGGCTCTACGAGTGCCATGTATGCTGTGCGCGATACTCTGGGCGCCATCTATAACAGCCCCGACGATGCCACGGTCACTTCGTCGGCCAGCGTGAGGTAGGGGAGGCGAGTTTATGGCTTCGGTACGGCAAAGAAAGACCCCACGTCACGGGACTGGCGTTCAAGACCCTGGATTCTCAGAGATGGTCTCCAGCCTCTTTGGAGGCGAGGCGGGAAAGCGTCCGGGAGGCGCCAAGGCTCGCATGCCTCGAGCTAAGGGAATTCTTTCAGAAATTTATCGCCCAGTGCTCTTTAGCTCTCTGGCGCTAGTGGCCTATGGCCTGTTGGTGGTATGGTCTGCCTCCCTTACCATTGCAGAGGCGTCTTTGCCACGTCAGCTGGTGGGTTTCGCTCTGGGTCTTGTGGCAGCTGTTGTCATCTGGCACTACGATTATCGCAATCTGGCAAATTACACCACTGCGCTGCTCATCGCGGACATCATTTTATTTATATTGCCCATGATCCCTGGCTTGAGCTACTCGGCCAAAGGCATGGCCGGGTGGATCCAAATACCCGGTATTGGCCTGCGCTTTCAGCCCTCAGAGCTCATGAAACTTGTCACCATCTTTCTCATAGCTTCTGTGGCGGCCCAGTACAACGGCAAGATCAAAGCGTTCTCTGATTATTGCAAGCTCTGCGGCACCCTGCTTATTCCCTTTCTCTTGCTGCTCACTCAAGATTTGGGCACTTCCCTTATCGTGTTGGTGGCAGGGGCCTCCATCATCATCTGCGCAGGGGCCAAAAAGGAATGGGTTATTCCTACTGTCATCCTTATTGTGGTGGTGGCGGCACTGGTGATCTTTTGCTCGCTTACCCCGGGGCTCCCAAACATCCTCAAGGAGTATCAGCTCAAGCGCCTCATCGTCTTTGTGGATCCTTCAGTGGACCCTTCAGGCGACGGTTACAACCTTCAGCAAGCAAAGATCGCCGTAGGATCCGGTGGTTTTCTGGGAAAAGGCATAGGCCACGCTTCTCAGGCCGGACAGGGATTCTTGCCTGAGGCCCATACAGATTTTGTCTTTGCCCTTCTGGCAGAGGAGTTTGGTTTTGTGGGCGCCATGGTGCTGTTGGCGCTCTTTGGCTGGCTCATGTTCTCGGTAGTGCGCCTGGCCCAAACCATCGAGCTGCCCTTTGGCAAGCTCGTGTTGGTGGGCGTGGTGGCCATGTGGGCTTTCCAGCTGCTGGAAAACGTGGGTATGTGCCTAGGAATCATGCCTATCACCGGCATCCCTTTGCCCTTTATCAGCTACGGTGCCTCTTCTATGGTGGTGCAACTCTCAGCAGTAGGGATGGTGCAGTCAGTCTATCGCCACCGCACCAAGGCAGCCTAGGTGGGTATCGGCAACCGGCTGCGCTATGATTCATAGATTCAGGCCCGTTTTCTAGGACGATTGACGTCTAAAGGAGTTGTCTATGGCCTCTCGTGGCATGTCGTTTGACAGGATTAAAGAGGTGTTTGATGCCGGCAAGCAGGCTGAGGCAGCCCGCAAGGAAGCCGTGCGCATCGCCGTGGAGCTCTCGCCCGGCGCTCCTGATTCGTTGGTCTTTGCCCTGAAAGACGCGCTAGTTCCCCAGACGGCTCAGGCCATGATCCATGTAGGCGCGCTGGCTTCGAACGAGCCCATCCTGGTAAACCCCGAGGCGGATCTCTGCATCATCCTCTGCGGCTCTGAAACCTCCCTCACCCGGGCCTGCGCTAGGGGCTGGGCCAAGGCGGGCGTTCCTGTGTGCCTTCTGGCGGAGAGCTCGCTGGACGTTCCAGAGACCGGCATTTCTGCGGGCGTTGAGCCTGCCTGTGCTGTCGCCACAGATCCCAACCGCGCGCTGGCCCTGCTGTCTCAATGGATGGTAAGAGCTACCGAGAAGGGCCCCTCTCTGGCCATGGCATTTCTCTTTTGTAGAAAAGCCCAGGCAAACTCTGACATCCTCTCCTGCGCCGCTGCCAATGCAGGAGTAGGCGCGGTGGATTTTATCAAGGGTGCGGACTTTCCGGTAATGTGTGCCACTGAGTCTTCGATGGCGCTGCGTATCGCTGCGCTTTACGGCTATGCCCCTGGCCCCGCGCGCACCCCGGAGATCGCCTGCGTGGTGGCAGGAGGCCTGCTCATGCGTTCGGTGGCACGCGCTGCCACCCATAGCTTCCCCAAGATCTCCTGGATTCTCAAAGGCTTTATTGGTTGGGGAGGCACCTACCTCACGGGCCAGCTGCTTTTGGCGCGCTATGAGGCAGGTGAAGCTTTTGACGAGAAGCTGGCCTGGGGTTTGGAGCGCCTTAAAGAGGTGGCCCATGAGATGGGCCAGCGTGCGCGCACTCTTACCGGTTCGCTGGTGGAAGTCGAGCCTGGCGCCCTTTATTCTGACGGGTCACAGGGGTCTTCTTTGGCCCGCATTGCAGATGTGATCGATGTGGTGGTGGCTCCCGAGCCAACCCAATGGTTTGAGATTGGACAGGAAGGCAACGCCTAATGCGTCTCCCCAAAACCAATAGCTTCGCCCAAATCGAGCCTTTGCTAGAGCATGTGAGCAAGCCTGCTCGCTACCTTGGCCACGAATGGGGTCTCGAAGAGATAGAGCCAGAGGCCTTCTCTCTGTGCATGGTGTTTCCCGACGTCTACGAGATCGGCTTGCCAAATCTTGGCGTGGCCATTCTCTATAGGGCGGTGAACTCGGTTCCCGGCCTCGCCTGCGAGCGCTGCTACCTGCCTTGGCCTGACATGGCAGACCTCATGCGCGGACACGACGTGCCCCTTATGTCCTTGGAGAACGCCTACCCGGTGGCCTCCTTCGACGTGGTGGGCTTCTCCATCGCCCATGAACTGGCAGGCACCAACGTGATGGAAGCCCTGGACCTAGCCCAAATTCCTGTTTTGGCCTCTGATCGAGCGCAGGATGACCCCATCATCATTGCGGGTGGCCCCGGCATCTGGAATGCCGAGCCTCTGGTGCCTATGATCGACGCTTTCCTCCTAGGAGAGGGCGAGGAGTCTATCGTCGAGGTGACCCAGAAGGTAAAGGCTGGTCGCGAGGCTGGTCTTTCTCGGCAAGAAATCATTGCAAGCTTGAAAGACGTGCCAGGCACCTATGTACCTTCGCTCTATGACTATCGTTATGACGAGGCGGGTACCAGGTTTGGCTACGCGGTTCCCAAAGAGGGCTCTGGCGCCCCTGAGGTGGTCAATAAGCGTGTGGCCAATGATTTTACGGCCAGTGACGCTACCTGTGGGGCCATTGTGCCGGCAATGGAGACGGTGCAAGACAAGCTCTCGGTTGAGGTGCTGCGAGGCTGTGCTCGTGGCTGTCGCTTTTGCCAGGCAGGCATCACCTATAGGCCGGTGAGGGAGCGCTCGGCAGACAGCGTCGTGGCGGCTTGCGTAGAGGGACTTCAAAAGACCGGGTATGAAGAGGTTTCACTCATGAGCCTCTCGACTACCGACCATTCCCAGTGCGCCCAGATTCTCCACCGCTTGAATCAGCGGCTTGCTGGCGAGGGCGTGCGTGTCTCTATTCCTTCTCAGCGTTTGGATTCCTTTGGCGTGGAGATGGCCTTGGAGGTGGCCGGCGCCAAGCGCGGCGGGCTCACCTTTGCTCCGGAGGCCGGAAGTCAGCGACTCCGCGACATAATCAATAAGAACGTCACCCAAGAAGACTTGGAGCGGGCTGCCACCAACGCCTTTGAGAATGGCTGGCAGCGCATGAAGCTCTACTTCATGATGGGCCTTCCCGGCGAGACCGACGAGGATATCGTGGCCATCGCTCAGCTGGCCCAAAGGGTGATAGACATTGGCCGCGAGATCCTTCCCAAGGGAAGGCGCGGTGGCTTGGGCGTCACCATCTCGGTAGGCGTCTTCGTGCCCAAAGCCCACACACCCTTCCAGTGGGTGGGTCAGCTCTCTCAGGCCGAGGTCAAAAGGCGCCAGCAGTTGTTGCTCTCCTCGGTTCATGACCGTGCCATCAAAGTCAATACCTTCGACTCGGATGCGGCGGTGTTGGAGTCGGCCCTCTCAAAGATGGGCCGCGAGGGCTTCGATCTTATCTACAACGCTTGGAAGAGGGGCTGCCGCTTCGACGCCTGGAGCGACCAGTTTGACTTTGAAGCCTGGTGCGCGGCGGCTTCTGCCTGCGGCTTTGACCTGGATGAGATCGCACAGACCGAGCTTTCTTTAGATGCGCGGCTGCCTTGGGACCACACCAGCCCTGGCGAGTCCAAGGGCTTCCTCAAGCGCGAATGGCGTCGGGCGCTGGAGGGAAAAACCACCCAGGACTGCACTCGCGACAGCTGCGCTGGGTGCGGCGTGTGTCCCACTTTGAAGGTAGACAACTTACTGGCACAGGAGCGCTGATGGAAGAGCCCACTCGTTTTGTCCTGCGCGTCAACTATAAAAAGACCGGTCGCCTGCGCCATCTGGGCCACCTAGATCTCTTGAGGGCACAGGAGCGCTCCATTCGCCGGGCGTCGCTGCCGTTCTGCCTTACTCAGGGCTATTCGCCTCGCATGAAGTGTGCTTATTCGGCGGCGCTGCCGGTAGGGGCGGCTTCGGAGCATGAGTATTTCGACCTTTCCCTCTCCAGCTACCTGGAGCCGGAGGAGGCCCTTGCCAGGCTTCAGCGCTCCACTCCCCAAGACCTGGCTCCCATCGCGGCTGCCTACGTGGACCCCCACTCCCCAGCGCTGGGCGCCTGGCTCGATCGCAGTCGGTGGCAGCTGGATCTGGCTACCCAGGCTTCTGCCCACGCCCTTGCAGAGGCCCTGACTGCACTGGCCGAGAAGGGCCAGCTTACCTACCTGCGAGGCCGCAAGGAGAAGAAAGTTGACCTGACGTCTACCCTGGTAGGCTGGACGGTAGAGCCTCGGCAGCCTGGTTGGCTGAGAGTGGTGGTAGACACCCGCTCCTCCAATGAAGGGGCGCTGCGTCCTGAGGTGCTGGTGAGGGCTGCCTTCGATGATGCGGCGTTGGCCGGCGAGACTCTCGAAGCCTGTCATGTAGAGCGTTTAGGCCAATGGCACGAAGAAAAAGACGGCAGCCTTGTGAAAGCTCTGTGAGAGCCAGATTCCGGGCTAGAATAGTCCGGATAGACAAGTAGGAGACTGCCTGTGGGAAAGTCCTGTGAAACCGGAGTATTCCTTGCCGGTTTCATTGACTGTGCCCCCGTTCGGTCCTATTATGGTCAACTGTTGCACTCACCTCGCAATGAAGGGTTCGATCACATGTACGCAATCGTTTCCACTGGCGGCAAGCAGTATAAGGTTGCCAAGGGCGACGTCATCGACGTCGAGAAGCTCGACGCGCAGCCTGGCGATCAGGTCTCCCTGGACGTCCTCCTGCTCGCTGATGGCTCCACCACCACCTCTGATCCTGAGGCCCTGGCCTCTGAGAAGGTCGTTGCCAAGGTGGTAGACCAGCACAAGGCCCCCAAGGTCACTGTGTTTAAGTTCCACAAGCGTAAGCGCTACCAGCGCACTCGCGGTCATCGTCAGCAGCTCACCACCCTCGAGATCGTCGAGGTCCCCGGTGACGTTGAGGCTCCGGTTTCCGCCTCCACCGCAGAGTAACTTTGAGAACCCTCACCAGATAGGCAGGTAGCACCATGGCACATAAGAAAGGTCTCGGTTCTTCTCGTAACGGCCGTGACTCCAACGCCCAGCGTCTGGGCACCAAGATCTTTGGCGGCCAGTCCATCAAGACCGGTCAGATTATCGTTCGTCAGCGTGGCACCCACATCCACCCCGGTGAGAACGTGGGCATTGGCCGCGACGACACTCTCTTCGCTCTCAAAGACGGCGTGGTAGAGTTCACCCAGGGCGACAAGCACAAGGTGCACGTGCGCCCCGTCGAGGCCTAAGGCCTCGGATCTTCAATCCAGCACGCATCCGGGACCTCCGCACGCACGGAGGTCCTTTTTTATCTCTGTTCAGGCTCGCCGCTTGAGGATGGCTAGAGCGGGTAGAGACCTTTAGCTCCCGGTCTTTTGGAGGGCCCCATGCCTCAATTTACCGATGTTTCTCGAATCAATGTCTGCGGCGGCAACGGCGGTGCAGGCTGCATGAGCTTCCGTCGTGAAGCCCACGTGCCCAAGGGCGGTCCCGATGGCGGCGATGGCGGCGATGGCGGCGACGTCATCCTAGTGGCCGACCCTCAGCTCTCATCGCTCATCGATTATCGCTACAAGCATCACTTTCGGGCTACCCGCGGCACCCATGGCCAAGGCGCGCGCAAGCATGGCGCCAATGGCGACGACCTCTTCTTGCGAGTTCCCCTGGGTACCCAGGTGCGCGAGCTCGACCCTGAGACCATGGAGCCTCTCTATGAGATCGCAGACCTCACACAGCCCGGCGATAGGGTGGTAGTGGCTCCTGGCGGCAAGGGGGGCCGGGGCAACATCCATTTTGTGACCTCGGTGCGTCGTGCACCTGCTTTTGCCGAGAAGGGCGAGCCTGCCAGGGACCATTGGATCGAGCTGGAAATGAAGCTCATGGCCGATGCCGCGCTTGTAGGCATGCCTTCCGTCGGCAAGAGCTCCCTCATCGCGCATATGAGCGCCGCTCGCCCCAAAATCGCAGACTATCCCTTTACCACCCTCGTGCCCAACCTGGGCGTGGTGTCGGTAGGGGATGACTCCTTCGTGGCAGCAGACGTTCCCGGACTGATCGAAGGTGCTAGCCAAGGCAAGGGTTTGGGCCATGAGTTCTTGCGCCATATCGAGCGCACTGCCCTTATCATTCACGTGGTAGACGTCACTGGCGGCTTTGAGGGCCGCGATCCTGTGGAGGACTACGAGATCATCAATGGCGAGCTGGCAGCCCATGGCCCCGAGCTGGCCGATCGTCCCATGATTGTGGTGGCCAACAAGGTGGATATGCCCAACACCTCAGAGGCAGTGGCTCGCCTGCGAGAGCGCGCCCTGGCAGACGGCCACGAGTTTTATGCGGTGTCAGCAGTGACCGGCGCCGGCATTCGCGAGCTTGAGCATGGGGCTGCCCGTCAGGTGCACGAGTTGCGCTCCGCCATTGTGGGATCACCCGAGCCTCGCAGCTTTACCCCTATCTGGGAAGAGCGTCGCCAAAAACACGATCGTCAAATCCGCATCACCAATCTGGGCGGTGGCGTATGGCGAGCTTCGGGCACCAACCTGGAGCGCATGGTGGTGCAAACAGACTGGGACAACGAGGAGGCGGTGACCTACCTGCAGCATCGCTTTGGACGCATGGGCTTCGACGACCTACTGGCCAAAGCTGGCGTCAAGGGAGGCGACGAGGTTCGTGTCCTCGATTTCGCCTTCGAATATGAGGGCGCCCCAGAGGAGGATGAAGAAATGGCTTCAGAGGACGAGGCCGAGGCTCTGTGCTTTGAGGTCGACGACTCAGAGCAGGAGGCCTAATGAAGGCTCCCGACCAGCTCGATCATGTCATAGTGGCCAAGGTAGGCTCCTCTACCTTGGTAAATGGTCAGGGCGCCATAGACCAAGAGTATCTCTCTAACCTAGTGGACCAGCTGGCAGAGCTTGCGCGGCTGGGGTATCGGCCGGTGCTTGTAAGCTCCGGAGCTGTGGCCGTAGGCATGGAGCGCTTGGGCATCGCTTCTCGGCCGCAAGAGATCCCGGCTCTTCAAGCCTGCGCTTCTGCGGGCCAGGCAGCGCTTACCGAGGTTTATGCAGAAAAGCTTGCACAACAGGGCATCCCCTGCGGGCAGGTGCTGCTTACTCGGCGCGATGTGACCGATCGCCGCGGGTATCTCAATGCTCGCAACACCTTTGATTATTTGCTTACTTTGGGCGCCATTCCCGTGGTAAACGAGAACGACACCGTGGCAGCCTACGAGTTTGTCTTTGGCGACAACGACATGTTGGGAGCCATCGTGGCGTCGCTGGTAAACGCAGAGCGCTATGTGATCCTCTCAGATATCGATGGGCTCTACGATGCCAATCCTCAGACCCACCCAGAGGCGAGGCTGGTAGAAAAGGTGGATGTTATCACCCCAGAGCTCATGGCCACTGCCGGAGGCGCCGGGTCGCAGGTGGGCACCGGCGGAATGGTCACCAAGCTTCGGGCAGCCCGTGCGCTGTTGGCGGCTGGCATCCCCATGACCATCACTGAAGGAAAGCGGCCCCATTCGCTGGTGGATGCGGTTCTCGGCTGCGGCAGGCGTACCGAGTTTGGTACCCCTGGCGCTCCTCGTGAGCAGGCGCGCAAGCTATGGATTGGCGTTGCCAACAGGGCAGCTGGTACAGTGGAGGTAGATGAAGGTTGCGTGAGGGCTTTGCGCGACGAGGGGGCCTCCCTGTTGCCTGTGGGCGTTGTGGCGGTGGAAGGCACCTTTGAGCCCGGCGATGTAGTAAGCGTGGTGGGTCCTGAGGGTTCGCTGGTAGCGCGCGGCATCACTCGCTACAGTGCCGAGGATCTGGGCCGTTGCCGAGGTCTCACCTTGGACGTCATCGCCCGCTTCCTGCCTCAAATGTCAGACCAGCCCGCCATTCACAGAGACGAGCTTTTAGTCTTCTAGCAGCGCCTTTGCTGCCTACTCGAAGGGAGGCCCTATGGTCTTCGATGACAGTACCGCTTCCACTGCCGAGAAACCCTCGGCTGCCATCCTGTGCGCCACCCGTGCTCGGGAGGCCAAGGATGTGCTGGTAGCTCTTGGGGCCGCTGGCCGCTCACGGGCCATCCAAGCCTGTGCTGAGGCTATTCGCCGGGCCCAAGATGCCATCTCTGCTGCTAACGAGCAAGACATGAAAGCGGCCCAAGCGGCTTTCATGGCGCTGCCCCTGCAAGACAGGCTGCGTTTGGGCGCAGATCGCATCCAGGCACTGTGCGCCTCTATGGAAGAGGTGGCAGCAGCTGATGACCCTCTCGATCAAGTGGTGGGAGGTCGCAGGCTTCCCAGCGGAGTGGCGATGGAACAGGTTACGGTGCCTTTGGGAGTCGTAGCCATGATCTATGAAGCCCGCCCCAACGTCACTGGCGATGCCATTGCTCTCTGCCTGCGTTCCGGCAACGCCTGTGTGCTGCGGTCGGGGTCGGCTGCCATCAATACCTGCCGGGCCATTGTAGAGGCTGCGCGCCAAGGACTCGAGAATGTCAAGGTAGATCCCAATGTGATTCAGTTTGTGGATTCCGGTGATCGCCAGAGCTCGGTGGATCTCATGCATGCTGCCGGCCTTGTTGATCTTTTGATTCCCCGCGGCGGGGCCTCTCTTATCCACACTTGCGTGCAGGAGTCCATGGTGCCCACCATCGAGACCGGCACCGGCAATTGCCATATCTACTTGGAACGCACAGCCTCGGTCTCCATGGCCACCTCCATCGTGCTCAATGCCAAGTGCAGTCGCCCCGGTGTGTGCAATACGGCCGAGAGTCTTCTGGTAGATCGCGAGGCCGCTACGCTGCTGTTGCCTCCCGTGCTGGCAGTCCTTCATGAGCAAGGAGTCGAGCTTGTGGGCGACGCTCGAGCCTGTGCGGTGGCAGAGGCTTCCGGTATACCCATGGAAGCTGCCACTGCCGACGACTGGGGCACCGAGTATCTGGACCTTAAGATGTCGGTCAAGGTGGTGCAGGGCGTCTCAGAAGCCGTCGCTCATATCAATCGCTACGGCACTGGGCACTCCGAGTGCATTGTCACCAACGATTACGAGGCTTCACAGGTTTTCTTGACCCAGGTGGATGCAGCGTGCGTGTATGTAAACGCCTCTACGCGCTTCACCGACGGCGGCATGTTTGGGCTAGGCACAGAGATCGGTATCTCCACCCAAAAGATCGGTGTGAGAGGACCTATGGGCGCCTCGGCACTCACCACCACCAAGTACCTGTTGCGAGGCACGGGTCAGGTGCGCCTATGACCGCACCTTCTTCTACCCCCGCCTATCTGGTAGCTTCTGCCCAGCAGGCTGCCGGCGCTTCAGGGCTGCTGCATCTCAACGGCATCGATCTCCCTGCACTGCCTTATAAAGAGGGGGATCCCTGTCGTGTGGGCATCATGGGAGGCACCTTTGACCCTATCCACTACGGGCACCTGGTGGCCGCAGAGCAGGCGGCAGAAGACCTGGAGCTCGACGTAGTGATCTTCATGGCGGCGGGATCTCCTGCCTTCAAGCAAGACCGGAGGGTCTCGAGTTCTGAGGATCGCTTTGCCATGACCCTTCTGGCAACTGCGGACAACCCCCGTTTTGTGGCCTCTCGCTTGGAGATCGAGCGTCCAGGCATCACCTATACCGCAGATACGCTGGCCCAAATCGCTGTGGCCTATCCTTCCTCGGTGGAGCTCTTTTTTATCACCGGTGCCGATGCCGTGGTGGACATCGTCCACTGGCACGACGCGGCGCGCATTGCCTCGCTGGCCACGTTAGTGGGCGCCACTCGGCCCGGCTACGACCTAGAGCGTGCGCGGCAGGCCATCAACGAGTCACCCATCGACTTTCAGGTGATCTATCTAGAAGTGCCGGCTCTCGCCATAAGCTCCTCTTACCTGCGCCGCCGTTGTGCTGCAGGCCAGTCGCTTCGCTATCTGACCCCCGACACCGTATGCGGCTACATTCGCAAGCACCATCTCTATGGCTGGGAACAGGTCACCGGCGAGACCATGCCAAGCCAGAAGATCTCAGCCATCTTGCCTCAGTCCCCTCTAGATCCTCCCGTCTCGCCGGAAAGCCCTTCTGCTCGGGAGACAGGTAAGGAGCTCCATTGACCGCGAATCATTCCAAAGAGACTTGCGAAGAGCCGGGGACGCTGGATTACTTCCAAGCGCTGGTAGCAGCTCCTTCTCGGCTTGATGAGGCCCAACAGGCCCAGGTGGCCCAGCTAGAGGCAGACTTGGCGGAGCATATGGCCTCAAAGCCCAGGCGCCTGGCTCATTCGCTTTCTGTGGGGCATACGGCAGAGGCGCTGGCGCAACTCTATGGAGCAGATCCCTACAAGGCGCGGGTGGCTGGCATACTTCATGACTGGGAGAAGGTCCTGCCAGACGACACGTTGGTAGAGGAGGCCCAAGAGGCCCAGATCGACTTTGGGGTAGACCTTTATAAGGTAAAACCTATGATTCATGGAGTGCTGGCGGCTCAGCGTCTTCCGGATCGCTACCCCTGGCTCGATCAGGAGACCCTTGATGCCATTGCGTGCCATACCACAGGAGTCAAAGATCCCGGCCCTCTTTCTCAAGTGCTCTTCGTGGCCGACGGCATCGAGCCTCTCAGGGGCTCCAAGGGCCCGCTGGACGCCCAGCGTTGCCTGGTGGGAAAGGCAAGCTTGTCAGAGCTCTATCTCACCAGCTTTTGCGACGGCATGGTTTACGTTATTGCTACTCGGCGCTATCTCTGGCCGGGTACCGTGGATATCTACAACGCCCTCATCCAGGCGTCGAAGGAGTCTAAATGAGCGATTCTTCCAATGATCAGACCCCTCGTTTCGAGGCAGCCTATGGCGGAGCGGTCGAGGCGCTCTCGGTGGCTCAGGTGGCCGCCTGCGCTGCCGACAGCAAGAAGGCCCAAGACATAGTGGTCTTAGATGTCACCGAGCTCTCAGACATGAGCGATTATCTGGTCATATGCACCACCACTTCCAACCCGCAAACCCAGGCGGTGCTCGAGGAGGTCAAAGACCAAGTGTCGGCCCAGCTCTCCGAGAAACCCTTCTCCATCGAGGGACGCGAGTCGGGCCACTGGATCTTGTTGGATTACGGGGCGGTCATTGTCCACATCTTCCAGCAGGACCTGCGCGACTACTATCGCTTGGAAAAGCTTTGGGGCGACGCGCCTCAGGTCCAGTTCTAGAGACGATACACAACCCTATGCGCTCCGGCCTCTGAGGAACCAGTCTCGATGAGCCTTTTGCCGGGGAAGTCTAAATATCAATATAATAAACTATTGCAGACCTTCGTCCTGGGGACGGGGGTCTGTTCCTTTGACCGTCTGCTCCCTAAGGCGCAGGTCGCGTCCATAGGCAATGGCGTCGCTCCCAAAGCGCTGTCTAATGGAATCTGCGGCCACATGGAGCTTTCGCTGTGCCTCTGCGTCTTGGGCCCGGGCTCCTGCGGCCTCTAACTTGGATGCAGCTTCTGGTCTCTGAGCTGCCGATAAGGACGCGCCTTCCAGACTCGCCACATCGAAGAGGCACGGTTGGGCCTCGGTTGCGGGGATCTCTCCAAACCGAGAAACGCCCACCCCCACCAGCCGCACCGCGATGCCGGGATGCCAGACATCGTGAAGCAGTTCGATGGCGGCTGCGCCAAAGACCGCCTCGTCATCGGTGCAGCAGGCCAGTCGTTTTTGGGCAGTGCGTCCCTGGCCAAAATCAAACTTGAGCTTAAGGGTGACCTCAGACCCTGTCAGATGTGCCTTGCGAAGTCGGCTGCCCACCATGGAGGCCACCGAGCGCACTGCAGCTTCTACGTCCTTTGCGCTATGGAGGTCTGTGGCAAAGGTGCGCTCGTTGCTCACCGATTTGGCGGGCTCCTGAAGATCTGGAGGCACTACGGGGCTCGCCTCGGTGCCTTGAGCCCGTGCTTGTAGCATGGGCCCTTGGACCCCCAAAAGGCGGCGCAGCATTTCTGCATTGGCACGGGCGAGCTGCCCTAAGGTGAAGATCCCCTCGGAATGGAGGGTTTTCTCGGTGGCAGTGCCTACGCCAGAGAGTGCGCGCACGGGAAGGGGGTCCAAAAAGAGATGCTCGGTGCCCGGAGGCACGCAGGTGAGGCCTCGGGGCTTCTCGCGCTCCGAGGCGATCTTGGCTACCGATTTGGTGGTTCCCAGGCCAATGGAGCAGGTGACGCCCAGGGCTGCCACCGCTTCCTGGATGCGCCGAGCGATGGCCACCGGATGCTCGTTGGAATAGCGGCCAGGGGTGATGTCAAAGAAAGCCTCGTCTACGGAGACCTGCTCTACCAGGGGAGTCTCGGCTTCGATGAGGGCCATCACCTGACGGCTCACTTCCCGGTAGCGCTCGTGGCGTCCCGGCGTCCATATAGCCTGGGGGCATAGGCGCTCAGCTTGCGCACTGGCCATGGCCGAGTGCACGCCAAAGGCACGTGCCTCATAGCTGGCGGTGGACACCACGCCACGCCTGTGGGAATCGCCGCCCACAATGACCGGCTTGCCCCGCCATTGAGGATGGTCCAGCTGCTCCACCGAGGCAAAAAAGGCGTCCAAGTCCAACAAGCCAATGGCAGGTCCCTGCCAGGTGAACTGAGGCAGCTCCCAGGAGGGGGTAAGGGAGGCGAAATCTCGGTCAAAGGCAGAGCCTGGGCACTTGTCAAAGACCACGGGCGCCTCCTTCCTAAGCGAGAGGTAGGGTAAACGAGAAGACCGTGCCCCCCTCGGCTGAACTTTCGCATTTGATGGTTCCACCCTGGCCTTCTATGATGGCCTTGGCGATGGGGAGACCTAGCCCATACCCGCCGGTGGAGCGGCTGCGGGCTTTGTCGGTACGGTAGAAGCGGTCAAAGATGTGGACAACGTCGTTGGGGTCGAGCACTTCACCAAAGTTGCGCACCGAGACCCGAGCGCGGTTTCGCGAGCCATCCTTTGCCACTGTCACATCTACTGAGTTACCTTTGTGGGAGTACTTCACCGCATTGTCTAGCAGGATCTTGACGACCTTCTCTGTCTCTTGGGCGTCGCCAGTCACGTGGATATTGGACTCTATATGCTCATCGATCATACAGCCCGACTCGAAAGCTACTACGTCAAACTGCATGGTCATGCCCTCTACCAATTCAGAAAGATCCATATCCTCATGCCTGTAGATGGAACCGCCGGTGAAGTGGTTCTCGTCGGCGCGGGACAGTTCAAGGAGGTTGGTGACCAAACCACGCATGCGCTCAGCCTCGGTGTTTGTGGAGAGGATCCAGCGATGATCTTCTTCGGGGATCTTGGGAAGGTCGCTTTTGAGAATGCGGCTGTTGGCCAAAATGACCGCGAGAGGGGTCTTGAGCTCATGAGATGCGTCAGCCGTGAACTGGCGCTGGGCTTGCCAGGAAAGCTGCACCGGTCGCACGATCCAACAGGAGATGCGCCACATGATCACCGCAAGCACCCCCAAAGCTCCTAGGCCTACCATAATGTTGACGTTGAGCTGGGCGGAGGAGGCGGCGCCAATGCCTGTGGTGTTGGCGATGGCAATGCGGGTGCCATGGGGGAGTGCCCCTCGCTTCCACACGATGTCGTAATCGGGCAGATACCCCATGTCCTCAGTGGAGTCTTGGGCCACGTTGAGCACGGCTGAGAGCGCGCGGTGGCCAATGATGGCAGCGGTATCGTTGCTGGAGTATTTGCCGGACCTATCGATATCCACCCAAAATACGGCCATCTGACCATAAGAGTGCTGGTCGGAGCCGTCAGAAGAAGCGGGGAGCACGCCAATGTAGGGCCGGGTTGGGGTAGTGGTGTCGAGCACGCGGTCGAGCGAGGCGGTCACAAAGCGATTGAGCTGCTGCTGCGTCATGGTGTAGCTAAAGGCGTAAGCGCCAAAAAGCACAATGGCCAAAAGCGTCATAGTAAGAATGAGGAAGTTGCGCTGTAGCGATTTGAGCATGGGCGGCATCCACTCCTTTCCTGTCGTTCTTATGGTAACGCTCAGCAGCATCTCACTTAGCTCAAGGCGGGCTAAAAAAACGTCGCCCAGGAAAGTCCTGAGCGACGTGGTTCATCTATTGCTGCTAAAGGTTGCCTAAGGGGCTCTCAGCCCAACTCCTCCAAGCGATAGCCAAGCATGCGAAGCGTGGTGATCTGGACCTCGGAGTTCAGGTGAGAGAGCTTCTTGCGCAGGAACGAGATGTAGGCCTCGGCCGAGTTCTCGGAGGTGTCGCCCTCGGTGCCCCAGATGGAGGTTAAAAGGTCATGTTTGGAGATCACGCGGCCGGTGGAGCTCATAAGCATGCGCATGACCTCGTACTCCTTTTGGGAGAGATGCACTTCTCGGCCACTGCAGCAAAGGTCATGGGTGTGCAGGTCCAAGGTGAGGTCGCCAAACTTCATCTCGTCGATGGGCACCTCGCCCTTGCGGCGGGAGATGGCACGGATGCGAGCCAGAAGCTCATCGGTGTCAATGGGTTTGGTCATATAGTCGTCGGCGCCGCAGTCTAGGCCCTCGATCTTATCGGTGGTCGAGGTCTTGGCGGTGACGATGATCACCGGGGTGGCGTTGCCGTCGCGGCGCAGCTGGTGGACTACCTCAAAACCGTCCATGGCAGGCAGCATGACGTCTAAGATGATGACGTCGTACTCATCGGTGCGAGCCAGCTCGTAACCGGTTTTGCCATCGTAGGCGGCCTTGGTGTGATAGCCGTCCTCATTCAAAATGTGGCACATGGCGTCGTTGAGGTTTTTCTCGTCTTCCACAACCAAGATGTTCATAGATCCTCCTTTTTGGCAAGACGCGCACAGGCGCGAAGACAGACGTGGGTACTGTCTTGTGGTTTCAAGGATGTACCCGAAATCTGAAATCAAGACAATCTCAAAGGAGATTTTTTTCAAATACCATAAAAAGGTCGGTAAGTGCGCTCTTTTTGGTGGCAGAAGACCTCTTGGGCAGCCGGGGGCTAAATCTTCAGGACTGCAACCTGTGGAGGGTCCTTGGGTATGAAACTCTTGGCTTCTCAGAGTAAGGTGAGTGGCTTATAGTGTGAGAGTTATGGCGCTCTCTCTGTGCCTTTGCTGCCCTTTCGTGGCTTAGGTGCCTTCAGTGCGCTATGATTGACCATGCTTGTGTGTTGTCTGCGCCTCAAGGAAGGTCTTGGGGTGCATTCGTCTGGAGGAGTTTCCATTGGCAGTCAAGATTCGTCTGGCCCGTCACGGCGCCAAGAAGCGTCCGTTCTACCGTGTAGTTGTCGCTGATGAGCGCATGCCTCGTGATGGCCGCTTCATCGAGCAGGTGGGCGTCTACAACCCCCTCACCCATCCCCACGTGATCGATCTCGACCTCGAGAAGATCGACGCTTGGATGGCCAAGGGCGCCAAGCCCAGCGACTCGGTGTCTCACCTCATCGACATCGCTCGCGAGGGCGACAAGCCTGCTCCCGTGAAGCCTCAGAAGAAGTCCAAGAAGCAGCAGGAGAAGGATCGCGTGGCTGCTGAGGAAGCCGCTGCCGCCGCTGCTGAGGATGCCGAGTAACATGGCTCAGGAGACCTCTCAGGTGGAGGCCATTCCTCAGGAACTGCCTTCTGATCAGGTCTGCGATCTGGTAGAGCTCATCGTCTGTGGCCTGGTGGATGACATCGACGCCGTGTCCTTGGACGTCACGGACTCCATGGACGGCACCCTTATAGAGGTGAGCTGTGCCCAAGAAGACGCCGGCAAGATCATAGGCAGGCGTGGTCGCACCATTAAAGCCATTCGCACCTTGGCTCGTGCCTTGGGCTCGCGCCTGGGCACCTCTGTCGAGGTTGACGTGCTAGGTTAGGCATGGATCGCTATCGCATCATAGCCTCCGTGGATAAGCCCCGCGGAGCCAAAGGGGGGGTCGTCTGCTGTCCGGTGGACGGCCTTCCCCTTCTTTTACAACCCGGTATGGCCCTCTGGATCGTGCCGCCTACCCTTCGCGGGCCCCGCCAAGTAGAAGTGCGCTCTACCAAGGACGGCCCCCGTGGCCAGCAAGTGCGCCTCTCTGGAATTGACGACCTATCCGCTGCCGAGAAGATCGCCGGCCGCTACCTGTTAGCCCGCGAAGCAGATCTTCCTGGCGACCTGCTGCTTCATGATCCCCAGGCTTTGGTGGGGCTCAAGGTAGTAGATGCGACTCTAGGGGATCTTGGCTCCATCAGCGCGGTGATGAGCGGCCCTGCTCAAGATGTCTGGGAGATCCAAGGGCCCTATGGCACGGTATTGGTGCCTGCGGTGTCGGAGTTTTTGGTGCAGGCAGACGACGACCTTATCACCATGGATCTGCCCTCGGGTTTGGTGGAGGCTTCCAGATGATCATCGAGGCCATCTCAGTCATCCCTGAGGTCTTTGGCCCCTATATGGAGGCTTCCATCTTGGGGCGTGCCCAGGCTCGTCAAATTTTTGAGTTTCGTGCCCATGATCTGCGTGACTGGACTCACGACCGCCATAGAACCGTAGACGATGCCCCCTTTGGGGGCGGTCCTGGCATGCTTATGAAGCCTGAACCGCTTTTTGAGGCTGTGCGCGCGGTACAGGCCCAAGAGCCGGTCCATGCTCGCTGCATCTTCTTCACACCCACAGGCGCCCCCTTTACTCAGGCCACTGCAGCGCGCCTGGCCACCTACGATCGCCTGCTTATGGTGTGTGGCCGCTACGAGGGCATGGACGACCGCGTCTATGAGCTGGCAGACGAGTGCATTTCCTTGGGCGACTATGTGCTTACAGGTGGGGAAGTGGCTGCGATGGCGGTGACCGATGCTGTGGTGCGCCTATTGCCTGGAGCTTTGGGCGATGATGCCTCATCGGTGTCCGAGTCCTTCTCGGACGGTCTTTTGGAATACGCCCAATACACCAGGCCCGCCTCTTTTGAAGGCCGAGAAGTGCCCTCCGTGCTACTTTCAGGCGATCACGCTAAAGTAGATCAATGGCGTCGTCGCAATGCCATCGAGCGAACGTTTCTGCTGCGCCCTGACCTTTTGGATGCCGCAGCCTTAAGCCCTGACGAGCAGGAATTTGTACAGGAGCTCAAAGCCCACTCTGCTCAGGACCTGTAGCAAGGAGTCTTTTATGCCTGAACCTACAAAAGACACCCCGCAAAATCGCCCATGGCGCTCGGTGTTGGAATGGGTCTTTATCGTGGTGCTGGCAGTAGCCTGCGCCATGGCGGTAAGGGCGTTTGTCGTCGAGCCCTTCGAGGTGCCTACCGAGTCGATGATCTCCACTATTCAGGTGGGAGATCGGCTTCTGGGAGAAAAGATTAGCTACCTGGCTCACGACCCTCAGGCGGGCGATGTGGTGACCTTCTCGGATCCAGAGAATCCTTCTACCACCCTTATCAAGCGAATTATTGCAACGCCTGGGCAGACCATCGATGTCAAAGACGGCGAGGTCTACGTGGACGGCACCAAGCTCGACGAGCCCTATACCCAGGGAAAACCCACTAATCCTATCGAGCGTCATGCAGACTTTCTGTCCTCAGACATCATCTATCCCTACACTCTGGGACAAGACGAGTACTGGATGATGGGGGACAACCGCACCAACTCGCTGGATTCTCGCTATTTTGGTCCTATCAAACGTCAATCCATCACCTCTAGGGGCTGGTTCATCTTTTGGCCTCTTAACGATATTGGAACGTTGGCCGACGCTCCCGGCAGGGCTTCGTGAGCGTAGACTAACTAAGGCATTTCATCTATGACGGCGCGCTGGATGAGGTCGACCCTGTCGTCTTCGTCGGTGCACGAGCAGGGGAGGAATCCCTTCATGAATCGTGACGCATTAACATTTCAGGATATGATCCTGGCCCTAGAGCATTACTGGGCAGATCAGGGTTGCACGGTGATGCAGCCTTACGACTCAGAGGTGGGCGCTGGTACGTTTCATACCGCCACGCTGCTGCGCTCTTTAGGGCCAAAGCCTTGGGCATGCTGCTATCCACAGCCTTGCCGCCGCCCTGCCGACGGCCGCTATGGCGAGAACCCCAACCGCATGCAGCACTACTATCAATTCCAGGTGCTTATCAAGCCCAGTCCGGTGAATGCCCAGGAGCTCTATTTGGGAAGCCTTGAGGCCATTGGCCTTGATCCTGCCAAGCACGACGTGCGCTTTGTAGAGGATGATTGGGAGAGCCCCACCCTTGGCGCCTGGGGTCTGGGCTGGGAGGTATGGCTCAATGGCATGGAGGTCACTCAGTTCACCTACTTCCAGCAAGTGGGCGGCATCGAGTGCGATCCTGTGCCGGTGGAGATAACTTATGGTCTGGAGCGCATCGCTATGTATGCCCAGGGTGTCGACTCTGTCTACGACCTCATCTGGAGTTATCTGCCCGATGGCTCGGCCATGACCTATGGCGACGTCTTCCTGGAGAACGAGCGTGAGTTCTCTGCCTATAACTTTGAGGTGGCCAACGTCGAGATGATGCGTCAGAAGTTCGACGACTATGAGCGGGAGTGCCGTTCATGTCTCGAGGCCAACCTGCCGCTGCCGGGCTACGACTGCGTGCTCAAGTGCAGCCATGCGTTCAACCTGCTGGACAGCCGCGGGGCCCTCTCGGCGACCGAGCGCACCAATTACATCCTGCGCGTCCGCACCCTGGCCAAGGCTGCCTGCGAGTGCTATCTGGCCTGCGTAGCCTCCAAGGAGGTGGCATAACCTATGCCTTACACGAGCGATTACCTGCTTGAGATCGGTTCAGAGGAGCTGCCTTCGGCCCCGCTCGACCATGCTCAGAAGCAACTGGGGCAATTGGTTGCAGACGGACTGGCCCAAGCAGGCCTTGGCGCCCATGAGGCCGAGGTCTATTCCACTCCTCGTCGTCTGGCTGTGATCGTGCACGATGTGCCTTCAGAAACCCAGGCCATCTCCACTGTCAAACGCGGTCCTGCAGCTTCCATCGCCTTTGACGCAGAGGGCAAGCCCACCAAGGCTGCCATGGGGTTTGCTCGAGGCGCCGGCGTCGCACCAGAAGATCTGGTGGTACGCGAAGAGGGCGGCAAAGAGTACGTCTTTGCCCAGATAGACATCCCCGCCAAACCTGCCAATCCCCTTTTGGAAGCGCTTTCCTCCAAGGTCATTGGCGAGCTGGATTGGCCGCGCTCCCAGCGCTGGGGTTCCACCCATGAGCGCTATGGGCGTCCGGTGCGCTGGATCCTGGCCCTCTATGGCGAAGAGCCTCTAAAGGTCTCCTATGCAGACGTGGCAAGTGGCACTACCACCCGCGGCCACCGCGTGTTGGGGCCTGGCGAGCATGAGGTGGCGCATCCCAGCGATTATCTCAATGTGCTCCGTGATGCCTACGTGCTCACTCAAAAGGAGCGTGAAGAAGCAATCCGTCAGGGCATCGCCCAGCAGGAGGAGCGGCTAGGTCTTAAGGTGGACACGCCCAAGAAGGTCTTCAGCGAGGTTGTGAACCTTTGCGAGTGGCCCACGGTCTTGGTGGGCCGCTTCGACGAGGAGTTCTTAGACGTTCCTCACGAGATCATCTGCGAATCCATGCTCTCCCATCAGCGCTATTTCCCCACCTACGATAAGGACGGCAATCTGACTCGCGACTTCATCGTGGTGGGCAATGGCGACCCTGCATGCTCAGAGACCATCATCGACGGCAACGAACGCGTGGTGCGTGCCCGTCTGGACGATGCCAAGTTCTTCTATGAAGAGGACCTCAAGCATCCGCTGGATTACTACTTGCCTCAGCTGGAGAAGGTCACCTTCCAGGAGAAGCTGGGCACTTTGCGACAAAAGGTCGAGCGTATGGAGGCTCTGGCGCCTGTAGTGGCTACCGAGGCAGGCGGCACTTCAGACGAGATCGCCTGGGCCCAGCGTGCTGCTCATCTGGCCAAGGCAGACCTGGTGACTCAGGCAGTGGTGGAGTTTACCAGCCAGCAGGGGGTCATGGGCGGCTACTACGCTTCTGCCGCCGGCGAGCCCGAGGCTGTGGCCACCGCCATCACCGAGCACTATCGTCCTCGCTTTGCCGGAGATGAGGGTCCTTCCTCGCTGATAGGCGCTTCTGTAGCCATTGCCGATAAGCTCGACACCATCGCCGGTATGTTCGCCATCGACGAGCCGCCCACCGGTTCTTCCGACCCCTTCGCCCAGCGCCGCAGTGCCATTGGCATCATCCATATGCTCGAAGACCTCCCCCAGGTTTCCCTGTCTGACCTCATCGACGCCGCTCTGGATGGCTATGCCAATCAGGGGCTTAACTTTGACCATGGTCAGGTGGCCCAAGCGGTGCGCGGGTTCTTCCTTGGTCGTCTGGCGGTCATGGCCAAAGAGCAAGGAATCTCTCCCGATACCGTCGCTGCAGTCTCTGCCGTGTCGATCATCGATCCTGCAGAGTTCTTCTCTCGGACCCAGGCTCTCGAGCAGGCCCGCTCTCAAGAAGCGGAGCTCTTCGAGGATCTGGCTACCGCCTATGCCCGCGCTGCCAACCTGGCCAACCGTGAGCTGGGCGAAGAGGTGGATGAGTCCATGCTGGGCGACGCCGAGCGCCGCCTGCTGGATGCCTGCATCGCTGGCAAGGAGCAGGTCTCTCAGGCATTGACGGCCGGAGATTATCCGGCAGCCCTCTCTGCTTTGGGTGCGCTGCGCGGGCCCATCGATGGCTTCTTCGAGGACGTCATGGTCATGGACGATGACCCTGCCATCCGTGCTAACCGCCTGAAGCTCCTCAATGCCTTTGCTGCCATCTTTACCAACGTGGCAGACTTCTCCGAGCTGGCCAAACGTTAGTCCCAACTCGGGAAACTGGGGGTTTCTCGGTAACAAAAAGAAGGGAGCACCTGGAGCTTTATTGCGAGAGGCGGGCTCCCGACAACTCAACTTTTTAAGGCTCCTGACAGCTTTAGGTTGTCGGGAGCCTTGTTGTAAATGTAGACTCTATGAATGGTTTGGACCTAACCCCGACCTTTCAGGAGGCTCAGTGCCTAAGTACAGCTTTGAGGGCGAGTCCATCGACTACGCCTGCGATTGTGCCGTTATCCATGTTATTTCAGATTCTTTGGGTGAGACCGCCTCTTCGGTGGTGACCGCTGCGGCCGCGCAGTTTCCCCTAGGCGATGTGCACATCAAGCGCCTGCCCAAGCTCACCCACGTGCGTCAAGTGATCGATTACTTTGACAGCCTGAGCGACGATGCCAAAAACCATCCCACTGCCGTATTCCATACCATTGTCGATCCCTCTCTTCGCCGAGAAGTGCGCCGCGAGCTCGATAGGCTGGAGATTCCCTCGGTAGATTTGCTGGGACCGGGCATCGCTATCCTGTCTTCGCTCACCGGCAAGGAGCCTGCAGGCGTGCCCGGCATCAATCACGAGGCAGATGATCGCTACTTCCGCCGGATCGAGTCCATGGAATTCTTTGTGGAGCACGACGACGGCCGTAACCCTCAAGAGCTCGATCTGGCAGACATCGTTCTTATCGGCGTATCCCGGACCTCTAAAACCCCGCTCTCCATGTACTTGGCGTTCATGGGTTACAAAGTGGCCAATGTCCCTCTTGCGTTGGGAGTCGAGCCGCCCATTGAGCTGGAGAATGTGGATCCTTCCCGCATCTTTGGCCTTATGTCCACTACCGATACGTTGGTGTCCATCCGCACTCGCCGCCTCTCTAAAGACGGCGCTTCAGATTACGCCGCCTCCTATGCGGATCCCGCAGAAGTGGTGGCCGAGCAGGCAGAGGCTCGCAAGCTCATGCGTCACTTGGGCTGCATGATCATCAACACCAGCGGCAAAGCGGTGGAAGAAACCGCTAATGATATCATTAATCAAATTGAAGAGCTCAAGCGCATTCGCGCCGAGTATGCCGCCCGTGAAGCTGCCGGCAAATAACTAGTGAAATAAAATCTTGCAAAGGGAGGGGACGAAAGCGCTTTTGTGTCCCCTCCGCAAGGCCAGCCGTAGATTCCTCATGAAAACGGCCGACAATTCTGTTTTTGGACCCATTCACAGTCATTTAAGACCTCTGAATACTAAAAGTATCGACCACCTCGAGCAATATCGCCGCAGGTCGATAGGTGTCCGTTAAAAAACTATGTATTCTGAGTTGAATTTCCCTCTGTGATTACTGTCATTTCAGTGTTACCTTATTGAACGTGTTCAGTTGACTGCCTTCAATCTGAAGGCCGCCGTGGGGCGCTATAAGCGTCCGTAAGAATCGAAGGAGACTTATGGCTGATCCAAATAAGCACGTCTACCGCTGGGGCATCGATGCCAACGGTAATGACATCACTGAGGCAGACGCCTCAATGAATTACGTGGTCGGCGGCAAGGGCGCCAACTTGGCCGAGATGGCAAAGATTGGCCTGCCTGTGCCTCCAGGATTCTCCATCACCTGCCAGACCTGTGTTGCCTATTCTGGCAATGACAATACCTGGCCTGAGGGCGTCTATGCCGAGATCGACGAGGCTCGCGAGGACCTCGAGAACCGCATGGGCAAGAAGCTGGGCGATCCCAAGGATCCCCTGTTGGTATCTGTGCGCTCCGGCGCCCCCTTCTCCATGCCTGGCATGATGGACACCGTGCTCAACTTGGGCCTCAATGACGAGTCTGTCCAGGGCATCATTGAGCAGACCAACAACCCCCGCTTTGGCTGGGACTCCTATCGTCGTTTCATCCAGATGTTCTCCAACGTGGTTATGGGCGTCGACGCCGATCTCTTCGAGAACGCCATCACTCAGCGCAAGCTGGCCAAGGGCGTCAAGAGCGACACCGACCTCACTGCTGAGGATCTCCAGGAGCTGGTGGCCCAGTTCAAGAAGATCTTCTCTGAGAACGTGGATACCGCAGCTCATCCCGAGATCGTGGTAGATGGCGTCGCCACCTTCCCCCAGGATCCCTACCTGCAGCTCAAGCTTGCCATCGAGGCCGTCTTTGGCTCTTGGATGAACGAGCGCGCCATCCTCTATCGCCAGCAGAACAAGATCCCCGACGACCTGGGCACCGCCGTCAACGTCCAGATCATGGCCTACGGCAACAAGGGCAACGACTCCGCCACCGGCGTCGCCTTCACCCGCAACCCTGCCGACGGCACCCGCGAGTACTACGGCGACTTCTTGGTAAACGCCCAGGGCGAGGATGTCGTGGCGGGCATCCGCAATACCCAGCCCATCGCCGAGCTCAAGGAGATGGAGGGTCTCGAGGAGGCCGGCAAGCAGCTGGACGACATCTTCGAGCTTCTGGAGAACCACTACCACGACATGATGGACATCGAGTTCACCATCGAGAACGGCAAGCTCTGGATGCTTCAGACCCGCGTGGGTAAGCGTACCGCGCTGGCCGCCCTCCACATCGCCATCGAGATGGAGAAGGAAGGCCACATCACCAAGGAGCAGGCTGTCACTCGCGTGAATCCCCAGCAGCTCGATCAGCTCCTGCACCCGCAGATCGACCCCAACGCCCAACTGGACGTGCTGGCCACCGGTCTCAACGCCAGCCCCGGCGCTGCGGTGGGCGAGGTCGTCTTCTCCAGCGCCGACGCTGTGGACTTCGCCGAGCAGGGCCGTCCCTGCATCCTGGTGCGTTGGGAGACCAACCCCGACGACCTCAAGGGCATGGTTGCCGCCGAGGGCATCCTCACCTCTCACGGTGGCAAGACCTCTCACGCCGCTGTTATCGCCCGTGGCATGGGCGCCCCCTGCGTCTGCGGCGCTGAGGCCCTGAAGATCGACGCCGCCAACAAAGAGGTCAAGATCTCCGGCACCGACGTGGTGCTCCACGAGGGCGACGTCATCACCATCGACGGCACCACCGGCCGCGTAGTGCTGGGCGCTGTGGAGTTGGTTAAACCTGAGCTCGCCGGCGACCTGGAGACCATCCTCGAGTGGGCTGACGAGATCCGTCTCGACGGCTCCACCGGTCGTGTCATGGGTGTGCGCGCCAATGCCGATAACCCCGACGACGCCAAGCTGTCCCTTGACTTTGGCGCTGAGGGCATCGGCCTTTGCCGCACCGAGCACATGTTCCTGGGCGACCGCAAGCAGATCATCCAGGACTACATCCTCTCCGAGGACAAGGATGTCAAGGATCGCGCCGTCAAGGCTCTGACCGAGGCTCAGGAGGGTGACTTCCTCCAGATGCTCGAGACCATGAGCGGCCACCCCATGATCATCCGTCTTCTGGATCCCCCTCTGCACGAGTTCTTGGACAGCCCCCGCGAGCTGGCCGTCGAGATCGCCAAGCTGGAGGCTGCTCAGGCCGATCCTGCCCTCATTGCCGAGAAGACCGCCCTCCTCGCCCGCATCGACGCCATGGCTGAGGCCAACCCCATGCTGGGCCTGCGCGGCTGCCGTCTGGGCATCATGTATCCCGAGCTCAACGAGCTCCAGGTGCACGCCATCGCCACTGCCACTGCCGAGCTCAAGCAGAAGGGCCTCGATCCTCAGCCCGAGATCATGATCCCCCTGGTTTCCACTGCCGCCGAGCTGGCCGTGGTGCGCCACCAGGTGGAGAACACCATCGCTCAGGTGGAGAAGGAGACCGGCGTGTCTCTGGAGATCCCCATCGGCACCATGATCGAGCTGCCTCGTGCCGCCGTCGAGGCCGAGGAGATCGGACAGTTCGCCGACTTCTTCTCCTTTGGCACCAACGATCTCACCCAGACCACCTTCGGCTTCTCTCGTGACGACGTGGAGAGCGCTTTCATCCCCACCTACCTGCGCAAGAAGCTGCTGCCTACCAACCCCTTCGAGACCTTGGATCCCGCAGTGGCCAAGCTCGTGGGCATGGGTGTTGCCGGTGGCCACGCTGCCCACGCCGACATCACCTGCGGCGTCTGCGGCGAGACCGGCGGCGATCCCGACTCCATCATGACCTACTATGACCTGGGTCTCGACTACGTCTCCTGCTCGCCCTACCGTGTGCCCATTGCGCGCCTCACCTCCGCACAGGCCAAGATCAAGGCTGCGGGCAACATGGGTCACCAGGACAAGTAGCCTCAGGTGAGCTTTCTCTGAACTCTCACACTTCAAGCGACCATTCTGCCAAAGTGGAATGGTCGCTTCTTTGCATCTCCCGTGAATTGCGGGCTTGCCCTTGTGGGATGTGAGGTGCAGGGTTACTATATTCCATCGTGTGTAAAGCTATGTGTCGTTCGCGGAGTGCGACGGCACCTCTAGGAAGAGGAACCATGGACTACATTCGTGCCATCGAGCGTCAGCAGATCCGCGAGGACATCCCCACGGTCATCCCTGGTGACAACGTCAAGGTGCACTATCGCATCAAGGAAGGCGACCGTGAGCGTATCCAGGTCTTCCAGGGCGACGTCATCCGTATGTCCGGCGAGGGCGCCCGCGAGACCTTCACCGTTCGTAAGATCTCCTTTGGCGTAGGCGTCGAGCGTACCTTCCCGCTCTACAGCCCCAAGATCGCCAAGCTCGAGGTTGTGCGTCACGGTGACGTGCGTCGCGCCAAGCTCTATTACCTGCGCGATCGCGTGGGCAAGGCCGCTCGCATCCGCGAGAAGCGCTAAGCTTTTATCCTATGAAGCCAAAAACGGCATCTGCCAAGTGGTGGGTGCCGTTTTCTTTTAGATTCATGGGGAGTTTTGATGGCTCAGACCACAGCGACGTCCATCGCAAAGGCATTTGCGGAAGCTCCGCTCGAACAACTTCCAGAACTTATCGAGATTCACATAGCCGACCCTCGAAAGTCAGTGCAGACTGCTGTGACTCGGGCCATCAAACGCTACGAGGCTTATATGAAAGAGCGGGAGCGGGTGGCGGCCCTTTATCGGTATCAAGCATCTTTTGGAGAGCCTTCCATAGGCGTAGACGAGGTGGGTCGAGGCCCCCTTGCAGGTCCTCTGGCCGTGGGTGCAGTGGTGCTTCCGCCAGAGCCGCAGCTCCTAGGGCTCGATGACTCAAAAAAGCTTTCGCCTTCCTGCCGAGAAGAACTTGCTGCCCAAATCAAAGAAGTGGCCCTGAGTTGGACGGTGATCTATAAGGAGCCTCAAGTAATCGATGAGGTGGGTATCGGCCGCGCGCTCAAGGATGCTATGGCAGAGGCAATCGCTGCTACCGGTTTTGGAGATAGGGCCGCAGCGGTGCTTATCGATGGCAATCCGGTTCATGTGCACCCACAAGAGATTTCCATCGTGAAGGGCGATGGGCGAGTGGCTGCTATTGCAGCGGCCTCCATTGTGGCAAAGGTCGAGCGCGATGCTCTAATGGTGGCCTATGACCAACAGTATCCCGGTTACGGGTTTGCCCATAACAAAGGGTATGGGTCGGCAGATCACATGGCAGCCATTAGGCAGATGGGCCTCACGCCTCTCCATCGCCGATCCTTTTGTGGTCGTTTCTTGTGAGATCTGATCGGGTATACCAGCGGCTTGTCTGGCTCCATCCTGTATTCATACGGTCCTTTATGGGAATTGCCAGCAGGACCAAGGCTTTTTGGATAGTTTTATCTTCGATGATGACAAGAAGAGGTCTCATGGTCAGAAATCTGTTAGAGCCTGGACAGTTTTCTGACAGACGCCTCACAGATGCTCCCTTCTAAGAACCCGGCGCTAAGGAGGCGCCGCGGTCACGACTAGGGGAGACACTATGAATCCAGCTCAGAAAGGCGCCGCCCTTTTAGAGGGTGATCAAAAGACGAAAGCCCAGGATGCCTCAGTGCCTCCCTGGGACACATTTCCACGTCCTCAAAAGTCAGTGGCTCAATACACCACCCAAGAAGTGGGTCAGGAGGGTGAGCACCTGGCACAGGTTTATCTTATGAGGCGCGGCTACGATATTTGTGAAACCAATTGGCGCATCAAGTCCGGCGAGGCGGACATCATTGCCACCGAGGATGGTCAAGAAGCCGTATTGGTCGAGGTAAAGACCCGATTGGCGCTAGGGGAAAAAGATCCTGTGATGCCCGAGCTGGCAGTAGATGCCGATAAGCGCGCCCGCTATCACAAGCTCGCTCTGGCTTACCTAGGACAGCATCCAGAGTTTAGCTCAGTGCGATTCGATGTGATCGCCATCGTGATCATCCAGGAGCGCATGGCACGCTTGCGCCATCTGGTGGGTGCCTTTAGCTGGGATGAGGGCTGATGACAGCCGTACGTGTGCAAGCCGGGGTGATCCATGGCTGTGAGGCGTTGCCGGTATCGGTGGAAGTGGAGCTTTCTGGCGGAATACCCGGCATCAATATCATAGGCATGCCTGATATGGCTGTGCTTGAGGCCAGGGCTCGTGTAAGGTGCGCATTTCGAGCAGCAGGATTCATTATTCCTCGGCTTTTAGCCACCGTAAATCTGGCACCTGCAGATCTAAGAAAGACGGGGACTGGCCTAGACTTGCCCATTGCGGTGGGCCTGTTGGCAGCCAGTGGCCAAATCTCTTTAATGGAGTTGGACAGGTACCTCTTTGTGGGAGAGTTGGGTCTGTCTGGCGAGGTAAACCCCGTGCGAGGCATGTTGGCCTATGAGGCTTTGGCTAAAGACCAAGGTCTTACCTTGGTTGGCTATTGCGGGGCACACAACCATTTTTTCTTGGGAAAGCCACCCCTATGTCTCACTTCGCTGGCGCAGCTCAAAGCCGGTCTTGGCACAAGCGCACAAAGGCAGCCGATTCTAGAGAGGCCCCCAGTGAATGTGGGGGATAGTGAAGACTTTAGCGATGTGGTTGATCAGGAAATGCCCAAGCGCGCTTGCGTGATCGCGGCAGCCGGAGGCCATGGGTTGCTGATGATAGGCCCTCCAGGAGCCGGTAAAACCATGCTTAGCCGAAGGCTTGCAGGAATCTTGCCAGAGTTGAACTTAAAGGAGCGAGTGGAATCTGCTGTGCTGCATTCTGTGGCAGGTTTAGACCCCTCTCGTATTCTCGCTGGACAAAGGCCTTTTAGGGCACCCCATCATTCGGTCTCTATGGCAGGCCTTATTGGTGGAGGCAGACCCGTCACTCCTGGCGAGGTCTCTCTGGCGCATAACGGCGTGCTGTTCTTAGATGAGCTTCCTGAGTTTCAAAATCCAGTGCTACAGGCGCTTCGCCAGCCTATAGAAGACGGCGAAGTCAATTTGGTGCGCGCTGATGGATCCTACCGGTTTCCTGCGCACTTCCAGCTGGTCGCTGCAGCAAATCCTTGTCCCTGTGGCCATTTGGGCGATCCCGGTCACGAGTGCACCTGCGTGCCAGATAGGATTCGCAAATACCAGAGTAAAATAGGCGGCCCTCTTTTGGATCGCATTGACTTGGTGGTTGATGTGGCACGTCCAAGCGCCTCCTCAATGGTGCGAGGTCAAGAAGGCATGAGTTCTTATGAAATGCGCCAGCTTGTGAATAGGGCACGTAGCTTTGCCAGTTGGCGTCAGGCACAATCCACCGACGAGCGAACGCTTAATGCTGCTGTCTCCAAGGGGGCGGTGGCCGGCATGAACTTTGATGAAGAGGCTCAAAGCCAGCTGGAGCATATCTCCCATACCTTTGCATTGGGTGGTCGTGCGGTGGTGCGTATTGCTCGTGTGGCGCGCACGCTTGCAGATCTCGAAGAGCGCGAACAGGTAGAGGCAGGCGATGTGGCCGAAGCTGCACTCTATCGTCCTCGGGAGGTGTGAAATGGCTGTTCAAAGATTTGAGCTGACTCCAGATGATCCCCGCTGGCCGGAGATGGTAATCGAAGGCAGTGAGATAACCAAGATCTATGGGCTAGGGGATCCTGCGATTCTCAATAGTCCTTGCGTCTCTATCATTGGCGCCCGCAGAGGCACTCCCTATGGCATTGCCGTAGCCTCTATGGCCGGGCGTTTGGCTGCAGAGAGTGGCATCACTGTGGTATCTGGCGGAGCCATGGGCGCTGATGCCGCAGCAGCACGGGCTTGCTTGGATGCCAAAGGTAAAACCATTGTCTGTGCCGGTACTGGAGCTGATCGTACCTATCCTGCAACGAGCAAAGACGTCTTTGAGAGGGCTATGGAGGGCGGGGGAGCCGTGATATCTTTGTCTCCTTGGGGTTCTGGCCCTGCCAAGTGGGCGTTTCCCAGAAGAAATCGCCTCATTGCGGCGCTGTCTCCTCTTTTGGTAGTGGCAGAAGCCGGCAAACCTTCGGGGACTTTTTCCACTGCAGATGCAGCCACTGCTTTTGGGAAGTCCATCTGTGCCGCGCCAGGATCGATCTTTTCGCCTTACTCTAAAGGTACGAATTACTTGATTGCAAACGGTGCTGAGATCATCCAAGACGAAGAGGATTTAGAGCAGATCTTTTCTACCTGCTATGGCAAGTTAAGACATCCGATCTTTCAAGAAATGCCTGATAGGGGGAGGATTTTATCGGCATTGGTGGCTCAACCTATGCGCCCCGACGACTTGGCGGCTTCGCTTGGGGAGCGAGTGCTTGCCATCATGTCTTCCTTGGGAGATTATGAGCTGGCGGGTTATGTGACTCGATTGCCTGATGGTTGCTATGCTCCTACAGAGAAAACGTTGAAGACTGCCAAGATTGCCTAGGGATTATGGCTTGATCGCAGAAGTCTTTGGCCTTCTTTAGCCCCGGTCTACAATGGGATGACTTCAAGAGGTAGTTTGGACTGGGGGCTCCATGGATCAGCAACAGGCATTTGAGCAGGTCACTGTAGTAGGTGGTGGTCTTGCTGGAAGCGAATGCGCATTGTCACTGGCGGCGAGGGGAGTCCCTGTAAAGCTCATAGAGATGCGACCTGTGCGCACCTCTCCTGCTCATAAAACAGGCGATTTGGCTGAGCTTGTATGCTCCAACTCGCTTAAATCGACTCGGGTAGATTCGGCGGCAGGGCTTCTCAAGGCAGAGCTCGACCTGATGGGCTCGAAGCTCTTGCCATTGGCAAAGGCCTCAGCAGTGCCTGCTGGCGGTGCGTTGGCGGTAGATCGAGAAGCCTTTGCCCAGGCAGTGACCCAAGCTATAGAAGAAAGCACCTTGATAGAGCTCGTTCGCCAAGAGGTGACAGAAATCCCTCAAGGCCCCGTGGTGATCGCGGCTGGCCCACTTTGTTCTGAGGCCCTTTTTGTTTCGGTGCAAGCACTGTTGGCAGAGTCTGGCGCCGCTGAGGCCCTCTCTTTCTTTGATGCGGCAGCGCCCATTGTGGACGCGTCCACAATAGATCGAGAAGTGGTATTCACACAGTCGCGCTATGGAGAAGCCGAAGTAGGTGACTATCTCAATTGCCCTATGAATCAGGAGGAATACGAAGCATTCATCCATGAGCTGGTAAATGCCAAACGTGTAGTGCAAAAAGACTTTGAACAAAAAGATCTCTTTAGGGCCTGCCAGCCTGTAGAAGAAGTGGCTCGTACGGGCCTAGATTCCCTTCGCTTTGGCGCCCTGAAACCAGTGGGGCTTACCGATCCTAGGACAGGGCGGCGCCCTTGGGCTGCCGTGCAGCTTCGGGCAGAGAATAGGGAGGGCACTGCCTACAATCTTGTGGGTTTTCAAACCAACCTTACCTGGCCTGAGCAGCGTCGAGTCTTCTCGATGATTCCCGGGCTCGCTCAGGCGGAGTTCTTCCGCTATGGAGTGATGCATAGAAACACTTTTATCGACTCTCCCAAAGCGTTAGATGAAACCTTTGCGGTGCCAACTCGCTCACAGGTGCGTTTTGCAGGTCAGATTTGTGGCACAGAAGGCTATACGGAGGCCATTGCTTCAGGCCTTTTGGCGGCGCTCAACACCTATGCAGCCTTGACCGGAGCACCAAAAGTAGAGCTTCCCGCTACAGGCGCGCTGGGCTCTTTGGTAGCCTATGCCACCAACCCAAATACCGTGGATTACCAGCCTATGCATGTGAATTTTGGCCTGGTGCCTCCGCTCGAGGGTCCACGGCTCAAGAAAAAGGAGCGCTACCAAGCCTACGCAGACCGAGCGCTTAAAGATATGAAGAACTACATCCAATCGCGTCCAGATCTCTTATTTTAGGCGCGCACAGTCTTATGGTTCCCAAGCGCGCATCCCACAACGAAAGTTCACCGACCAAAGGAAAGGGCTTCTCGGCATCGAAAGCACCAGATGCTCAGGAAAGCCCTTTTGCGGTTCCCTCCGCCTGGATCGAGGGTTTCTTGCACCATCTTTCCCTGGTGAGAAACCTGTCACCTCAAACGGTGAAGGCTTATAGGAGCGATGTGGAAGCCTTCTCCCGTTGGTGTGAGCATGAAGAGGTGGATCCTGCCGTCCTTGATCACAGACAA
Source organism: Leptogranulimonas caecicola (assembly GCF_023168405.1). Lineage (GTDB taxonomy): Bacteria > Actinomycetota > Coriobacteriia > Coriobacteriales > Atopobiaceae > Leptogranulimonas > Leptogranulimonas caecicola. The sequence goes on along the minus strand of NZ_AP025285.1, from coordinate 1,142,697 downwards.
GCAAGGGCTTATTTGGCCAACCTTAGGCAAGCCCGCTATGCGGAGCGCACCCGTGCACGCAAACTCTCGTCGCTTCGGACGTTTTACGGGTGGCTTCGCCGAGAAGAGCTCTCTTGCTCCGATGCCATGGATGCGGTGGCTGGAGCCAAGACTCACAGGCAGCTGCCGGTGGCAGCCAATGTGGATGATGTGGTTGCCATGCTCGCGGCCATTGACACCTCGACACCAGAGGGGCTTCGCGATGCGGCTCAGATAGAGCTCATGTTTGCCTGTGGCGCTCGAATTGCCGAGGTCGCTGCCCTTAAAGTGACAGATATAGATAGATCTCAGCGACAGGTGCGCCTCTTTGGAAAGGGGTCCAAAGAACGTCTGGTGCCTCTTCATGATCGGGCATTGCAGGCGTTGGAAGCCTATCTGGATAGAGGCCGGCCTCTCCTGGCCGAGCAGGCAAAGAGATCCAGTTCGCAACTATTCCTGTCTTCTCGAGGCAATCCCATGAGCGCCGATAGCCTGCGCCTTCGCATGGAGGACGCTGTGGCAGCAGCCGGTCTTTCACCCACGCTCACTCCACACTCTCTTCGCCACGGGTTTGCCACATCGCTTCTTGACGGCGGCGCAGACCTCAGAAGCGTCCAGGAGCTCTTAGGCCATGCATCAATCTCCACCACTCAGATCTATACGCATCTTTCCATGGATGCCATAAAAGAGGCGGCAAAGCAGGCAAACCCTCGGTCAGGCAAGGCAGACTAGCATCAGTCTCTCTAAAGGTGCCTAATTCGTGCGTCGAATCTCATCGTGCCGAGAAGTACAGCCTTCTCATCCAGAAGCTTCTTTATGGTTGTGGGGCGTCTGCGAAAAGTGGGCCGTCTAAAAGTTTTGAGCCACTGGCGCAAGAGATGGCTTATACTGTGGTCTTGCTGTGCAAAAGTACGGCGATACATCACACGCGTGATCACTTGGCCGCCGCGGTGCTCACACCTTTAAGCCAGGGTGTGAGTGGTGGGTCAGGGATGACGTCACGCGGAGGAACAACCGAAGGAGAACAATGGCTGTCAAGATTAACATTAAGACCCTGCTCGACGCCGGCTGCCACTACGGTCACCAGACCCGCCGCTGGAACCCCAAGATGAAGCCCTACATCTTTGGCGAGCGCAATGGCATCTATATCCTCGATCTCAAGCAGACCGTGATCGATGCTGACCAGGCCTATACCTTCCTCAAGAACCTGGCGTCCAAGGGTGGCAACGTCCTTTTCGTGGGAACCAAGAAGCAGGCTCAGGAGCCCGTGGCTACTCAGGCTGAGCGTTGCGGCATGCCCTACATCAACAACCGTTGGCTGGGCGGCGTGCTCACCAACTTTGTCACCATGCGCTCCCGTATCGACCGTATGATGGAGCTCGAGGCTATGATCGAGGACGGCCGCATGGCTCTGCTCCCCAAGAAGGAGCAGGCTCTGCTCAACAAGGAGCTGGACAAGCTTCAGCGCAACCTGGGTGGCGTGCGCGACATGAAGGCTCTGCCCCAGGCCCTCTTTGTGGTGGACACCAAGCGCGAGGAGATCGCCATCCGCGAGGCTCGTCGCCTGAAGATCCCCGTAGTGGCCCTGCTGGACACCAACTCCGATCCTGACGTGGTGGATTACGGCATCCCCGCCAACGACGATGCCATCCGCTCCGTCTCCCTTATGTGCGAGCTCATCGCTGACGCCATTTTGGCTGGCAAGGGCCAAGAGCAGATCACCGCTGAGGAGATGGCCGCCCCTGCCGTCACCAGCGCCGTAGAGAACCAGATCCTCGACGTGCAACCTGAGATCTCTGCTGACAAAGCCCCCGTTGAGGTCGAGGGGCAGACCATCGAGTCTGTAACCACCCCTGACGTTGCTGAGGCTCCTGCCGGCAACTAACCCGTTAGTGTGGCTTGGTGATCTACCAGGCTTTGCGGGCTGCAGTTGCAGTAGGTCTTTTTAACAAGGATTCCTGCGACTGCAGCCCTTCTTGGATGCATCGGCATCCTTTTAGTCCCCTAGAAGATGAACTTTATAAGGCATCTTCCTATCACCTAAAGAAAGGCGGTCTGCCCTATGGCAACCAAGATCACCGCTCAGATGGTTAAGACCCTGCGCGAGATGACTGATTCGCCCATGATGGAGTGCAAGAAGGCCCTGGTTGAGGCTGAGGGCGACCTGGAAAAGGCCGTAGATGTGCTGCGCACCATGGGTATCGCCAAGGCCGTGAAGAAAGCTGGCCGCGACACCAACGAGGGCACCGTGGGCGCCTATGTCACCCCCGATGGCCACGCTGGCGCGCTGGTCGAGGTCTCTTGCGAGACCGACTTCGTGGGTTCTAACCCCAAGTTCACCGGCTTCGCGGCACAGCTGGCCCAGGTCGTTGCCGAGAAGAACCCCGCAGACGTCGAGGCTCTCAAGGCTCTGCCCATGAATGAGAACGAGACGGTGGACGCCGCTCTCACCGAGCTCATCCACACCATGGGCGAGAACATGAAGATCGCCCGCATCGTTCGTCGCGAGATTGCTGACGGCGCTTTGGCTGGCTATGTTCACGGCGGCAAGCTGGCAGACCTGGTGGAGTTCTCCTTCACCAAGCCTGACACCTTCGATACCCAGGCTTTCAAGACCTTCGCTCACGACGTAGCTATGCAGGTGGCGGCCGCTCAGCCCGTGGCTGCCCGCATCGAGGACGTCCCCGCCGAGACCATCGAGCATGAGATGTCCATCTATAAGAAGCAGGCTGCTGAGTCCGGCAAGCCTGAGGCCATCCAGGAGCGCATGGCTGAGGGCCGTCTCAATAAGTACTACAAAGAGAACGTCCTCACCGAGCAAGCCTTCATCAAGGATGGCGACATGAGCATTCGCCAGTATGCCGAGAAGACCTCTAAAGAGGTGGGCGACACCATTGAGATCGTCGCCTTCGATCGTTTTGCTTTTGGTGAGTAGCTCCTAAGGGCATCTTTTTAGATTGAGCTCTTGGATTCAAGGGTCTCATTCCATGGTTTTAGCAAGCGGGACCGGCATCAGTCGGTCCCGCTTTCTCATCTGGGCTAGAATAGGGCGGAATGTGCCTATCCCAATACCTAGGGGAGCTACTTGTGGATACCACTGCTCTTTCGACTCAAAAAGACGATCGCTACAAATATCATCGCGTGCTTCTTAAACTCTCTGGCGAGGCCCTTATGGGGCAAGGCGACTACGGCATCGACTCAGCCATGCTTGAACACCTCGCTCAAGAGATCAAATCCATCTATGACGATGGCATCCAAATTGGCATCGTCGTAGGCGGAGGCAATATCTTCCGCGGAATGGCCGGTGCCGCCTCCGGTATGGATCGCGCACAGGCAGACTATATGGGCATGTTGGCCACGGTGATGAATGCTTTGGCCTTGCAGGACGCCTTTGAGAAGGCGGGCATGACCACTCGTGTCATGAGCGCTATTGAGATGCATGAGGTGGCAGAAACCTATATTCGCCGTCGTGCCATCAGGCATCTAGAGAAGGGCCGCGTGGTGATATTTGCCGCCGGTACCGGCAATCCCTATTTCACCACCGATACCGCAGCTGCCCTGCGCGCCTGCGAGATCGACGCAGATTGCCTTATGAAGGCTACCAAGGTTGACGGCATCTATGATAAAGACCCTATGAAACATCAGGATGCCGTGCGCTTCGATGAGATTAGCTATAGGGACGTGCTTGCTAAAAACCTTAAGGTGATGGATGCCACCGCAACCGCTTTGAGCCAAGACAACGATATGCCTATCATTGTCTTCAACATTGATGACGAGCATGTCTTCAAAAAGGCCCTGTTGGGCGAGATGGTTGGAACCACTGTGGTGGGGGAGGAGACCCTCTAATGAGCGACATTATGTCTGTGACCGAGTCCAAGATGGACAAGTGCCTAGATGCCCTCAAGGCCAACTTCGCCAAAGAGCGCACGGGCCGTGCCAACCCCCATGTGCTCGATAGCATCATGGTGGACTACTATGGCGTAGAGACCCCTGTGACCCAGCTGGCTGGCGTCAAGGTGCCTGAGGCCACCATGCTTTTGGTGGAGCCCTGGGACAAGTCGGTCCTCAATGCCATCGAGAAGGCCATTCGTAATTCGGACCTAGGCATCAACCCCAGCAATGACGGTGTGGCCATCCGCCTGCCCTTCCCGGCTCCCACCGAGGAGCGCCGCCGCGAGCTGGTCAAGGCCTGCAAGGGCTACGCAGAGGAAGCTCGTGTGGCAGTGCGCAATGTGCGCCGCGACGCCAATGCAAAGATCGAGCGCGACGAGGAAAACTCTGAGGATGGTGTGCGCCGCGAGCAGGCAGCCGTCCAAAAGCTCACCGATTCCTACATCAAGAAGATCGACGAGTTGCTCAAGACTAAAGAAGCCGAGGTCATGGAGATCTAAGGGTGCAGCCTAAGGCAGAAGAGCTGGAGCTTCACTACGCAGAGGCTCCCCAAGACATTTCGCTGGCAGATATCGATCTCGATCATCTGCCAGCTCATATTTCTATCATCATGGACGGCAACGGGCGCTGGGCTACCAAGCAAGGACTCAAGCGCGCAGCTGGCCATATGGCAGGCGTCGATGCGTTGCGTGAGATCATCACCTCTTGCGTGCGTTTGGGCATCGACGTGCTGAGCGCCTATGCGTTTTCCACTGAGAACTGGCATAGACCTCAAGAAGAGGTGGATATGCTTATGCACCTCTTTGCCACCACGCTCATCAACGAGTTGCCGCTCTTTGACCAGGAGAACGTCAAGCTCGTCTTTTTGGGTGACCTTACCTCGCTGCCGCAAGAGACTCGCGATGTGTTCCAAGAGGGACTCGACCACACTAGCGACCACACAGGCATGGTGCTGGCCTTGGCGGTGAACTACGGTTCGCGAGCAGAGATTGCCCGTGCTGCCCGCGAGCTTGCCTTAGAGGTGGTCAATGGCGAGCGCGATGCCAACTCCATCGATCCAGAAGCTATTGCTTCTCATCTCTACACCGCAGGGCTTCCAGACCCGGATCTGCTCATTCGCACCTCCGGCGAGCTGCGGCTCTCCAACTATCTGCTGTTCCAACTAGCCTATTCAGAGTTTTATATCACACCCGTGCTCTGGCCCGACTTTGATCGCTGGGATCTCTTGCGCGCCATCGCATCTTTCCAGGGTCGAGACCGGCGTTTCGGGGGAGTGGAAGAGGCGTGATCGATCCCTCTGATTCCCGCTCTCAGCCAAAACCGGATATTCCAGATGCCGAGAAGACCGAAGGCCTCGATACTGCCATTCATCACTATGAGCAAAATCGCGAGCGTCGGGAGACTCTGAGACTTGAGGGTGCCACCCGCTCCAGCAAGGTCCGCAGGCTCTCAGAAAAGATGCTCACCCGTACTCTCTCGGGCATTCTCTATTCCATCGTGGTGATTATCTGCCTCTTTTGGGGAGCCATTCCCACGGCTTTGCTCTTCTCGGCAATGGCTTGGCTTTGCTGCTCGGAGTTTTTCCGCATGTCTCGCATGATGGGTCGTATGCCCAACGAACTCATTGGTCTGGCGGCTGCGGTAGCCTTCGCGCTTTCGCCGCTGTTCCCGCCGCTTACGCTCACCGCCATCTTTTCTGTGTTGGTGTTGGCCACGGGCGTGTGGTACGTGTGGACAGCGAGGGCTTCGGTATCCGATGCTGCAGTCACCGTCTTTGCTCCAATCTACACGGGCTATCTGCTGAGCGCTGTCACCAGCATTCGACTCATGCACGGTAGCGCCACCTACTTTGGCGTGAGTGCCGAGGCAGTGCTTTGCTTTGGGGTCATTGCCTCTATCTGGATGAACGATGCGGTGGCCTACCTTGTGGGATCTCGCTGGGGGAGCCATCGCATGGCTCCAAAGATCAGCCCTCATAAAACTTGGGAGGGCTTTGCCGGCGGCATCGTGGGGTCCATTGGGGTATGGCTGCTTATGTATGCCATTCATTTGCCTGGAGTGAGCCTTCCCATCGCCCTGTTGGGGGGTGTGGGTGTAGGAACCATCGGTGTCATCGGCGACCTCTTTGAGTCCAGGCTCAAGCGCTCGGCAGGCGTCAAAGATTCAGGCAATTTCATCCCTGGCCATGGCGGCATGCTCGATCGCACCGATTCCATTCTTTTTGGCGTAATGACTGCTTATTTCATTCTTCGTTTGGGAGGCCTCGCGTGAATATCATCGATGACCGCGCACTCGTGAGACGTAAGAAGCCTCTGCGCGTTGCCATCCTGGGAAGCACCGGGTCCATTGGAACCCAGGCCCTGGATGTCTGTGCTCAGCATTCGGATAAAGTGCAGGTGGTGGCCCTTGCCGCTGCCACTCGCACTGCAGAGCTGGTAGATCAAGCTTGTAAGTTCCATCCCCGGGTTGTTGCGGTGGCAGACAAGGCCCATGCGCAAGACGGCGCGTTGGATAACTTGCCCTCTGGTTGCGAGCTGCTGTCGGGGCCTGACGGAGTTACCGAGCTCTGCCAGCGCGACGACGTGGATTGCGTGCTCGTCTCTGTTGTGGGCGAAGCCGGCATTTATGCGGCTTATGCAGCACTGGCGGCACACAAAATCGTGGCTTTGGCCAACAAAGAGTCCTTGGTGGCAGGCGGCGACCTGCTCATGCCCATGGCTGCCCCCGGCAAGCTCATCCCGGTAGACTCTGAGCACTCGGCCATCTTCCAGTGTCTCCAAGGTGCTAATTCTAAAGAGCTTGCGCGCATCTGGCTCACCTGCTCGGGTGGTCCATTCTATGGCTGGGACGCCCAAAAGCTCGCAGAGGTCACCGCTCAGAGGGCGCTGGCCCATCCCACCTGGTCCATGGGGCCAAAGATCACCATTGACTCGGCCACTCTCATGAACAAGGGCTTAGAGGTCATCGAGGCCCATCATCTCTTTGACGTGCCGGTGGATGACATTCAAGTGCTTATCCATCCTCAATCAAAGGTTCATTCTATGGTGGAGTTTTGCGACGGCTCCACCATCGCTCAGTTGGGCCCCTCGGACATGCGCATTGCCATTCAGTACGCCTTTTCCTATCCAGATCGCTGGGAGGCGCCGTGCCCTGATGTGGATTGGCGCGACGCGGGCTCCCTTACCTTTGGCTCGCCTGATACTAGCGTATTCCGCTGCTTGGCTTTGGCGCTCGAGGCAGGCCGGGCTGGGGGCACGCTGCCTTGTGCTATGAATGCGGCCAATGAAGTGGCTAATGGCGCATTTAGAAATGGCGTCATTGGCTTTACCGACATCGCCTCGGTAGTGGAGTCTGTCATAGACACCACCCAGGTAGAGCCGGTAGTCTCGCTGGAGCAAATCTCACAGGTGGACTCCGCTGCACGCCAGCAAGCCCGCAAGGTCATCGGAGGTCTCTCATGCTAGCGGGATTGGGGGGAGCGGTCTCCGCGATCATCTGGGGTCTGCTGCTGCTATCTGTTCTGGTCTTTGTCCATGAAGGCGGCCATTTTCTGGCCGCGCGCATCCTGGGCATCCGCGTCAAAGAGTTCTTCTTGGGCATGCCCTGTCGCTTTAGGCTGGCAAAAGCCTCCAGGCGCTACGGCACCGTCTATGGCGTAACCCCCATTCTGCTGGGCGGCTACACCATGGTGTGTGGCATGGAGGGCGAAGAGAGCCCCTATCTGGCTCAGGCGCTGGCCCGTGTCATGAAGCACGGGCGCGTCTCGGTAGCCCAGGTAGCTCGCGAGGTGGGCTGCACTCCCGCAGAGGCGGGCGACGCCCTCATGACCCTCACAGACTGGGGTTCCATCGAGCCCTTCGAGCCTCAACAGGACGATACGCTTCCAGCATCTGCCAGCTCTGAAGACCCCGATGCCACTGCTGCCGAGAAGGACTTCTTCCAAACCCTGGCCCGCGATCCTCGGCTCCTCACCTGCTACGACAAGGGCCATGACTTTGACGCCTCTGGCACCACCCAGGCAGGCGAGCCTCATCCCATCGATGATCCGGCGGCTTTTCTGGCTCACGAGCGCGCACATACCTATCTGGCCCATGGCTTTTGGGGCCGCACCTTTGTGCTGGTGAGCGGTGTAACCATCAATATTTTATGCGGACTGCTGCTGGTGGTACTGGTGCTTACCCTTTGGGGTGTGACTACCTCTACCAACGAGCCTGTACTGGGAGCAGTTGTAGAAGGGTCGCCGGCGGCTCAGGCAGGGCTTGTGGCAGGGGATCGCATGGTCTCTGTCAATGGCACTCCTACAGACACGTGGGAAGCCTTTGCGCTCCAACTGCAAGAGGCCATCGATCAGGGAAGCTCCATGGACATCTCCTATGAGCACGATGGCCAGCAGCGCTCTGTGACAGTGATGGCAGACCCTGAGACCCAGTGTATTGGCGTCCAGGCGCAAACTCAGCAAGTGCGTCTAGGTCTTGGCGAGGCACTCTCTTACGCTGCCAACTATGTGGCCACTACCGCGATCTACATCTCCCAGCTCTTCCAACCGGCACACTTCTCCCAGGTCATCGAGAATTCTTCCTCGGTGGTGGGCATCTCGGTCATGGCCAGCCAAGCGGCGAGCCAAGGATTGGCTTCCTTCGCCATTTTGGCCGCTGCCGTCTCTCTGAGCCTGGGCTTCATGAACCTTTTGCCCATCCCTCCCTTGGACGGAGGCAAGATCGTCATCGAGGCTATCCAGGCCATCCGCAAGAAACCGGTGTCTCTCAAGCTCCAAAGCACCGTCTCTATGGTGGGTATCGCCCTCTTCATGCTGCTGTTCTTCGTGCTCTTGCGCCAAGACATCATCCGATTTGTCTTTGGAGGCTAACGTGGAAGACCTTCGTCCCACACCTGCTCAGGCAGCGATCATCGCCCATCCTGCCCTTGCCGAGAAATCCTCTCCTCAGCCTCCTGCATCTCATTCAGCGGCAGAGGCGCCCTTCTGCCGTGACCTCACGCGCCCGGTATTTGTGGGTGGGGTGCAGGTAGGGGGAGGGGCACCGGTGGCGGTGCAGTCCATGACCAACACCAAAACCCAGGATCCTCAGGCTACGCTGGCGCAAATTCATGCGCTGGCAGAGGCAGGCTGTGAGATTGTCCGCGTGGCAGTGCCTACCAAAGATGCCCTGGACGGCTTTGGCGAGATCTGTACTCAGAGTCCGCTGCCGGTAGTGGCAGACATCCATTTTGACCACCGCTTGGCTATTGAAGCCATTGCCCGTGGCGCTTCTGCCATTCGCATCAATCCCGGAAACATTGGCTCCTGGGACAAAGTGGATGCGGTAATCGATGCGGCCGGCAACGCTTCTGTGCCCATTCGTATAGGTGTGAATGCCGGCTCGCTCGACCCTGCCATCGATGCCCGCGAAGATCTCACTCAACCCCAAAAGCTCACTCAAAGTGCGGTGTCCTTTGTCCGCCACTTTGAAGAGCGTGGGTTTACCTCCATCGTTCTTTCGGCCAAGACCCACTCGGTGCCCTCCACCATCAAAGCCAACCGCGAATTGGCTCGAGTGCTGCCTCATGTCCCTTTGCACCTAGGCGTTACCGAGGCAGGCACGCTGCAAGCGGGCACCATCAAAAACACCAGCGCTCTGTCAATGCTTTTGGCAGAGGGCATCGGGGATACCATTCGCGTTTCGCTCACTGCAGACCCGCTGGAAGAGATCGGTGTCGCCTGGTCCATCCTTCAGGTGTTGGGCCTTAGGCGCCGGTCGCCAGAGATCGTGAGCTGCCCTACCTGCGGGCGTTGCCAGATCGATCTTATCGGCTTGGCCTCTGAGGTAGAGGAGCGTCTCAAGAGTGTGAAAGCTCCCATATCGGTGGCAGTCATGGGCTGCGTGGTCAACGGGCCTGGCGAGGCAAAAGCAGCCGATATAGGCATTGCAGGAGGTCGAGGCCAAGGCTTGCTCATCGCCGGAGGCGAGGTGGTGGGCAAGGTGCCAGAAGATCGCATCGTGGATGCCCTGATGGAAGAGATCGAGACGCGTTTTTCTGCCAACGATCAATCCTAGGCTCTACCGGGTAGGATAAGTGCCGGTTGGAGATAGACTTCAGCCGATGGATGCGCAAGTCATGCGCGATAGGAGAAAGCTGTGAACACCTTTCAGCGAATGAGCGCCCTCTATGCGCCCACTTTAAAAGAGGATCCTGCGGATGCAGACTTGGCGAGCCACAGGTTGCTGCTGCGCGCAGGCATGATACGCAAAACGGCAGCTGGACTCTACAGTTATCTGCCGTTGGCCTGGCGCTCACTGCAAAAGATCGAGGCCATTGTGCGCGACGAGATGGACACCCACGGCGCTCAAGAACTGCTCATGCCTATCCTCACTCCCGCAGAGCTTTGGGAAGAGTCGGGGCGTTGGGATGTGTACGGTCCCGAGCTTATGCGCATTTCCGATCGCCATGAGCGCGCCTTTGCCTTAGGTCCTACCCACGAGGAGACCATCACCGATCTGGTAAAGGGGGAGCTTCGCAGCTACAAACAGCTGCCGGTGAACCTCTATCAAATCCAGGACAAGTTCCGCGACGAGCTTCGTCCTCGCTTTGGCCTTATGCGTGGCCGCGAGTTCATCATGAAGGATGCCTACTCCTTCGACGCAGACGTCGAAGGCATGAAGCGCACCTACGACCAGATGTATGACGCCTACTCCGGCGTGTGCGACCGCTGCCGCATCCAGGCAGTGCCCGTGGATGCGGATTCCGGCCAGATCGGCGGCTCGGGTTCCATCGAGTTCATGGCCCTTTCTGAGTCTGGCGAGGCGTCGCTGGTCTACTGCGAATGCGGCTACGCTGCCGATGAGGAAGCGGCCACCGCGCTCATCACCGTCACCGACGGCCCGGAGACCCACAATCATGAGCTGGAGCTCTTGGATACCCCCAACGTCCACACCATTGACGAGCTGGCAGCATTCCTCGATGTCCCGGCTTCGAGCACCCGCAAGGCCATCGCGCTGGTAGATGGCGAGGGCGATCCTGTGGTGTGCATCATTCCCGGAGATCATGAGCTCAACGAGATCAAGGCTGAGCACGCCTTTGGCTCATATCACCTCATGACCGACGAGGAGCTGGAGAGTTTTGGTCTTTACAAGGGTTGCATTGGCCCCGTGGGGCTGCCTGAGGGCATTCGCTGCATCTGCGACATTGCCCTCAAGGAATCCCTTAACTGGGTGGTGGGCGCCAATAAGCCCGAGTCCCACTATCTTGGCGCCCGTCCTGAGCGCGACTTCACTCCCGATGCCTGGGAGGACTTGGCGAGCGCCCAAGCCGGCGATGGCTGCCCGGTATGCGGGAAGCCCTTATCGGCAGCCCGTGGTATCGAGATGGGCCAGATCTTCCAATTGGGCGACAAATACAGCCGCGCCCTCAACGCCACCTTCCTGGACAAGGACGGCAAAGAGCAGTACTTCCAGATGGGGTGCTACGGCATTGGCGTGAGCCGCACGCTGGCTGCCATCGTTGAACAGCATCATGACGACTCTGGAATTGCATGGCCGGTATCGGTGGCGCCCTTCGAGGTGGAGGTGCTCGCGCTCGACATCAACGACGATGTGGTGTGGCCCGCCGCCATGGGCGTGTGCGACCAGCTGGTCGACGCCGGCATCCAAACCCTGCTGGACGACCGCAAGGAGCGTCCGGGCGTCAAGTTCAACGATGCCGACCTTCTGGGCCTGCCTTACCAGATCATCTTTGGCAAGCGCGCGGTGGCCAACGGCGTCTGCGAGCTCAAGGATCGCGCCACTGGCGAGCGCACTGAGCTTCCCATCGCCGACGTCGCCGCCCACGTGGCATCGCTGGTCATCCCTCAGCGCGCCTAAACCTTCGAGATAGCAGGCCTGCCGGCGCAGCCTTTTAACTATCTTGCTACCGAGAAACTCCTGCTGCCAAGGGTAGGGGCTTCTCGATCGCGCTATGAGGCTTTTAGAACAGACAGCGTGCTGTGATAAGGGGGGTTGACCTGCGTCAACACCCCTTAATCTGTAGGCCAAATTCACCTTCATTGTTTACAAGTGCTCTTTGCACTCAGAAGGGGGGCGGTTTGAAAGCAGGACTGTTTTCAAACCGCAAAACCCCGGGTAAATTCTGGAAGGTCAAAAGCAGGCCTGCCTGCAAGATGGGGGCACAGGGCGGATGGGGCTGAGGCTGGGCGCCGCTCCATGCCTACTAAGTACCATTTCGCGCCTACTAAGTACTTAGTAGGCCGATTTTGTCCAAAATCTGCGTCATATTATATTTTAGTATTACATCACCCAAGCTCACAGATTTGGTTTCATATTCAATTGTACTTAGTAGGCACATGCCGGAGGAAATGTACTTAGTAGGCGCGAGTGTTGTCGCTCTTCTGCATCTTGGCCCCGCAGGTCCCGCAGACCGCCCTTTTCATCGAGCCCTGCAAATCCTGGATGTAACGACTCGATTCTGCAGCCTTTGGCCGGGGTTATAGGGCCTCGGATAGCACGCCCTCTGTCCGGGCCCCGTGTGTAAATGAGCCTTCTGGATTTAAGCACCCAAAAAAGGGACGTCGACCTGCGTCAACGCCCCAATTCACAGCATGCTTTTTGTCCTGTAAGCCCGATGTGAGGAGTGAGACCCCGAACCAAGAAACGGGATCTTGTTGGAGAAAAAGCCCCTAGCTGCTATGAGCGCAGCTAGGGGCATCTTTTTTGTGGTGGGCCCAGTAGGATTCGAACCTACGACCAAAGGATTATGAGTCCTCTGCACTGACCGCTGTGCTATAGGCCCTTTATACGAAAAAGGCGACGGTCAAACCGCCGCCTTGTAACGTGTGGTGGAGATAAGGGGGATCGAACCCCTGACCTCATGACTGCCAGTCATGCGCTCTCCCAGCTGAGCTATATCCCCGTGGGTTGGTGCGAAAGCTATGTTAGCAAGAAGCGCGCGCCCATGCAAACCCGAATCTGCATTTGTTTAGATCGAGGATAAGAACTTCTCGCTCGCCCGTCTCCTTGATACCAGGCTGCCCGGGAGGATGAGACGCGATAGGTGTGTGCATGGCCGCACAGTCAAGAGGCGGCCTCGCGACTGTCAATCTAGGAAAACTAAGGTGCTATAAAAAAATGAAAGAACGTTGATATACGGGGGCTTCTATGAGAAGAAGACAGCTGTGCTCTCTTGCCTGTTCCGTCCTGTGTCTAGGGATCGTGCTAATGGGGACTGGCGCGCAGGCTTTGGTGGAGAGTGTCAACGGCAACAGCGCCTCGTATCAGAAGGTCGCGCTGTCGGCCCAGGCGAGTGCTTCCTATATCGATGAGAACCATGAGCAGGCCTTCTTGACGGAACCTTATACGGTTGTCGGCGACACGACAGCGGCCTCCACCTGGAAGGATGGCTGGTATGTGGTGGAAGGCCCAGTCAACATCACCGATACGGTAACCGTAGAGGGCGATGTGAAGCTCATCCTATGTGACGGGGCGCAGTTGACCACCAGGAACATTTGCGTGAACGAGGGCAACGCCTTCTCGGTTTACTGCCAAAGCGCAGGAACCGGCTCACTCCCGCAAGGTCATCAGGCAATGTTGCGCCTGGCATCGGTGCGGAGCGCTACAAGAACGGTGGAACCATCAATATCTATGGAGGGACCGTTTACGCCCAGGGCGGAAAGGAAGGCGCAGGGATCGGCGGCAGTGCCTCTTGCAGCCATGGGGGTATCGTCAAGATCTATGGCGGGACAGTTACCGCCGTTGGAGGGCGAGAGAATTGGACTGGCATAGGCGGTGGCGGTTGGGACCAAAGCTATAACAGATGACCCTATGGCGGCAACGGTGCCGATAACCTCATCTGTGGCGGCACCGTGACCGCAACCGGAGGCGGAAGCGCCCCGTCCATCGGTGCCGGTGGCACCTCATACAATCATGGCAGCTTCTCCACAGGAGAGGATGGGAGTGCCGTCATCTTTGTCGGCGCCATCAGGGACCAGTCGAAGAGGAACCAGTGGAGCGGCATCATCTTCTTGGGCGCTTCCGGTACCGTCTACAAAGACCAAGTTCTGACGAAGAATCTTACAGTCGAGAGTGGAAAGACCCTGACCATCCCAGAAAACACGCGCCTCACTGTGGCAGAAGGTGTGACCCTGACCAACAACGGCACCATGTACGACAACGGCATTGTCGTGAACGATGGCGTTGTCGCCGATAACGGTGCCATCCACTGCAAGGTCACCAAAAATCTCAGCTACCTCACGGCCGACAATGGGGTTGGCTACATCACGCAAGGCACGGAGTATTCCACTAGGCTGACTGCGACCAACGGCCGCCTGCTGCCGCAAAAAAATCGCCGTCTCTGTGGGAGGCAAGACGCTTGCGGCTGGAGACAGCACCTATTCCTATGATCCAGTGACGGGCACGCTTACGATCCACAAGGCCGCGGTTACCGGGGCCATCACCATTACGGCTGCTGGCGCCATTCCCATAGACAAGGTGGATGTCACGATAACCTTGCCTTTTGGCGGGCTGCCCTTTGACACGAAGGCTGCCTGCGAAACCGAGGGCGTCGAGGGCGTCAGGCTCTATTGGACCGACAGCGAGGACAATCCAGTCAGTGGGGATGCCCGCTATTACCCCTGGCGTTACAAGGCGCATATGACGATGGTTCCTAAGGAAGGATACATCCTGACCGTTTCTACAAAGGTATCGGTAAACAACGAAGGTGCAGAAAAGAGGAGTGCTCGATGCCGACGGCGCCATGAGGGTTGAAAGCCTCTACTGCACCCATCGGGCAAAGCTCCTTGGCGTCGCAACGCCTGAGGATATTGTTGGCGTGGCAAGCGGTACAGAAAAGACCGCCGCGGCACTCGGGCTCCCTTCCACCGTCGACATTGCCACCGAGGCGCAGGGCAAGCGTCCTGCAGTCACGTGGGACTTGGACGAGCTGGCAGCGGGCACTTATGACCCTGCAAGCCCGGCAGAGCAGACATTTAAGGTGAGGGGCACCGTATCCCTGCCTGAGGAAGTCGCCAACCCAGACAATATGCCTCTCGAAGTCATAATAAGCGTGCAGGTGCTTCGCGCGTCGGCTGGCGACCATGGTCAGGCGGACGACAAGGTCACCGACGACAAGGAGGATATAAAAGAAGTCCCGCATGAGAGCGTCGCGGCCCAAGAGGCTGGCCATGATAATGTGGATGACAGGTATGCGGTTGGCGCTGCGGCTGCAGCCACCAACAAGATCGTCTTGCCGGAGATTGGCGACGATGGCACCCTACAGCCGTTGGCTGTCCTGCTGCTTGCATTAGGCATGACCTTGGGTGCCACGGCGGGAATCCTCAAGAAATGCCATAGCGATCAATAGAGGGATGCTTCAGGTGGCCTGATTCGTGAGACGCAGGGCGGCAGGCCCAAGGTCGCCTCCCTGAGACTCCTCAGGCTTGCGATAAGCGCCCTTCGGGGCGCTTTCCTATGAACCTGAGGGACATCAGAGGAATCGGGAATGCGAACCATAATGACATGATGGCAATAAATCAGATACTAAAACGCCACTGGTGGCCAAAATGAATCCTCTGCATGAAAATTAGGGGTAGTCAGATTCTGGATGATTTATTATTGTCATGAAAAGTGCAAGATATATATGTACAAATAGAGTAAGAGATTAAGAAACTACGCGGTGGTAATGGCTACGAGTCTGGATAATAAAGGAGTATATGTGAACGCAGAGATTGTTCTGGCCTCTGTTTTGAATGTGGGTAATTCTGCGGTATACGCTGGTATTTAATCATATCGATTTGTAAAGGTCGCAATCATGATATCGGAAGCTTCTAAAAGAGCGAAGGCCAAGTATGCCAAGGAGAAGACGAAACGCGTTGTAGTGGCGTTTTACCCTCCCGACGCCAAAATCCTGGCCTGGGTTAACCAGCACCCCAACAAAGCAGGGTATATCAAAGACCTTATCCGTCAGGACCTGGCAAAACATGCGGAGGGGGTGTTTCAGCGGCCTTAACTCTATGATGGCGCATGTTGCCCTCTGAAGTCGCGACACCCCTATGGCATGGCTTCCCAACGGCTCAAGCCGCAGGCTAATTGTGAAGGAAGCGTCTAAAGAAGGGAGCAATTGGCAGGTTGCCAAAGTTTTTGGCGCATTCGAGCCAATCTTTGGTATAGTGATTTCCGCACCAACCCACGGGGATATAGCTCAGCTGGGAGAGCGCATGACTGGCAGTCATGAGGTCAGGGGTTCGATCCCCCTTATCTCCACCACCCATTGCAGGCGACGGCTTTTAGCCGCCGCCTTTTTTATTGTCTAGGTCCGGGGGCGCCGGCCCTCTTCAAGCCTTGGGCATAGGCTCTCCATGCAGTCGCCTTTTTTAGTGAGGATGTGCCACTGGGTGGGGCTGATGGATCAAAAGGGCCCAAGGGTGGATATCCTTGAGAGTGAGGGTGTAGTTCTTATCGGCAGCAAACCTAGAGGCTGCTGCACACATAGACTCTATTGAACTTTTAAGGAACGGCGCATGTACATCGAGACCATCGATTCTCCAGCAGACCTCAAAGCGATGTCTTTGGATGAGCTTGAGGCACTGGCCCAAGAGATTCGCCAGGCGCTGATTTCTCGAGCTAAGACGCAAGACGAGCATCTAAGCGCCAATTTGGGCGTGGTAGAGGCTACCATTGCGCTTCATTACGTGTTTGATTCACCTCGGGATACCTTGGTGTTTGACGTCTCCCATCAAACCTATGCCCACAAGATGCTCACCGGGCGCAAAGAGGCCTTCTTGGATCCGGCCCACTATGACGATGTGTCGGCTTTTGCGAGCCCGGCTGAGTCTGTCCATGATCCTTTCATTGTGGGACATACCTCCACCTCGGTGTCGTTGGCCGCAGGTATCGCTCATGCCCGAGATCTGGCGCAGGGCACAGGTAGGGTAGTGGCGTTTATCGGCGACGGATCGCTCTCGGGCGGGGAGGCCTTCGAGGGCCTGGATCTGGCGGCCGAGCTTGGCGGCAACCTCGTCATAGTGGTGAACGACAACGAGATGTCCATCGCCCCCAACCACGGCGGCCTCTACCAAAACCTGGCAGAACTCAGAAAGACCCAAGGCGCCTCGGCCAACAATTACTTCAAAAGCTTGGGATTGGACTATCGCTACGTGGAGGAGGGCAACTCCCTCGCACCGCTCATCGAGGCTTTTAACCAGGTCAAAGACGCCACCCATCCAGTGGTGGTGCATATCCACACCACCAAGGGCTTGGGTCTTGAGGCCGCCGAGAAGGACCCCGAGCGCTACCACCACGTGCGCGGGCTCACCGCTTCTGGCGAACCGCATGCGCAGGCCATGAGCTGGAGCGACCTCACCGTGTCTCATCTCACAGAACTTATGGAGCACGATCCCCAGGTGGTCACTGTATGTGCGGCTACCCCTACTGGCCTGGGCTTCACTCAGGACAAACGCGAGGCCATCCCCGCTGGTCAATTTGTGGACGTGGGCATCGCCGAGCAAACCGCCGTCACCTTTTGCGCAGGCCTCGCCCAGCGAGGCGCCAAGCCGGTGCTCTGCATCTACTCCACCTTCTTGCCCCGTGCGGCAGACCAGCTTATCCAAGAGCTCTGCGTAAACTCGCTGCCTGTGGTGATTCTGGTGGACAAAGGCTCGGTTTATGGGTCTGGCCCCGTCTCTCATCTGGGCCTTCAAGACATGGCGCTCTTGGGCAACCTGCCCAACATGCTCTATCTGGCGCCTGCCAATCCTCAGGAGTACGTGTCCATGATGGATTGGGCGGTGGACTACACCCAAGGCCCTGTGGCTATCAAAATTCCTGGTGGCGAGCCCTATCAAGGAGATGTCTCCAGCAAGGTAGTCCCAAGCGCCCAGGTGGCGCTGGTGGGCGTGGGCACGTTCTTTTCGGTAGCCAAAGAGGCCGCTCAGGCGCTACAGGCTCAAGGCATCCAGGCGTCGCTCATCAACCCTCAAGTGATCTCCGACGTGTCGCCCCAGCTTGCAGAGACGCTCAAGGCGCATAAGGTGATTGTGACGCTCGAAGACGGCATGATCGCCGGCGGCTATGGGGCCAAGGTGGCCTGTGCGCTGGCGGCTACCCCTACGCGGGTGCTCGTACGCGCCTTCGAGTCCACCTATACTGACCGAATGGATCCCCAAGACCGCATTTCGCAGGCACGCCTCACGGCCGCGCAAATTGTAGCCGACGCCCTTGAGGCCCTGCACTCATAACTCATCGAAAGGATCTTCCTTGACTGCTACCTCTTCTTCGCAGGACAACCCACAGGTTGCCGCAGATTCTGCTGCCGAGAAACCCGTGCCTTCCCATCAGGAGACCGCTTCCCAAAACGTCGCCCAGGCTACCGAGGCAGAGGCGGCCGCCAAGGACACGCCATCAGTCGAGAAGCCCAAAAAAGAGACCCGTGCCCAGCGCAAAGCCCGCCAGAAGGCAGAAAAAGAGGAGAAGGCCCGCCAGCGTCGCATCGCCGCTCGTCAGGGAGGCCGCAAGCTCTTTCCCACGCCTACGCGGAAGCAGTCTGTCGCCTTCATCGTGGTGCTGGCCGTCTTGTTTGTGGGTTCGGTGGTCTTCAAGCTTACCTGGGGCTCTCCTACAAGCCCCTTGGGCAAGACCCTTGTGGCTCAAAGCGAAGATGTGCCTGCTCGCGCCGCCAAAGGCACCACGCTCGTCTACAAGGGCGGGGAGTATGCGGTAGGCACCAACCTCAATGCCGGCCAATATAAGTTCTTGGCTACCCAAGATCGCCAGGACACATCCAATCCTGCTGTCCTCAAGGTCAATGGCGAGGTGGTGGATCAGTTTACCCAAACCTGCTGGCTCACCCTCTCTGATGGGGAGCAATTGGCGGTAGACGGCGCGACTTTTGTTTCTGCCGCAGATATCACATCGAAGTTGGTCACTGATCTTAAGGATGGGGGTACCTACTTAATAGGCGTCGACGCCCCTGAAGGCTCCTACCTTGTGAGCCCCACCCAAAGTTCGGGTAGGTGCACGGTCTACGACTCCGACGCTCCCGGCGCGCAGCCCATTGCCACCTTGGATGTCACCGCTGCTCAGCAAGTAGACGTGGCCCAAGGCCAGTATCTCAAGCTCTCCGGCTGCCTCGCCCAGTACCAGTAGCAGACGGGGCATCTTGAGCGCCCCTCAAACCCAAGGAGGGGCAGTATGGGACACCTCGATGAAAGACGCCGTCAACCACCATCGTCTGGTTCTCCCATGATGGATGCTGAAGCTCCAAAAGCAGACGTTTTTCCAAAAGCCAGTTCCGCTGCCGAGCGAGCCTTGGCAGACTCCCATCGTCTTTCGCGCAAAGCTGTCACCATTTTGGTGGCCTGCGCCGCTATTGTGGTCTCGGTGATGGTATGCATCGCGATGGTAACCACTGGTGGCCCTGCAGCCTTTGGCTCTGATAAATCCCACGTCACTTTAGGCGGCGTCACTCATGGGCGCATGCCAGACAGCGACTCTGTCCTCATTATGCGCACTGAAAGCTCTATCTCTTCCGCAGGCACCCCACTCAAAATTGCGGTAGGCGATTCCATTGGCTACTATGATGTCACGGTGCTTACCCAGGATTTCTCGACCTCGCGAGCCGTCTACATCTATGTAGACGGCAGCACTGTGGTAGCTACACAGCAGCCCCAAGACAAGACCGTCATCACCCTCTCGGGCTCGCAGATCACCTCTGGCTATCACACGGTGGAGGCCGTCCAATATGCGGGCAACAGCCCTACTGCCACGGTGACCATGTATAAAAAGAACACCTATTTGATCCAATAGTCTATTTTGTCCAATTGCCCATCGGCCAAATGCCCTCAGAATCGATGACAGTATTTATGGCAATGGTCCTAAGCTTGCCTAGCAGAAACACCTTGTACTTCTTAGAAAGGCTTCCTACTCTATGGATCTTCCCACTCGTCTCAAAGAGCCCCTCAGTCCACGCCAGACCAGTGCCGTTCGAGTGAGCGCCATGGCCTATATCATCTGGAACACCGTCATGTGCCTCTTCATGACCTACGTGCTCATCTGTGCAGCCATCGCCAGCCGCACTTCTGGCAACGGCTACGCGGCCATTCCTGTGCTGGGTTTTTCCATTCCTCTTTGGACGGGCCTCGTATTCCTAGGTCTCCTCACTGCTGCGGTGGGCGCGGGCGGTTATGTGGTTGGCATCGCGGTGCTTCGTGGTCCCAAAGCTCGCCGACGCCCCGCCGTTCGCCGAGTAGCAACTGCTCTTCTTTATCTCTCCACCACAGGTATCCTCTGGGCCTTCTCCCAGGGCGATGCCGTCGTACTTCTGGTCTTTATGCTCTCTGCCCTCATGGTCTTCGCCCTTCGCTGGGTGGTGGATCACTATGGCACTACCCCCGACGCCTATCTCGAGGACACTGCCGTTGCCAATGCCCTCGATGCCGAGAATAATCTTGCCTCTATGGGCGAAGCGTTCATCGATGCAGTGATCGAGCCTACCATCGACGAAGACGCGCCGGTCTCTTTGAGCCGCGACGGTTGGGTACAGCTTCAACGTCGTATCACCGGATACAGCCAGCTCATGGCTGTCTGGGGCTCGTTAGAGCTGCTCATGGCCATGACCTATCTGGCGCGCATCACCTCTATGGACACCCATATGTCCAACTTCGTCACCGTCATGGGTTCTGCCGTCGTTACCGGGGCTCTGCTAGCCATCCAGGGCGCCTTCTTCATTCTTCTCACCGTGCTCACAGTGAAGGGCGCCACCGATCAATCCTGTAGACGCATTGGCGTTGGCCTATGCATTGCTGGCCTCTTCCTTAGCGTCTCGGTGCTGCTTTTGGTTTCCATCGGACTTCTTATGGGCTCTCCCGATGGCGTCGAGCAGGTCTTTTGCTCCGTCTTGAGCTGTGGCCTTCTGGGGGCGGTCTATAGCTGCACTGATCGCCGTCTGCGCGTCCTGCGCCTCGCCAGCGAGCTCCAGTAAAACGAACACCGTGCGCTGGGCACATCTGTCGCAAACCCCACCCAACTAGCGTGACAGTGGGGGCGAGAGTCATCCAACATCCATAGAAGTGGCAACTCTGCCCACTCTGCCGAGAAAGACGTGGCACACTAATAAGAACTGTAAATTGCCGATGGGACTTTTCCTTTCCAGATCATCCCATCTTGCACGTTATGTGAGTGCTCGCATTTTTAGGAAGCGTTGCTATTCAAAGAATGCATTGTCACCTGGCAATGATTGAAAGGGGAGTGTCATGTCCCAAGATCGCAAGCTCATGAAAGTCATGAGCATCATTCTTCTGTTTTGGGCTCTACTGATCTTTGTCTACGACGCCATCTGCATCACCGTCGTGGCCCAGAATGGCTGGCAGTGGCAGGGCATCGTGTTGGTAGCTCTCTACAGCTTCCAGGGCTTCTTTGGCATCAGCTGTGGTATGGCCGGTGTTCGCGGCGCCAATGCGCCATCCCGCGCCAACACCTACAACATTCAAGCTGCCATCCTGGGCATCTATGAGCTTATCTCGCTTATCTACACCATCGTGGTGCAGGCTGATTTTGGTGGGCGCCCCCTAGGCTCCGACATCCCCAGTTTGGTGCTTACTGTGGTGCCCTTGATCGTTTGCATCGCTGGCTGGATTCTTGGCCGGCGCGTCTTTGAGGCTTCCAAGAAATAGGAGACCTAAATAGGAAGCCTCTGTGAAGTTGTGCATGGCATTATGAGTCATGCATGGCAAATGAATTCCTATTGGGGTCTTGCAATGACGACAGGCTCTGGTAGTATGGATTCCTGTGATTCGCAGAGAATCACCTACGGGCGATTGGCTCAGGGGTAGAGCACATCCTTCACACGGATGGGGTCGCTGGTTCAAATCCAGCATCGCCCACCACAAAACACGAGGTAGACGGCTTGGCCGCCTACCTTTTTTTGTGATGTGGAACACGTGTGGAACAAATGTGGAACATAATAACGTGAAATTGCCTAAGAGGCGAACTCCTGCGTCCTCGAACCTCCTTACTGCTTAAGGGATTCTATGGTGGCTTCCGTGGCGCCATACCAGCGGTAATAGGCGTAGGCAGCTTCGCTTAGATGAGTGTCGTAGTTATCAAGGGGATCTTGGTAGTCTTCCTGGTCCAAGGCCGTCGCAAGGTCGCTGGCGGCCTGCTTATAGCTGTCGGCGCATTCTTTTAAATAACCCTGCGCGACAATAAATCCCTTTGGCGCATTGGTGACATCGACAGAGAGCATCGTCTGCGCGTAGGAGTCAAGCTCATTGGTTAACTGCTGAAACTGAGCTTGCACTTCCTCTTTCGATCCTCCTTCATAGGCAAAGTCATGGAGCAGGTTGAGCATCGTCCGGTTTGTGTTGTACATATTTTGGACGTTGGTCGAGATGGTATTGGTGTCATAGCCTCCATAGTCCTTGGTAGCACCTTCCTTTCCGGAGGAATCCTGGGAGGTGTCCTGATCTTGCTGGTCAGGGGTTTGATCCTGTGGTGCTGTATCTTGCTGAGATTGGCCTTGATCCTTCAGGTCGGTGCCTTGCCAAGCACCAGTGGGCTGAAGCGAGCAGCCGCCCAAAACGAGCATTACAGTGAAAGCGACAGTTAAGACGGTATTCTTTTTCATGGGAGGTCCTTAAGAGTATCTCGATAGTACATTTATTATTTATCAGTACGGTGCAGTCTGAACGGCGCTATTCCGGCGCGCATAATCATCCAAAGCATCATCAAGGGCTTTTTGGCAATTGCTCAGATCCTCTGTGCTCTCATCTTTCCCGAGGGCAGAAACAAGATAGTTTCCTGCGCCCGAGCGCTTGTGTTCTGCATCTGGTCGGAGGAGTTTTGCGCTGGCGCAACCAAGAGTGAGCTACATCCGGCCAACGCTAAAACCACAGTAAAACTCAGGGTCATCAAGGTTCTTTTTGCATCCGTGCTCCTTTACGCACTAAACCATTGCTGCGCTTACGAGTATATAAATGTGGAGATACATCGATAATTTATCAATAAAAATGTAGGGTGATTCTCTAGGCGCTCGAGCCTATGAAGGGATGCGCCTTTTGCAGCGTGGTCTAAGGATGGGGGAGGGTCTAGCGAGCCGATAAGATCTTGCCCTCCTCAACTGACAACCCCTGCGGTGCAGCACGATAAAAAATCCCCGTGGCACCCATTGGCGCCACGGGGAGCAAGGATTCAAGGATTACAGAGACTCCCTAGAATGAGGCCTGGAGCGTAGGCCACACGTAAAGAGAGGTAACTGTCTCGAATTAGCTAAGGGTGTTCACCAGCTTCTGGCAGCCGCTCTTGCGCTCGGCAGCCTGGTTCTTGTGAATGATGCCCTTGCTGGCAGCCTTGTCCAGAAGACGGCAAGCCTTGTTGCACTTCTCCTGAGCGAGCTGGGCGTCGCCGGCCTCAACAGCCTCGCGAACGTGCTTGACAGCCGTCTTCAGCTCAGAGCGGACGGCCTTGTTGCGGATGCGTGCCTTCTCGGCGGTCTTAATGCGCTTCTTCTGCGACTTGATGTTAGCCACGTGCAATTCCTTTCAATGCGATCTATGAGGCCTCTTCGGTGAGACACGGTGAGGCAACTTCCAAATACTAACATAGGAAACCCGTGCTAGGGTACCGTGCTGCAGCTATGAAGAAATCTCTCCATGGAGGGCGTACATTCCACAGAACCCACCTGTAGGCTATACAATGTCAGCTATGAATACCACAGACCTTTCCCACATCAGGAACTTCTCCATTGTCGCCCATATCGACCATGGCAAGTCCACCATCTCAGACCGCATCCTCGAGATGACCAACACCGTCGAAGAGCGCGACATGGAGTCGCAGCTCCTAGATTCCATGGACATCGAGCGGGAGCGCGGTATCACCATCAAGTCCAACGCTGTGCGCGTGATGTATGACGCGGACGACGGCGAGACCTACCAGTTCAACCTTATTGATACTCCGGGCCACGTGGACTTCACCTACGAGGTGTCCCGTTCGCTGGCTGCTTGCGAAGGCGCAGTGCTGGTGGTGGATGCCACCCAAGGCGTAGAGGCTCAGACGGTGTCCAACGCCAATCTAGCCATGAACGCCAACCTGGAGATCGTGCCGGCTATCAACAAGATCGACCTGCCCAGTGCTCATCCAGAGGAGGTCAAGCAGGAAATCGAGGATGAGCTGGCAATCCCTGCAGACGATGCGGTGTGCGTCTCGGGAAAGACCGGCGAGGGCATCCATGACTTGCTGGAGGCCATCGTGTTTCTCGTCCCGCCGCCAAAAGGGGATGCCAACGCTCCGCTCAAGGCGTTGGTGTTGGACTCCTACTTTGACGAGTACCGCGGCGTGGTGGCCATGGTGCGCGTCTTTGACGGCTCCATCAAAAAGGGCGACGAACTCACCATGATGATGACGGGTCAGGACTTTTTGGCAGACGGCGTGGGCGTCAAGCGTCCCTCTGAGGTGCTGCTCGATGAGCTTACCGTGGGCGAGGTGGGCTTTGTGGTCACGGGCCTCAAAGACCCAGAGTCCGTGCGCGTAGGCGACACACTCACTTACCGTGACAATCCCTGTAGGGAGGAGCTGCCAGGCTATCGCGAGGCCAAGCCCATGGTCTATACCGGCATCTTTCCCATAGACAACAAAGACTACGAGGACCTGCGCGATGCGTTGGAAAAGCTCCATGTGAACGATCCGTCGCTCACCTGGGAGCCGGAGACCTCGGTGGCTCTGGGCTTTGGCTTTCGCGTGGGCTTCTTGGGCCTGCTGCACATGGAGGTCATCAAGGAGCGCCTGGAGCGCGAGTTCGACCTGGACCTTATTGCCACGAGCCCTTCGGTGGACTACCACGTCTACCTTACCGACGGCGATATGCGCGAGGTGCGCAGCCCTCAGGACTTGCCTGACGCCACGCGCATTGAGCGCATCGAAGAGCCCTACCTCAAAGCCAAGGTCATCGTGCCGCCCGAATACACCGGCGCTGTGATGCAGCTGGCGGTGGAACATCGCGGCATCATGGCCGATATGGTCTACCTCACCGACAAGTCCGTGGAGATGCACTTCGAGATCCCTCTGGCCGAGCTTATCCTAGACTTCTTCGACCAGCTCAAGAGCCGCACCAAAGGCTATGCGTCGCTCGACTACGAGTTCTCCGAGTACCGTCCCTCAGACCTGGTCAAACTGGACATCCTGCTCTCCGGCGACGACGTGGACGCCCTCTCGTTCATCGTCCATCGCGACAAGGCCTACGCCATGGCCCGCGCCCTCTGCGACAAGCTCAAAGAGATCATTCCGCGCCAACAGTTCGAGGTGCCCATCCAGGGCGCCATCGGCAACAAGATCATCGCCCGCTCCACCGTCAAGGCGCACCGCAAAGACGTGCTGGCCAAGTGCTATGGCGGCGACATTTCCCGCAAGCGCAAGCTGCTGGAAAAGCAAAAAGAGGGCAAGAAGCGCATGAAGTCCATCGGCCGCGTCGAGGTGCCCCAAGAGGCATTTTTGGCCATCCTCAAGGTGGACGAGTAGTGGCTGTGCACGCTCAAACTGCCGAGAAACACTTCCATCCCACCCAGGACGCGCCTTCCACCTCGCAACTCCTCGCCCAGGGTGCAGTCGCCGCAGGGCTTTCTGCGACGTTGGCGCCCTTCTCGGCAAATGGAAGCTGGGAGCAGCGCTTGGCTGCCAACCCTTACCTCATGGCGCCTATGGCGGGGGTGTCTGACCAGGCCTATCGGCTTATGGCTAGGGCCGGAGGCGCTGCCTGCGCCGTGAGCGAGATGGTGAGCGTGGCAGGCATCCACTACGCCAATGAGAAGACCTGGCAGCTGGTGGATCCCAATCCTGCAGAGCCCGACCTCATCGTGCAGCTCTTTGGCAGCGACCCCGAGCAGTTCTATGAGGCTGCCAAGCGCGTCATCGACCGCTATGAGTCGCGGGGATGGCTGCAAAAGTTGGTAGCCATCGATATCAATATGGCTTGCCCGGTGCCCAAGGTAGTACGCAAAGGGGAGGGCTCGGCGCTGCTGGACGACCCGGCTCGCGCTGCAGACATCGTGCGCTCGGTGCGCGAGGGCTCAGACTACAGCCTGCCGGTCACTGCGAAAATTCGCATTGGGCGCAAGCAGCACGATTACGTGGCGCCAGCCTTTGCGAAGGCGTTGGAGCGCGCAGGGGTCTCTTCTGTAGCGGTTCATGGACGCTTTGCCAACCAGTTCTATACGGGTACCTCTGACGCCAACGCCATCGCCCAGGTGGTAAGCGCGGTGAGTATTCCTGTGATCGCTTCCGGCGACGCCCTTAGCGCAGCTCAGGCAGTGCAGCTCAAGGAGTCCACCGGTGCCGCGGCGGTCTTTTGTGCCCGAGGCACCTACGGTAACCCCTGGATCTTCGCCGATGCTCGCTCCCTGGGCGCCGGCTGCACTCCCGCACCTCACACTACCGCGCAGCGCTTGGCTGCCTTCGCCCTCCACGTGCAACTGTTGTCTGCCACGGGCGCCCACATTGCTCGCGCCCGATCTTTGGCCGGCTGGTACCTCAAGGGCATGCCCGAGGCCGCCTCCTGGCGCGAACGCGCCATGCATTGCGTGGGAGTCTCTGACTACCTGCACCTCATCGCCCAGGTTGCTCAAGCCAACGCGCTGGATCCCGCGTCTGTGATGGTAGGCGAGGCGCTCCAGCTCGCTCAGGAGACGTCCGTTACCCCAGGTGCCGAGAAACACTCCCACCATGCCTAGCACCCACTACCTAGGTCCCGCAGACGCCCAGAAGTTCTGGCGCACTTGGACTCCTGGCCCCGTGGGTGCTCTCTACCTGCACATTCCCTTTTGCTTGCGCAAGTGCGCCTATTGCGACTTTGCCTCTTGCGCCACGCCTCATCGGGCGCCGCTTATGCACGGCTATGCTCGGAGCCTGCAAGCGATGGTGCGTCAGGTGGGGGAGTCTGGCCTGCTTGACAGCCTTGCCACTGCCTACATTGGCGGTGGCACGCCTACCATGCTTGCACCCGATGAACTTGGGAATTTAGCTACAACGATCTGCAGCTACGGTTCTATTCAGGAGCTCAGCTGCGAGGCCAACCCAGAGTCGCTCACTCCTGACCACCTCGCCGCGCTGCGCGATGGGGGAGCCACACGAATCTCTTTAGGCGTCCAATCGTTCATCGACGAGGAGCTTTGCGCGCTTGGCCGTGTACACACGGCACAGAAAGCCCGCGAGGCGCTGCAGGCTGCAGTGGCATCTGGGCTGCGGGTATCCTGCGATCTCATGGGTGCGATACCTTACCTAACCCCTCAAAGTTTCGCCTATTCCATCGAGCAGGCGATACGGCTGGGCGTGGGTCACTTGAGTATCTACCCCCTCATCATCGAGGAAGGAACGCCCTTCTATGCTGCGGTGGAATCGGGTGAGATGGCCCAACCCTCAGAAGACTCCGAGGCTGACGCCATGCTCGCCGCCCAGCGCATCCTCACGGCTCAGGGGTTCTCACGCTATGAGGTGGCTAGTTATTCTTGGCCCGGTGAGGTGTGCCTGCACAACTTGGCTTACTGGAACGGCACTCCCTACCTGGGATTTGGTGTGGCTGCGGCTTCCATGGTTGATGCTGCGGGCTATGAGAAGCTGCGTCAGCTCATGCCTCAGCTGCCGAGAAACGCCTCCGCCGCAGCGCGCCTGCGTCTTAGATGCACTTCTACTGCAGCAGAAATCGCTGAGGCTTGTGGCAATTTGCAAGCGCTGCAGTTTGAAGTAGAATCGCTGACTGCTCGTGAGGCCGCGGCAGAAGATCTGATGCTTGCGGCTCGTACTACTTATGGCATTGGGCGCGAACTGCAGGAACGTGCCTATAAAGCCATTGGCCAAGAGGCAGTGGATGCAACGATTGATGATCTGTGCGAGCGTGGATTGATAGAGCAAGTGGCTTCTGGCGCCTACGTGCCCACTCAGCAGGGCTGGCTTTTGGGCAATGAAGTCTATGGGTCGCTCTGGGATTTGGCCTCTGATAACTAAATCGAACTTTGCCTTTATATACTGCGATTTGACCACTAAGAAGGTAATAATGCCAAAGTGCGTTTCGATGCATGACATGAATAATACAGTGAAGTCTACCGAGTTAGTGAGGTCAAAAGACGGACCTGTCACGGTAACGCACAATAGGGCAGGTGCATTGGTGGTCTATGTCAACAAAGTACTGGGAAAGCCTACAGCCCCAGCTTGCAAGGGCCAATCTTCTTGCACGTGAAGTGACGGGGGAGAAAGAGGTCGCAGAAGGCTCGTATTCCGAAGCAGGCGCTGCTGTGAATCAGCTTCGGGAGAAATATGAACTATAAAGTCGTTATAACTGAATCTGCATATCAAGATATAGATTATATTCTGGTGTTTATTGTGGCGAGGGCAGGGAGTACGGCTTCTGCGAGATCCTTTCTTGACCGATGGTCTTCGATCTTCAACAAATTAAGTGAATTCCTCGTGGTGCATCCTCTCAATTATCCACTGGAGCTTAAACGACTTTTTCATTACATGTGTTTTGCAGCTCTTCTGTAAATGGCTTCGGGTCTCCAACGATTGCCAAAAGCCAAGATGTATAGAGCACCATTATCTAAGATGCGATAAACAATTCTTAGTTCTGTCTTTTCACCTTGCGAACGGTTTTTTTTGAAAATGATAGGATCGCGCACCCTCAAGCTTGAGAGAGAGGGAAGAACTTGACACGCGTCCGGCGGCCAAATCTTTCATGGCACGAATTATCGCTACTACAACAGGTGTAAGATCCTCTAGCGCCGGATAAGCTTCATCAAGCGCTCTTGCTTCCTCTACGAAAACGATAGGTTCAATAGTCAAGCCAGGTATATTGGAAAGAGCGTCAATTAGTTCAAGAAATAACTCTTGTCTTGTCATATAAGACCAGCTTTTTCCATAAGGTCTAACGCAGCAGTTTTGAGTTCAGGACCAGAAAGAGGCAGTTCGCCTTGCTCAGCTAAGGCTTTATCGCGTAGTAATGCATGTTCTATATCGAGACGATCAAGTTCTGACTCAATCTCACTAAGTTTTAATTCAAGAGCCTGTGTATAAGCATCATTGCGTGCAAGGTAATCAGGTGTGACAACAAAATAGCGAGGACGATTATGCTCGGATATTTCAATGATGCCATCGCGGTTTACTGCATCTCGCCAATTGGAAGACCGTCCAAGTTCAGCGAGACCTACTCGTTCTGGCATAACGGGAAGGCTGTGGCTTGCATCTGCAATCATTGGACAACTCCTAACACAATATGTGTGGTAAATATACTGTAACCTATTGTGTAGAATTATGGCTGATAAAGTGCAAATTTCCAAACTCAACATGATAAGCGGATGCAGCCAACTCATGTATTCAATAGTGTGAAGAGTCAAGCGTGCTTTCCTCTAAGGAAGGTGCGGCTTATAGGACAAAAAGCGTGCTGTGAATGGTGACGTTGACGCAGGTCAACGTCCCTTTTTGGGTGTTTAAATACGGAAGGCTCATTTGAACACGGGAACTCGCACAGAAGATGTGCTGTCCAATGCAGTGGTGCCCCAGCTGAAGACAGAAAAATCTAGTCGTTACATCCAGGATTTGCAGGGCCCGATGAAAAAGGCGGTCTGCGGGGCCAAGATGCAGAAGAGTGACCATAAGAAGAGCGACAACGCTTCCGCCTACTTAGTACATTTCCTTCGGCATGTGCCTACTAAGTACAATTGAATATGGAACCAACTCCGTGAGCTTGGGTGATGTAATACTAAAATAAAAAGTGACGCAGATTTTGGGCAAAATTGGCCTACTAAGTACTTAGTAGGCATGGAACGGCGCCCAGCCCGAATCCCATCCGCCCTGCATCCCCATCTCACAGACAGGTCTGCTTTTGGCCCTCCAGGATTTATCTGAGGCTTGCGGTGTGAAAGCAGCCCTGCTTTCACACCGCTCCCTTTTAGCCGCAAAGAGTGCTTATAAATAATGAAGGTAAATTTGGTCTACAGGTTTTTGGCCTACAGATTATGGGGTGTTGACGCAGGTCTGGCGCAGGTCAACACCCCTTATCACAGCACACTATCTGTCCTATAAACCGAAGGTGCGCTATTTTGATCGCTTATCCTTCGTCAATAGCACCTCTCGCCCAAGCTCTCACTTCTTCTCCTACCTGGGGATCGTCAGCGTAGGCGCCCAGTACATTGCATAAAAAGCGGACGTAAGTCTCCTTGAGCCTGCGATCACCTACCACGTGGGCAGAAGGCCCAAAGCTTGCCAGACGTCCCATGAGGACGGCGCCATCTGAAACCGGTACCTCAATACGAGTCTTGCCATCTGGCAGCTTGCGGACGGATTTCTTATCGGCAAGGGGAGAATCCTCGCTGTCTGGGTTAAAGGCGTCGGCAATGGCTTTGAGTACGGGGCCCTCGGCTTCGAGCTCCAGGCGCAGAGGATCCGAGGTAGCATACATCTCGTAACTGGCTTCCAGTGTAAAAAGCTCCTGCTCGGTGAGGCCGGCGCGTTTCTGGGGCGCAGGATCTGTCAGGCGATAGGGCAGCATGCCGGGGCAGCCCTCATCGGCATAATCTTTGATGCTCTCGGGAATGATGCGATCCAGTCGATAGTTCAAATAGCCATCATTGTGCACCACGTAGCGGGGCCTTCTGGGGTCTCCCCCAGATCGATGAACCGGGAGCTCATGTAGTAGCGCCCGCGATCCTCATGCACCGCGATGGGCAGTAATTCGCACTCTAGCAAGCAGCCTTGCCTAGGTTGCGCCACCAAATCAAAATCCGGCCCAGCGTCCCGTAGATAAGCGAGATAGGGGCCAGCTTGCCACCTCGGCGGTTGCCCATCTCGTTCAGCCTGTCCACCGCCCGCGCCACCGCACGATAATTCGTCAGCAGAGCTGCCGAAGCCTCCGGCCTGGGCCT
Source organism: Leptogranulimonas caecicola (assembly GCF_023168405.1). Lineage (GTDB taxonomy): Bacteria > Actinomycetota > Coriobacteriia > Coriobacteriales > Atopobiaceae > Leptogranulimonas > Leptogranulimonas caecicola. The sequence continues at coordinate 1,111,913 of NZ_AP025285.1, read as the reverse complement.
ATAAGTAATGCAAGGGGCTATAGGGCGATGGTCTTCTCGGTAGTGGAGGGACTTCACTTTTCCAGAAGCTGCTCTTTTTCCTGGGAGTCGGCTAGGCGCGAGTGTGCCAACGCATTGGCCAATATAAACGCTTCTTCTGCCGAGAAGGGCCGCTCCACGTGGTAGGTATAGCAATTCTGCCCCTGAGGCGTGGTGGTGACCGTGCGATGAGGCTCAGCATCTGGATGAGTCAGCGAATCTCGACGGGCGAACAGCTTGTTAAGCGTCACCAGGTCACAGCGCAGCCGTTGCAGCGCGTTGGCGTGGGCATGGTCGCTCTCGTATTGGTCCTCTGAGACCAGAAGCCCATAGTCATGCTCCAACGGTAGATGGTGATTTGGATCATGCTGTATACACACATAGGGGTTATAAGGGCAATCTCTATACCATCGTAAAAGACGATGACGGATGGTTCTGGTCTTATGGCAGGGGTAACAATCTGGTTGATAAAGAAGCCGGTTTCTCTTCTCCTGAAGATGCGCTTCAAGATCTCGGCATAGGAAAAGGGAAGTATGTTGCAAACGTAGTCCTTGATGAGGGGGGGGGTGGGCTTCTCGGCAGGATATGGATCAGCCATAAAGATCTATTTGTTTAACTTGAGCTTTCTGCCTTCTCCGTACTCAAAATCCCACTGCATGGGTAGGAATAGGCGCAGACTACAAGACACTCCAACAAAGGAGCAACCTATGCCTACCATTTATGATTTCACTATTGAGAAGCCGAACGGCACTCAAGTAAGCCTTTCCGAGTTCGAGGGCAAGCCTATGCTTATCGTCAACTCGGCTACGGGCTGCGGCTTCACCCCGCAGTACGAGGACCTCAAGAACCTCTACAACAACTATCACGAGCAGGGCCTCGAGATCATCGACATCCCCTGCGATCAGTTTGGCCACCAGGCGCCCGGCTCGGACGACGAGATCCACGAGTTCTGCACCATGACCTTTGGCACGCCCTATCAGCAGTACAAGAAGTCCGAGGTCAACGGCGAAGGCCAGCTGCCCCTCTATGCCTTCCTCAAAGAGCAGAAGGGCTTCGAGGGTTTCACCGGCGAGAAGGCCGACTTCATGGACAACTACCTCAAAGAGAACGTCGATCCTAACTACGCAGACAACGACGACATCAAGTGGAACTTCACCAAGTTCCTCGTAGATCGCGACGGCAACGTGGTGGCCCGCTTCGAGCCCACGGTAGATATGGCGCTGGTAGAAGAGGCAGTCAAAGAAGTCCTCTAACATCGACAACTGCTAATGCATCTCTTAGCGCTCGGGCTCATGAGAGCTCGGGCGCTTCACGTTTGCGCACAAACCATGATGCCCAGAGAAATCTGCGTCGTTCGCGCTAAGATATGAGATTGCGAACGTTTGTGCCACGGAATAATATCGTGGCTTGACTCGACGACAGGAGTTCTCACCGCATGTCTGCGATGACCGATAAGAACTACTACGAAATCCTTGGCGTCTCCTCAGACGCCACAACAGAGGAGATTCGTAAAGCATTTCAAAAGAAAGCCCGCACCCTCCATCCAGACGTGAACAAGGCGCCGGATGCAGAGGAGAAGTTCAAAGAAGTCTCCGAGGCCTACGCGGTGCTTTCAGACGAGGACAAGCGGCGCCGCTACGATGCCATGCGATCGGGTGCACCCTTCATGGGCTCTTCGACATCCAGTGCTCCCCAGTCTCCCTTTGGCGGAGGCTTTGGCGGCTATGGCGGCATGCCCTTTGGCGGCTTCGGGGGGTTTGGAGGCTTTGGCGCCCAGCGCGGCAGGGCCACTGCCTATAATCCCCGCTCCGGCGCAGACGTCGTCTATGACATCGAACTGGATAGCAAGACCGCTGCGACAGGCACTCGCCGCGGCATCACCTACGATCGCTACGTAGTCTGTGACGTCTGCCATGGCACTGGCTCGGAAGAGTCCGAGCACGCCAAGGTGTGCCCCACCTGCCATGGCAAAGGCTCTATCGATGTCGATCTCTCGGCAGTCTTTGGCGGTATGGGCTTTGGCGCTATGCGCGTGCAATGCCCTGAGTGCGAGGGCACCGGCAAAGTGGTGGCGGATCCTTGCCATCGATGCAAGGGCACCGGCCGCATCCTTTCTGCCAGCGAGGCAGTGGTAGACATTCCTGCCGACTCCCACGATGGCGACATGATCCGCGTGCCCGGCATGGGCAATGCGGGCACCAATGGCGGCAAGACAGGCGATCTATTGGTGCGTGTAGGCATTCCTGCAGAGCGCCTGGCGCCAGAGAGCGCCATGGGCTTCCAGCTCATTGGCTTTGCGCTGCCCTTCATCGCCATGGGACTCTTCTTCCAGGTGCTGGGCGCAGTGAGCCTCATCATCGCTGTGCCGCTTGTCATGGGTCTCTTCATGGTGGTGCGCGGAGGCCTTGCCAAGCATAACTCCGTCTGGTGGAAGAACGCCGGCAATCATGTGGTGGCCGGCCTTTCCAACGGCTTCATGCTGGCGCTCTTCATGACGCTCATGATCAGCTGCGCCCAGGGCGCGGGCCGGGCGGCCATGCGCTTCTAGCACGTAACGCACGCCTTTCGCCTCAGGTTCGCTTGCATTTCATCCAAAGGGGGCAAGCGCCTGGGGCGAGGGTTTCTCGGCAGCGGGAACGGCTGCCAACAATGTAGGGTTTACCTCGAGGGATGAAAGGTCTGAGGTCTACCGTGGCAGAGTCGCAAAGGGATTTCTACGAGGTGCTCGGCGTCGAGCGCGATGCCGACGCCAAGACTATCAAGCGTGCGTTTTTGAAGAAGGCGCGCGTGCTGCATCCGGACGTGTCGGATGATCCCGATGCCGAGGCAAAGTTCAAAGAGCTCAACGAGGCCTACTCGGTGCTGTCCGATGAGACCAAGCGCGCCAACTACGATCGTTATGGCACTGCCGACGGCCCGGCGGGCTTTGGCGGCATGGATGACTTCTTTGGCGGCGGCTTCGACATGAGCGACCTGTTCTCCCAGTTCTTTGGGGGAGGGGCCGCCGGAGCCGGGCGGGTGCGCACGCGAGGCCGCGATATGTCGGTGACGCTCACCATCACGCTGCAAGAGGCGGCCACCGGCCTAGACCGCACCATTACCTATGATCGGCTGGCGCCTTGCGAGGACTGCGGCGGCACCGGCTCTGCCGATGGCTCTGCCCCCGTCACCTGCCCCGAATGCGGCGGCACTGGCGTGGTCACCAGCTGGCAGCACACCATTTTGGGTCGCATGCAAACCCAGTCCACCTGTCCGGAGTGCCACGGCACCGGCCAGGTCATCGAGCATCCCTGCGAGACTTGCGACGGCCAGGGCCGCACGCCGTCCCATGAAAAGGTGACAGTGCATATTCCGGCGGGCGTGGCCTCAGGCATGCAGCTCTCTATCGAGGGCGCCGGCGAGGCTGGTGTGCGCGGCGACAGGGCGGGCGACCTCATCGTGCGCATCGAGGTGGCCCAGCAGCCAGACCTGGTGCGCCAGGGCGACGACCTTATCTGCGCCGTCGACATCGATTGCTTCGAGGCCATGTTGGGCGCCACCTTCACTATGGAGGGCATCATGCCCCACGAGCAGGTGGAGGTCAACATACCCGCAGGTACACAGCCTGGAGACCATGTACGGGTGCCTGGCTTTGGCATGCCCAATCTCTACAATCCCTCCCAGCGCGGAAGCCTGGTATGCATCGTGAACCTCACGGTGCCCAAGGACCTCACGCCAGCGCAAACCCAACAGTTGGAGGCTGTGGCTCTGGAGCGCGGCAGCCGCCTTTCCACCGCTGACACCGCCCAGTCGCTGCTGGACGAGACCTTCGCCCAAGACCAGCAGGCTGCAGGTGCTTCTACTGCCCCTGCTTCCGAGAAGCCCCAGCCTTCCCGCCAGGCAGATTCTGAGTCCTCGTCGTTCTTTGGCGATGAGGAACAGGGTTCGCTCTTTGGGGGAGATGGCGCCTCTGGCCGCAAGAAGCCGCGCCCCAAGCCCTTTGGCAAGCGTAAGAAGAAGCGCTCGTGACGGCGGCGCAGCACAAAGGGGTCAAGCCGCTCAAGGTGGCCCTTAAAAACCTGGGCTGCCGGGTGAACCGCGCAGAACTCGATGCCATCGCCGCTTCTCTGGAGCAGGCAGGCTGCGAGCTGGTGGGCGAGGACGAAGCCTCCATCGTGGTGGTGAACACCTGCGCGGTCACTGGCGAGGCTGAGGCCAAAGCCCGCAAGTCTCTGCGCCACTATGCGTCGCTCCCTCAGGTGCAGAGCGTGGTGGCTACCGGCTGCATGGCTACGCTCTTTGCAGACGAAGTAGCGTCTTTGGGCGAAAAGATGCAAGTCGAAGTTCTTAAGACGCAGGTGGCATCCTGTGTCTTGGCAGAGGCAGGACGCCTGGGTCTGGCTGATGCCGTTGCAGGGGCAGGAAAGGGTTTGCAGGATAGGCCTGGGGGCAGCCTGCAGGTGCACGAATCTGCACCCTCTGCCAGCGCTTCTCAAATCGCCGTGGACAGCTCGTTGCTCCCGGTGACTTCAGAAGCTCAGGGCACGGTGACGCCTACAGGCCGCATGCGGCCGGGCATCAAAATCCAAGATGGCTGCGACAATCGGTGCACCTATTGCATCGTATGGAAAGCGCGCGGGCCTGCACGCTCGCTGTCGCCGCATGAGGCGGTGGCTGCGGTGAGTCAGGCAGTGGAGCAAGGTGCCGGCGAGGTGGTACTCACCGGTATCGATCTTGGCCGCTATGACGGGGGCATTGGCCTTGCGGGCCTGCTAGATCAGCTGCTTGTTAAAACCAAGGTAGGACGCATCCGTCTGAGTTCCGTGGAGCCGGTGGAGCTCTCTGACGATCTGCTGCGCCTTATGGGCGACTCCAGCGGGCGTGTGGCGCCCTTCTTGCATCTGCCTCTGCAGTCTGGTTGCGACGCCACATTGGCTCGCATGGGCAGACCTTACGACACGGCTCGCTATCGCGCCATCGTTGAGCGGGCGCGCGAGTTGGTGCCGGGCCTTGCCTTGGCCTGCGACCTTATCGTGGGCTTCCCTGGGGAGACGGCCCAGGAGTTCAACCAAAGCCTGGAGTTTTGCCGTTCCATGGACTATGCCAACATGCATGTCTTCCGCTATTCCAAGCGCCCAGGAACCCCAGCCGCCGTTGCCCCAGATCAGGTGGATCCTCAGGTGGCCCATGAGCGCTCGCGCCTTATGCGCCAGATGGCCCGCCAAAGCCGCACCTCCTACCTTGCGAGCTGTATTGGCCGGCAGGAGCTGGCGTTTATCGAGCGTCCTGGCCGCGCCATCACTGGCGGCCTTGCAGAGGTGTTGGTGGATTCAGGCGCAGGCTTTGCCCCTGGTTCCTTTGTGAAGGTGGCGCCTCACAGCCTTCTGCCCTCAGGTCAGTTGGACGGGCGCAGCGCCACAGCCTAGAAGCCTCTAGCTCGGCTGATGTTGGGGCAGAAGCCGGCAAAGACGGCTTCTGAGGCATGGGCTTCTCGGCAAGGAGGGCCTGGAGCTTACAAAGACAGCGCAAGCGCTTAAGGCCGCTTTGACCTACCATAGAAGCCCCAAGGGCGCCCTTGAGCGTCCGGTATTTGTAGCCATTGCGCATCTGTGCATTCAGGGGAGGAACGTGGAGCCCACTACGCTGCGTTTGAGCATTCCGGAATCGGTGGATGTGTGCCGGCTCATGGGGCCGGCTGACAGCCTGCTGCGACATATCGAAGAGAAGACGAGCGCCTCGGTGGCGGTGCGGGGCAACCATATCACCCTGGTGGGCGAGCCAGACGAGGTTGACGCCATGGTGCGTGTGTTCACGCGCTTGATAGACGCCGTGCTCTCGGGCGAGACTCCAGACATTTCCGACGTGGACATCATCTTGGACCAGGCGTCTTTGGGAACGCCTGCGCCGCGCGCCGGGGCAAACGACATCCTCACTACCCAGCGCGGCAAGCCTGTGCGCCCCAAAACCGCAGGCCAGCAGCGCTATGTGGATGCGCTGCTCTCCCATACCATCACCTTTGTGCAGGGTCCTGCAGGTACAGGAAAGACCTACCTGGCCATGGCTTGTGCCGTGGCAGCGCTCAAGCGTCGAGAGGTCTCCCACATCGTGCTCACCCGCCCGGTGGTGGAAGCCGGCGAGTCTTTGGGCTATCTGCCGGGCACGCTGGAGGAGAAGCTCGACCCCTATGTACGCCCGCTCTATGATGCGCTCTTTGATATGTTGGATGCCGAGAAGAGCCATACCCTCATCGAGCAAGGGGTAGTGGAGATTGCTCCTTTAGCCTTCATGCGTGGGCGCACCTTAAACGACGCCTTCGTCATCTTGGACGAGGCGCAAAACACCACGCCCGAGCAGATGAAGATGTTTCTCACTCGACTGGGTTTTGGGTCCACCTTTGTGATTACCGGAGACTCAACCCAACGGGACCTCTTGGGTAAAAGCGGTCTTGAGAGTGCGCGCCGCGTGCTCGAAGGCATCGAGGGCATCGCCTTTTGCGATCTCGATCGCACCGACGTGGTGCGCCATAGCCTGGTGGGCCGCATCGTGGATGCCTACGAACGTCAGGGAGCGTGAAGCCGCTATGGCCGTGGAGATCTCTGTCAACCAGCTGCCCGATGCAGCGCCTTTGGCGGTGAGCTGGGATGAAGTCGCTTCCATCTTTGAGGCGGTGCTTGCTCACGAGCAGGTGGAACGCCTGTGTTTGGTGGACGTGACCGTCGCAGACGATGATGCCATGGCAGACCTTAACGCCCAGTGGCGCGGGGTCGAAGGATCAACAGACGTCATCTCGGTAGAGTGCGAGCGCCCGGACGACCCAGATCTGGCCCCCGACGAGCCGTGCTCTTTGGGAGACATTGCGCTGGCCCCAGCTTTCATCGCAGCGCAGGCGCCTCATTTTAACAACAGCCCAGCTCAGGAGACCCGTCTTCTGCTCATCCACGGCCTTTTGCATCTTTTGGGCTACGACCATATGACAGAAGAAGACGCTGCCGTCATGGAGCCTTTGGAAGACGCCCTGTTGGCGCAGGTGTCGGGGCAGCCGGCGTTCTCTGCCCCCACTACGCGCCATCGCCATGACCCGCAGGTGGCGGCAGGCGCAGAGCCTCAGGGCTCCCCGTCCCAGGAGGGGAGGGTCTCCCCATGATTCCCGGCTCAGACAAGAACCATCCCACGCTGTTCAAAAGCTTCGCCTTCGCCATCCAGGGCTTCGCCTTCGCCTTCACCACCGAGCGCAACATCAAAATCATGGTGGGCGGCTTTATCTTCTCCGTGGTCATGGGCTTCGCGCTCCAGTGCACTCCCGGAGAATGGGGCTGCCTGCTTTTGGGCTGCGGCACCGTGCTCTCCGCCGAGCTCATGAATACTGCCATCGAGACCATCGTCGACCTGGTGTCCCCTGAGTACAACACCCTGGCCGGCCACGCCAAGGATGTGGCAGCTGCAGCCGTCTACATCCTGAGCACCCTGGTGGGCATCATGGGAGTCGTGATTTTTGTAAACGCCGCCCTGCGCCTCTTTGGGTAGGGCACAAGACGGTTATGGCAGCCGCTCATGGCCGGGTTTCTCGGCATGAGCCCGGCTTTACCCCCATTCATCTCGCAGAAAGGAGCGACGTGGTGACAGCTCCCTCGTCCTCACAAGATTTTGATTTAGAAACTGCCGCTGCCGAGAAGGACGGCCCTCAGGTGGCTGCAGCCGCTGGGGCCATTGAGCAGGGTTTGGTGGCTGGAACAGACGACGCCGCCTCCTCAGGCGATGTGGAGCTAGAGGCTGACGAAGACCTGGATCTGGATGAGGAAGAGCTGCTGCTGATGCAGCAGTTTGGGGCTCCGGCTCCCATGGCGAGCTTGCCCGATGATTTTCGCAGCGGCTTCGTGGCGCTGGTGGGTCGCCCCAATGCCGGCAAGTCCACGCTGCTCAACGCCTGCCTGGGGGCGCACGCCGCCATCACAAGCCCGGTGGCTCAAACCACGCGCCGGCGCATGAGGGCGGTCGTCAACAGGCCAGGCGCCCAAGTGGTCATCGTGGATACCCCCGGCTTGCATAAGCCCAAGGATGCCTTGGGAGAGGAGCTCAACAAGTCCGCCTTGGGGGAGCTGGCAGACGTGGACGTGGTGGCCATGCTTTTGGATGCCACCAAGCCTGCCGGCACCGGAGATGCCTGGGTGGCCTCCCATGTGAACGCCAGCTCGGCGGTGCGCCTGCTGGTGATCACCAAGGCGGATCTCGCCACGCCGGAACAAGTGCAGGCACAAATCGAGGCTGCACAAGCCATGGCCACCTTTGACGATGTGTTGGTGACCTCGGCTCAGGAGGGCTTCAATACCGAGGCGTTCATCCAGCTGGTCATCGAGCATCTGCCCTACGGGCCGCGCTGGTTCCCGGAGGATATGCCGGTGGACGCCACGGACTCCGAGCAGGTGTCTGAGTTTGTGCGCGAAAAGGTGCTGCTCAACTGCCGCCAGGAAGTGCCCCACGCCGTAGGCGTGCTCTGCGATTCCATCCAGTGGCGAGACGAGGGCCATGCCTCCATCAAAGCCACCATCTTTGTGGAACGCGACAGCCAAAAGGGCATCCTGGTGGGCAAAGGCGGTTCCATGATCAAACGCATAGGCACCCAAGCCCGCAAGGAGATCGAGCAATGGCTGGGCGCCCAGGTCTTTTTGGACCTGGAGGTGCGGGTGAAGCCCTCCTGGCGCAAAGACGAGGAAGCCATCCGCCGCTTTGGCTACAACGCGGAGGCCTAGGTGGCGAGGGCACGCACCTATCCGGTGGTGGCCACCGTCATCGGCCGAGTGAAGCTCGGGGAGGCAGACCTTATCCTGACGCTGCTTTCCTCGGACGGCTCCCTGGTGCGCGCTGTGGCCAAGGGGGCGCGCAAGCCCACGGGAAAGCTGGCAGGCCGCACGCAGCTTTTCTCGGAAGGAAAGTACCTCATCGCCAAAGGGCGCACGCTGGATGTGGTGTGCGAGGCCTCCCTTACCGATGCCCGGGCAAAGATCGCCTATGACCCGGATGCCTCGGAGGCAGCTGCGGCAATTTGCTCGGTTACGCGCCTGGTGAGTTTCGAGGAGTCGCCAGACCCTTATCTCTATGGCCTCTTTGCGCGGAGCCTGCTGGCGCTTGCTCAGGTTCAAGAGCTGGAAGGGGAGGGAGAGCGGCAGGCACTCTTGTTCGAGGTGGTTGCTGCCTACACCTTCAAAGCGCTCTCCCATGAGGGGTGGCGACCGGAGACTTCCAACTGCATCGAATGTGGCGACGAGCAGGTGACGCGTTTCTCGGTAGCCGCCGGAGGCGCCCTCTGCGAGTCGTGTGCACGCGACGTGGCCGGAGCCCAACTGGCGGACCCTGCGCTTTTGGGCTGGATCGAAGCGCTGGTGAGCCTCACGTTCGACGATCTTTTGGCTCAGCCGGCCAGCTTGGATACTGCGTCTCTGCTGCTGGAGCAGGCGCATCTTTGGGCTGCTACCCATCTGGACGCTCGCCTCAAGGCCTTCGAGTTTTTGCGGGGAGTCTAAGGCGCAGCCGAGAGGTTGCGCGCGGGACGGTCGGCAACGTTCTTGCGTGCCGTCGACCTTTTGCTACCGCTTCTCCCCAGCACTTCAGTTAACTCCCAGGGGATGTGGGGATTTAGCCGCTGCGAGATGTGCGGCACTAAACGTGGTACTCTCTTTGGGTCCCTACCTCCTACTTGGCGCTTCGCGTCACCGGCGAGCGTTCCAGTTCGAGGCGAATCTTTCTTAAGAAAGGTGATTCCTATGACCATCTCTAAGGAGCGCAAGGCTGAGCTCATCCGTGAGTTTGGCAAGAACGACCAGGACTCCGGTTCTGCTCCCGTGCAGGTCGCCATCATGACCGACCGCATCCGCGAGCTCACCGAGCACATGAAGTCCCACAAGAAGGACTTCCACACTCGTCGTGGCCTGCTGATGCTCGTTGGTAAGCGTCGTCGTCTGCTCTCTTACATCAAGAGCAACAACATCGACGAGTACCGTGAGCTTATTGGTCGCCTGGGTATTCGCGACAATATCCAGTAAGAAGCGGGAATTAAGGGGCGCTTTCAAGGCGCTCCTTTTTATATGGAAGGGTACTTGCATACAAGTGTCCTGAGCCGCCTGCGAGCGGCCAAAGCGGAACCGCCTGCAAGGGGCAGGTGGAGATCGAGAGGTAGTACATGACCAAAGTCACCCACGAGTTTGACCTCTATGGCAAACATTATGCGCTGGAGTCCGGCGAGCTCGCCAAGCAGGCCACCGGTGCGTGCATTGTGCGTCAAGGCGATTCTGAGGTCCTCGTGACCGCCGTGGTGTCCAAGGAACGCAAAGATTTTGATTTCTTCCCCCTCACGGTGGATTACATCGAGAAGATGTATGCCGTGGGCCGCATTCCCGGCGGATACCTCAAGCGTGAGGCTCGCCCTTCCGAGAAGGCCACCCTCACCGCCCGCATGATCGACCGTCCTTTGCGCCCCAGCTTCCCTGACGGCTTCCGCAACGAGGTCCAGGTAGTGGCTATGCCTCTCGTCGCAGACCAGGTAGATCCTGTGGATACCATCTGCGTCATGGCAGCCAGCGCCGCCCTTACCATCGGCGGTGTGCCCTTCGAGGGACCGCTGGCCTGCGTGCGCGTGGGTCGCGACCGCGACACCGGCGAGTATCTGGTGAACCCCACCTATGAGGAGCGCGACAACTCCGACCTCGACCTGGAGCTTGCCGGCACCTCCACCTTCATCTCTATGCTGGAGGCTTCCGGCGACGAGGTGAGCGAGGCAGACATGCTGGACGCCATGGCCTTTGGCCAGGACGCCATTGCCGCCTTCTGCGCGGAGCAAGAGGCCTTCATCGCCAAGTGGGTCGAGGTCAACGGCCCCATCCAGCCCAAGGAGTATGTGCTGGACGAGCCTAACGCCGCTGTGCACGAGAAGGTCTTCGCCCATTTCGACGAGATGTCCGCAGCCCTCAAAGACCCGGACAAGCAGTCCCGTATGGCCAAGGTGGCAGAGCTCAAGGACCTCATCGTCTCCGAGTTTAGCGGGGAGGAGCGCGAGAGCGAGCATCGCTCCATCGCCGTCGAGCTCAAGAACCTCGAGAAGCATGCCATGCGCGAGATGGTGGTAGAGACCGGCGAGCGTGTGGACGGCCGCACTGCCACTCAGATTCGCCCCCTCATGGTCAAGGGCGACTATCTGCCGCTGGTGCACGGCTCCGGCCTCTTCCAGCGCGGCCAGACCCAGGTGCTCTCGGTATGCACCCTGGGTATGCTCAACGAGTGGCAGCGCCTGGATACCATCGAGCCTGTGGATGGCAAGCGCTACATCCACCACTACAACTTCCCGCCCTTCTGCACCGGCGAGACCGGTCGTATGGGCGCTCCCAAGCGCCGTGAGATTGGCCATGGCAACCTGGCTGAGCGTGCCCTTCTTCCTGTGATCCCTACCGAGGAAGAGTTCCCCTACACCATTCGCGTGGTCTCTGAGGTAATGGAGTCCAACGGCTCCAGCTCTATGGCGTCTACCTGCGGCTCCACCTTGGCTCTGATGGATGCCGGCGTGCCTTTGAAGCGCCCGGTTTCCGGCATCGCCATGGGCCTTATCCAAGAGAACGGCAAGACCGTGGTGCTCTCTGACATCCAGGGTCTCGAGGACTTCTTGGGCGACATGGATTTCAAGGTCACCGGCACCGAGCGCGGCATCACCGCCATGCAGATGGACAACAAGGCCACAGGCCTTACCCCTGAGATCCTGGAGCAGGCTCTACATCAGGCCAAAGAGGGGCGCGCCCACATCTTGGCCGCTATGCTCGAGGCTATTCCCCAGCCCCGTGAAGAGGTGAAGGACAACGCTCCTCACATCATCACCCTCAACATCGCTCCCGATAAGATCCGCGACGTCATTGGCTCTGGCGGCAAGGTCATCCGCGGCATTCAAGACGACACCGGCGCCACCATCGACATCCAGGAAGACGGCACTGTCTTTATCGCCGGCGTAGGCGCTGCCGGTGAAGAGGCCGCCGATCGCATCAGGGCCATCGTCAAGGTGCCCGAGGTGGGCGAGGAGTACGTGGGCCGCGTAGTGGGCATTCAGCCCTTTGGCGCCTTCGTGGAGCTGCTGCCTGGCAAGGACGGCCTGCTGCACATCTCCCGTGTGGCCCAGGGTCGCGTGGACAAGGTGGAAGACGTCCTCAACGTGGGTGACGAAGTCAAGGTCAAGGTGCTCGAGGTGGACGAGAAGGGAAAGATCTCCCTGGATCGTCTGGACAAGCCCGAGGCGCCGGCTGGCAACGGTCACAAGGGGCCCGAGCACGCCGGTCGCAAGGGCGACTCAAAACCCAAGCCTCGCACCCGCAAGCCTGGCGATCGCGGCGCCAAGGGGCAAGACGAGGCTCCTGCCCGCAAGCTCCGCCGTCATCACGAGGGCTAACCAAAGGTGCAGCCCTCGAGGGTGTGGGCTTCTCGGCAGCCTTTAGGGCGCTGAGACTTCAAGCTGCATAGACAAGACACCTGCCTGCCCGGCGCAGGCGGGTGTCTGTTTTTGTGTATCTGCGAGAGGGGCTTTTGGCGTTAACAGAGAATCCATAGGCCCCGGCTATCATAAGAAGCTATTGATTTGTGACGCAACGGCCCAAGAGGCCGTATTTATAGATTCGCATTGGTTGCGATTAAGAAAGGAACTAGTAATTCCATGCCAAAGAAAAAACCGCCTCTCAAGATAATTCCCCTAGGCGGACTGGACGGCATTGGCAAGAACATGACCGCCTTCGAATACGGCAACGATATGGTGCTGGTAGATGCAGGCCTTATGTTCCCCGATGACGATCAGCCCGGTATCGACCTGGTGCTTCCTGATTACACCTACCTGTTGGAAAACGAGCACAAACTGCGCGGCATCGTCATCACCCACGGTCATGAAGACCATACCGGCGCGCTGCCCTATCTGCTGCGCGACCTGACCCGTCGCGTGCCCATCTATGCCTCGCGCATGACGCTGGGTCTCATCGAGGGCAAGCTCAACGAGCACAAGCTGCAAAACGAGAAGCTTATCGAAGTGCAATCGGGCCAGCATGTGGACATGGGGGCTTTTGGTGTCAACTTCTTCGCCATGACCCACTCCATTCCCGGCGCTCTGGGCATCTACATCGAGACCCCGCAGGGCACGGTGTTGCACACCGGCGACTTCAAGCTGGACCAAACGCCCATCGACGGCGTGTGCCCTGACTATCACGCCATCAACGCCTACGGCGCCAAGGGCGTCGACCTGCTGCTGTCTGACTCCACCAATGCCACTCGCCCGGGCTTCACGGGCTCTGAGGCTTCGGTAGGGGCCAGCCTGCGCCATATCATCAAGAATGCGCCTGGCCGCGTCTTTGTGGCCTCCTTCTCCAGCCACATTCACCGTCTGCAGCAGGTCTGCGACGCTGCGGTGGCGGTGGGCCGTAAAGTGGTGGTCACAGGCCGCTCCATGGTGACCAACACCAAGATCGCCCGGGAGCTGGGCTACCTCAACATTCCTGCAGACGACATCCTGGATGCCTTCGACATCGACGAGCTGCCCGATGACAAGGTGGTGGTGCTTTGCACCGGTAGCCAAGGCGAGCCTCTGAGCGCTCTGGCCCGCATGGCCAACGGCGAGCACCGCTCCCTGTCCATTGGCCCCAACGACACGGTGATCATCAGCGCCACGCCGGTTCCCGGCAACGAGAAGTCGGTACAGTCCATCATCAACTCGCTTTCCAAGATCGGCTGCGCGGTCTTTGACAAGTCCAATGCCTTGGTGCACGTCTCTGGTCACGGCAGCCAAGAAGAGCTCAAGCTCATGTTGGCCATGGTGCATCCCCGCTACTTCGCGCCGGTGCACGGCGAGGCAGTGCACCTGCGTGCCCATGCCTCCCTGGCAGAATCCATGGGTCTGGAACCAGACCGCATCTTCTTGTTGGACAATGGTGACACGCTGGAGATGCGCAACCACCAGGTGAAGCTGGGAACACCGGTGGAGTCTGGCGTGGTCTACGTGGACGGCATGTGCATCCAGGGGGCAGACACCGGCGTCATGCGCGACCGCCAGAAGCTCTCCAACGATGGCATTGTGACCTGCGTGGTCACAGTGGGCAGCCGCACTCATAAGGCCCTGGAGGTAGACATCTCCAGCCGCGGCGTCTCCTTTGCCGACGAGCCTGAGACCCTGGATGGCGCTCAAAGCACGGTATTTGCTACGGTAGACCGTACTGCCGAGAAGGCTGGGGCCACCACAGACTCTATTCGCAAGGCTGTTCGCAGTGCTCTGTCTAACTATCTCTGGTCGCAAACCCGCACCCGTCCAATGATCATCCCGGTCGTGATGGAGGTCTAACTCGATGCCGTCGCAACGCAAATCCAACGCACCCAAGCGCAAGGCACCGACAAACACCCACAACCAAAAGCCCGCCGCCCATCAGGCGGTGGTGGCTCCTTCTGCATGGCACGACATCGCCGGAGTGGCGTTGATCGTGTTGGCAGTGGCGCTGCTGGTGGCGTTGATGAGCCCTAGCGACGCCTTGGTGGCCCAGGCCTTTCGCACTGGTCTGGTGATGGGCTTTGGAGCAGGCGCCCCGTTGGTTCCCTGTGCCCTGTTGCTTTACGCCATCACCTACTTTGTGCCACAAGACGGCCCCTTCTCCCTGCGCATCGCCTTGGGACTCACGCTCATTGTGGTGGCTCTTTTGGCAATGCTCTCTGTGCTGGCCACCCCAGATGGCCTGGCTTCTGCCAATGCGGATATGGTCTTTACCGATGCCATCGCTCAGACATCCGGCGGATGGCTAGGCGGAGCTGCGGCCTGGGTGCTGCTCACCCTTTTGGGTCGCACCATATCGCTCATCGTGTTGGTAGGCCTTATGATCGCCGGCATTGTGATTTGCGGTTTCTCCATCTCAGGCCTGGTGGCAAAGATCCGCAACGCCTCCAGCGCTGCCCATGAGCACCTGGCCGAGCGCGCGAGCGAGCGCGCTACCAGCCGTGCTCAGGCACGGGCCGCCAGGGCTGCGGCAGGGGAGGGGACCGCTGTCTTGGCCGCGAACCCCACTACCGCTCTACCTCGCCGCGGCCGCTCCAAGTCCGGCGAGCCTGCCACCACCTTCCTGGGCAATCGCAAGACCTCGGTGTTGCGTCGAGGCGACAAAGCCCAGAAACCCTACCAGCATCCCCGTATGGCCGCCGATGAGGTTCCCGGCGCCCTTCATGACACCGTGGAGGATCTGGAGGGTCAGACGGTCACCGCGCCGCTGCCGGTGACTCCGGCCTCCCACGACAAGAAGCGCCCGCAGCGCCGCCGTCGCACAAAGGCCCAAGAGGCTCAAGACGCGCTGGTAGAGGATGGAGATCTTCTCGGCAACGAGGAGGCTGCAGATGCCCGCGATGTCGACCAGTGGGACAGTCCTGACACTCCCCAGTTGGATCTCACGGCTCCCTGGGAAGAGGCGCCTGCCACTCAAAAGCCCAAGAACGCCGCGGAGTCTGCAGGTCTTTCGGCCGAGAAGCCCACCGCTCCTTCCGGCGGCATCTCCAAGGCCGCCATGGCCAAAGCCCCTGCCAAACCCAAGCGTCCGGGCGAGGATTCTGCGCAATACGAGTTGCCTCCCCTTTCGCTCTTGGATACTTCCAAGGACAACTCGGTCACGGCAAGCTCGGAGGAAGAGCTCCAAGCTACGGCCGACCGCCTGCAAGCCAAGCTCATCGAGTTTGGCTCCACCAGCCAGGTGGTCGGCTGGGTGGCCGGCCCCATCGTCACCACCTTCAAGATCCAGATGGGCGAGGGCGAGCGCGTAAGCAAGATCATGAACCTTGAAGACGACATCGCCTTGTCGCTGGCCGCCAAATCGGTGCGTATCTTTGTGATTCCGGGCTCCACCTATCTAGGTATCGAGATTCCCAATAGCAAGCGTCGCAACGTCTATCTGGGCGATGTGGTGCCCTTTGCCAAAGGGGGCGCGCTGGAGTTTGCCATTGGCCGCGACTCCGAGGGCAAGCCTGTGGTGGCAGACCTGGCCAAGATGCCCCACCTGCTTATCGCCGGTACCACGGGCTCCGGTAAGTCCGTCATGATCAACACCATCATCATGTCCATGCTCATGCGGGCCACACCTGACCAGCTGCGCCTCATCATGGTGGACCCCAAGCGCGTGGAGTTCACCTTCTACGAGGGCTTGCCACACCTCTATGTGCCTGTGGTCACTGAGCCCAAGCAGGCGGCCAGCGCTCTGCAGTGGGCCACTACCGAGATGGAGCGGCGCCTCAAGATCTTTGCCAAGGCGGGCGTGCGCAACATCGCCGGCTACAACAAGAAGGTGAAATCGGGTGCCTTGGACGATGACGAGGGTACCTCGCCAGATCCCATGCCTTATTTGGTAGTGGTGGTGGACGAGCTCTCCGACCTCATGATGGTCTCGGGCAAGGAGGTGGAGGCTTCCATCGTGCGCATCGCCCAGCTGGCCCGTGCCGCTGGCATCCATCTGGTGCTGGCCACCCAGCGCCCCACCACAGATGTGGTTACCGGCCTCATCAAGGCCAACATCGAGAGCCGCATCGCCCTCACGGTGGCTCAAAAGAACGACTCACGCATCATCCTGGACGAGAAGGGCGCCGACCGTCTCTTGGGTAACGGCGACATGCTCTTCAAGTCTGGAGGCTTAAAGCCTCGCCGCATCCTGGGCTGTTACGTTTCTGACGACGAGGTGGAGAACGTGGTGAGCTACTGGGCCGATCAGGGCGAGCCCGACTACCACGAGGAAGTGCTCTCTGCCGTGGCTCCCGCCGAGCTAGAAGGCTCCTCTGAGGCCAGCGACCTAGACGAGGAGGACGATCCTTTGGTATGGGAGGCGGCTCAGATCGTCGTGGATTCCCAGCTAGGTTCCACCTCCACCCTCCAGAGGCGCCTCAAGGTGGGCTACGCTAGAGCTGGCCGCATCATGGACATGCTCGAGCACAAGGGCATTGTGGGTCCCCCCAATGGCTCCAAGCCTCGTGACGTGCTGCTTCAGCCGGAGGGGCTGGAGGAGCTCCGTCAGGCCGAAGCTCTTTACAGGGAGGTATAGCAGGTGGCAAAGCCGCGTTTTAGCGAGTATCTGGCCCAGCGTAGGCGTCAGCTCAACCTCACCATTCCTCAGGCTGCCCGAGTCCTGAGGCTCAAAGAGCAGGTCATTGTGGCCTTTGAGGAGGGAGACTGGCAGCGCATCCCCCGTTCGGGCTATGCGCTGGGCATGCTCTCCAGCTATGCGCGCTATCTGGGGCTCAATCCCCGAGAGGTCATCGACATGTTCCAGGACGACCTGGACGCCTACACCCATGGGCATGTGTCTCCTGCCGATAAAACCGCGCCCTACGAAGCAGGAGCTGCTCCTGCCCATGGACGCTCTCGCAGGGGCCAGGGCGCAGACATCGACCTCTATGGCTCTGCCGGCCCAGCCGGATCGATTCTTACAGGCACAGCATTAGGACATAGCTTGCGAAACGGTTCCACTCGACGCTCCGAGGCCATCACCAACGGGCGCAACGCCGGGTACTCTGAGCGCTACCTGCGCCAATACACCGGCGACTTACAAAACACCCAAGAGGGCTACCCCCAGGGTCGCCCCTATACTGCCCGTGCGCCCCGCACCAACAGCACACGAGCTGCATTGCCAGCGCCACGGGCTTCTCGGCAGCAAAGAAGCTCTCGAGCTGCAAGCGATGCTCGCAGGTATGCTGGGGAAGGTGCCATCCAAACGCGCAGGGTGTCTCAGGATGCCTATGAGGACGACCTGCGCTACGGGCTGGCTTCTGACAGCTATCGGCAAGCCACGTCCAGCGAGGTGCGTCAGGCGGCACGCTCTATGGGAAGCTCGGCGCAGCGCCCCAATGTGCGCAGGCGCCCTTCCAGCCAAGCCCAGGCCAATCTTCGCTCTCGTGGCCAGAGCCAAGGAAGCGCCAGCGTAGGAGATGTCATTCGCGCCTGGTTTTCTGACCAGCGACGTACAATGGCCACCATCTTTGTGGCGGTGGCCATAGCCCTCATCGTCATCATCGTCATTGGTGTGAGGAGCTGCACTGCAGACCCTGCCCCCAAGACTTCTGAGACACAGCAGACCCAAACTGCTGCCAACAGCGGTTCTGACAGTTCTGCAGATACTTCCACTAATGATACTTCTGGCGCCCCTGCCAACGACAACTCTGCCGATGCTGCGGCAGCAGCGGCAGCCGCAGCAGCCCAAAAAGCCGCAGAACCGGTAGTGGTGGAGGTATCGGTGCCTGACGGTGCAGCCGTGTGGGTGGAGGTCAAGAACGGCGATACCAACGAGGTGGCACAAACCGTCACCGGCCCTTGGACCAAGACGTTCAATGTGGTGTCTAACGGCCAGCTGGTGGTTCGCACTGCAGACCCTGCCCAGGTGACCGTCACGGCCAATGGGCAAACGGTGCCCTTCAACACCTCCGCTGCAGGCGTGGGCACTGCCACCATCGACGGTCCCAAAGTGGACGAGTCTGCTTCCCAGGGCATGGCCCAGAGCGGGGAGGGTTCAACTTCTGATAGCGGCACTGCCGCTGCGGGTAATGACAGTTCGAGCAGCGCGGGCTCTGGCAGCACCGCCTCTGGCACTGGAAGCGCAGGATCTGGCTCTTCTGCTGCGCCCTCCGGCACCTCCACTGGCACCACCAACTAGATTTATAAGGAGCATCATGGCTAAGGACTCATCGTTTGACATCGTGTCCCAGGTGGACATGCAAGAGGTAGACAACGCTTACCAGCAGACTGCCCGTGAGCTGACTCAGCGCTATGACCTCAAGAATTCCGGCGCCACTATCGATCTTGCCAAAAGCGAAGGCACCATTACCGTCGTGGCTCCGGCAGACTTCGTAGCCCGTCAAGTGATCGATGTGTTGGGCGGCCGCTTGGTCAAGCGCGGCATCGACCTCAAGGCAGTGCAGTGGGATGCTCCCCAAGCCGCAAGCGGTGGCTCGGTGCGCGTCGTAGGCCGCATTGTGACCGGCATAGACAAAGAGACCGCCAAGCGCATTGCCAAGGACATCCGCGACGCCAAGCTCAAATGCAAGGCCGCGGTAGAAGACGACAAAGTGCGCGTCTCCAGCCCCTCCAAAGATGTCTTGCAACAGGTTATCGGCATGATGCGCGACGCAGATTACGGTGTACCGCTGCAGTTCACCAACTATCGCTAATCTATGGCCGCTAATCTGAAAGCAGTGGATATGTCCCAGTCTCAAGATGAGCTTGCCTCACTCGAAGATTTTCCGATGGCAAGCGAGGAGCAAGACGCAATTGCAGAAGCTCTCGATACCCACGCCCCTGCTGTGCTTTACATCACCTTGGGGTGCGCCAAAAACGAGGTGGATACCAACCGCATGAAGTCCCTTCTGGAGCGTGCGGGTTACAGGGAGGCGGTAGAGGTCGCAGAGGCGGATGTGGCCCTCATCAACACCTGCTCGTTTTTGGCCAGCGCCACCTCGGAGTCCATCGAGGCCACCTTGGAGCTGGCCGAAGAACGCGAGCAGGCATCGCTGGATCTGCCCATCATCATGTGTGGCTGTGTGCCTTCCCGCTATGGCGATGGGCTCCCCACCGAGCTTCCGGAGGTGGCCGCCTTTGTGCGCACCGACGAGGAAGACCGCATTGTCGAGGTGGTAGATGAGGTGCTGGGCAGACAGGATGTTTCCACTGTGCCAGAGGCTGCTCAGATGGAGGGGGCTGGCCAGGTGCTTCGCACGGTGGAGTCTGCCAGCGCCTATGTGAAGATCTCCGACGGCTGCGACCGCTACTGCTCCTTCTGCGCCATCCCCAATATTCGCGGTCGCTATGCCTCACGGCCTGCCGCAGAGATCAAACAAGAGATCCAGGGGCTTCTCGACGGCGGGGTCAAGGAGATCGTGCTTATCGGTCAGGACACTGGCGTCTGGGGTTCAGACTTCGACGAACCCTCTACGTTGGCAGACCTTCTGAACGAGCTGGATCCCGTCGTTGCCGAGAAGGGCGCCTGGCTTCGTGTGCTCTATCTGCAGCCGGAAGGTATGACAGACGAGCTGGTGGCTGCCATTCGCGACAACCCTTCAGTGTTGCCCTATATCGACATCCCTATCCAGCATGTCTCCGAGCCGGTGCTCAAGGCTATGAGGCGTCAAGGCAATGCTCAGGAGCTGCGAGAGCTATTTGGCCGTCTGCGCCAAGAGATCCCCAATATGGTGCTCAGGACCACGGGGCTTGTGGGTTTTCCCGGAGAGACCGACGAGCAATTCGACGAGCTGGATGAGTTCTTGCGCGAAGTGGGTTTTGACTACGTCTCAGTCTTTGCCTATTCGCCCGAGGAGGGCACGCTGGCCGCCAAGATGGATAACCAAATCACTACCAATACCAAGCTGGAGCGCACTCAGCGCCTGGTGGATACGGCAGAAGACCTAGGCTTTGCCGCCACTGCAGCCCATGTGGGCGAGACGTTGGACGTCATCATCGACGGCATCGAGGAAGAGAGCGATATGGCTGAGTTTATTGGCCACGCCTGGTTCCAAGCACCCGACAGCGACGGTGCCGTGCACATCCCTGAGGGAGAGTACGCCATTGGCGACGTCGTGCCCGTGAAGTTGGTGGACGCCTTCTGCTATGAGCTGGTGGGAGAGCCCCTAGACAGCTCCAAAGAGAGCCGGTAGCTATGGCGGCATCTTCTCGGCAGTCTGAGCCGCAAAAGCCCTCCACGCTCATGACTGCGGCCAACATTGTGACCTTAGTGCGTGTAGCTTGCATCTTTGTATGGCTGCTCCTCGCAGGTCTATGCGGCCCTGCGGCCACCACTGAGGTCTCCTGGGCGCATCTGGGCCTGGCAGCCTTCTATGGACTCATTGCTGGCACCGATTCTCTGGATGGCTATTTGGCCCGCTCCCGCAACGAGGTCACCGATTTTGGCAAGTTCTTGGACCCCATAGCCGACAAGCTGGTGGTAGTGGCTGCCCTTCTCTACCTCATGGATGCTTCGCTGGTGTCTTTGTGGGTCATCGTGGTCATTGTGACCCGAGAGTTTTTGGTGTCCGGCTTGCGTATGGTGGTGGCCTCTAAAGGCGTAGTGGTGGCTGCAAGCCGGCTGGGCAAATGGAAGACGGCTACCACCATGGGCGCCATTGCCGGCTATCTGGTGGCTATGGCACTGCCTGTAGGTCCGTTCACCTCGCTTCTCTACGGAGCTTCTTGGATCGCCATGGCCGCCGCCGTCGTGCTCACTCTTTGGTCTGGAGCCGATTACTTCATGAAATGCTGGGCCTACATTCGCTAGGAGGAGCCCATGGATTTGGATCTTGAGCCTTTGGTGTCCTGGTGCGACCAGGTGTTGGATCCTTCTTTTGAGACAGATCGGGCCCCTTCTGCCGAGAAGATCTACGCTTTTGCGGTTGACGCCCTTGAGGTGGCCAGACGTACCTGCCATAGCTTGGGAACCGCAGAATCGTGCACGGGAGGCTTGGTGTCTGGCGCGCTCACAGAAGTGCCCGGATCCTCAGATGTGGTCATGGGAGGAGTGACGAGCTATGCCTGCTCGGTAAAGGAGCATGTGCTAGGCGTTGACTCTGTCATTTTGGATACGGTGGGGGCTGTTTCCGAGCCCTGCGTTATCGCCATGTCGCTGGGGGCCTGCCGCGTGTTGGGATGCGATGTTTCTGTAGCCATCTCTGGCATTGCCGGCCCTGGAGGCGCCGTTCCCGGCAAACCCGTAGGTACTGTATGGTTTTGTGCCTGCACTACCATAGAGGGATCTGATCATCAGTGCAGATCGCTCGTTAGGCATTTCTCTGGCGATCGGGCGCAAGTTCGCACAAAGTCGGTAGCCACGGCTCTGGCGCTTTTGACAAAGGCCTGTCTCTAGCTTGCAAAAATGCTCCAGCACTCATGTTCCAGCATCCGTCTTGAAAGATTCTTCTAAGGACGGATATGGCGTTTAGAGACTGCAGCAGCCCTTGTTTGAAGAAGCTGTGAGCCTGAGAGGGATGCATGAGCTTCTATGAAGGCTCCTTCATAGCTCTTAAAGCCATAAGCTGTCAGTATAGAAAAGTGACAAAAATAGTCGAACCAATTGACAGAAAAGTGCCAAAAACGGGACAGAAAACGGTCAGACCCCGGTGGTTTTATAGGTCGTGAGTATTGACTACGAACAGGTGTTCGCGTAGTATGTTCGACGATAAGAACACCAGGGAAGGAGCCTCATGGCTAAAAACAAAACCGCTCTCAGCAAGACAGTGGCAGAGCGTACTACGGGCGAAGAGCGTGATCACGCTATTGAGGCTACTACGGCCGAGATCCGCAAGCGCTTTGGCGCCGGCGCCATCATGAAATTTGGAGATTCAGGCAACGATTTAGAGGTGGAGGCTATTCCTACCGGCTGCATCGCTCTGGATGCCGCTCTGGGTATTGGCGGTGTTCCCCGTGGCCGTATCGTAGAGATTTATGGTCCGGAGTCCTCCGGTAAGACCACCCTGTCGCTGGAGATTCTGGCAGAGGCCCAAGCCCAAGGCGGCGTAGTGGCCTTTATCGATGCTGAGCATGCGTTGGATCCCGGGTATGCCGCTCGCATTGGCGTGGATATCGATGAAGTGCTCATTTCTCAGCCAGATACCGGCGAGCAGGCATTGGAGATCTGCGACATGCTGGTACGCTCTAGCGCTGTGGATGTCATCGTCATCGACTCTGTGGCAGCCTTGGTGCCTCGCGCAGAGATCGAGGGTGAGATTGGCGAGACTACGGTGGGCCTTCAGGCTCGACTTATGAGCCAGGCTTTACGCAAGCTCGCTGGCTCTCTAAGCAAGTCCAATACCACTTGCATCTTCATCAACCAGCTGCGCGAGAAGATCGGCGTGATGTTTGGCAATCCTGAGACCACCACCGGTGGTCGCGCGCTCAAGTTCTTCTCCTCGGTGCGTATGGACATCCGCAAGATCGACTCCATCAAAAAAGATGGCGAGGTAGTGGGCAATCGCGTGCGCGTCAAGGTAGTCAAGAACAAGGTGGCTCCTCCCTTCCAAACTGCTGAGTTTGACATCATGTATGGCACCGGCATCTCCAAAGAAGGCTCCACTCTGGACATGGCGGTGGACTACGATGTGGTCAACAAATCCGGTGCCTGGTATACCTATGAGGGTGAGCGACTGGGCCAAGGTCGCGAGGCAGCCAAGGAGTTCCTGCGCACCAATCCGGATCTGTTCGATGAGATCGATCACAAGGTCCGCATAGCTTGTGACCTCGAGTTTGATGATGAAGAAGCTCCTGTGGTTTCTGAATCCAAAGATGCTCAAGCAAAGGCAGACGAGTAATCCATGCGTTATGGCACAGGAGGCTCCCAGAGTTCAGAGACCGCGAAAACACAGAGAATCGAGCGTCTCTCGGGCTCTGGGGCCAGCTGGACCCTCTACTTTCCCCCCAAAGAGGCAGTGAGCTTTTCTAGAGCTCCGCTCGTCTCTGTGGTGGGAGAGGATGTGGTAGGCACTCAGAGTACATGCCGTTTTAACGTGCCTAAGGATGTGGCTAAGGCTCTGCTCAAGCAGGTGAAGGAAGATGGGGTCCCTACTAGTCCTCATGCCATGGAGACAGTCCTTGAAGGCCTTCAGATCTCCTGTGCGGCTAAACGGCTCACAGATCTTGTGAACCGTCGCGATTACGCAAGAAAAGAAGCTCGGGAGCGACTCCAAAGAGCAGGATATTCTGCTTCTGCTATAGAAGATGTAGTGGAGCGTGCCACACGGGGTCGTCTGCTAGATGACGATCGTTTTGCAGAGACCTTCATTCGCACCAAGATCTCCATTGGGTGGGGTCAGGGGCGCATCAAGCGCGAGCTTGCCCGTCGAGGCATCTCAGCAGAATCTGTTTCGGGGTGGCCAGAAGAGTACTTTGCTCAAGGGGAAGAGCTTGAGCGTGCCTGGGAATTGGTGGCTAGAAAGCCTGTCTCAGAGAAGAATGGCTATCAAAAGCTTGTGAGATTCTTAGTCTCTCGAGGATTTGATTATGGAATCGCCCGCCAGTGCGCCTCTCGTCGCGTGGAAGAAGAATCAGAGGAATAGTCAGCCATCTCAAAGATTCCTCTGATTTATGCATCAAGGCGTGCTCCTTAGCTTTACGAGTCAGCCTACATAAACTAAAATGCAAGAGCCGCAGAGCGTCCTTCCTAGGCTTTTGCCCTAGGTTTTCATAGACCACCAACGACCCAACCTCAAACTCAGGTTATGTCGCTATTTATCGAGGTCATGAGCCTCCTCGCTTCCGAGGACCCCCTTGGGGGCACACGGTCGCTCTTACGGTGGCCACCTGAAATTTAGGTGGCAGCTATCAAACGATAAGAGCACTGATTAGAGAAGACGAGGAAGATACCATGGACATCGCACTCCCCGTGGTACTCTGCATCGTCGGGATCGTTGTAGGCGCCCTGGTGGCCTGGAATCTTGCTAATGGCAAGACCAATGCCAAGGTGATCGAGGCTAATCAAAAAGTGCGCGATGCAGAGAGTCGTGCTACTCAAATTGAAGCCGAGGCATCCCGAAATGCAGAGACCCAAAAGAAAGAGTCCATTCTCTCTGCAAAAGAAGAGATTCTCAAATTAAAGCAGGCCCAAGAGGCTGAAAATCGCGCACGTAAAGGCGAGCTTCGTGACCTCGAATCTCGCATTATGCAGCGTGAGGAGTCGCTGGACCGCAGAAACGATGCATTGGATCGCAAAGAGCATCAGCTTTCTGAGAATCAGAGCCAGCTGGATCGTCGCCGCAATGACGTAGAAAAACTGATAGCCCAGCAGTCCACTGAGCTCGAGCGCATTGCTGCCCTCACCAAAGACGAGGCGCATGATGAGCTTCTGGAGCGCGTTCGCAAGGATACAGTGCGTGAAGAGGCACAAATCCTTCGTGAGAGCGAGCAGCGCACTCGCGCTACTGCAGAAAAAACTGCTCGAGAGATCATCTCTACGGCTATTCAGCGCTGTGCGGCGGATCAAGCCTCTGAGATCACTGTAACCACCGTGCATATTCCATCCGATGATCTCAAAGGTCGCATCATTGGTCGCGAAGGCCGCAACATCCGTTCCTTCGAGCAGATCTCTGGCGTAACGCTAGTCATCGATGACACTCCAGAGAGCGTTGGCCTTTCTAGCTATGATCCCGTACGTCGCGAAACTGCCCGTGTGGCGCTGGAAAACCTGGTAGCAGATGGACGCATTCATCCTGCGCGCATTGAGGAGATGTATGCCAAGGCAGAGAAGCTGGTAAACCAGCGTGTCTTGGACGCCGGCGAGCAAGCTGCTTTCGACCTAGGCATCCATGATCTCCATCCTGAGCTTGTTCGTACCTTGGGTGCCTTGCGCTATCGCACTTCCTATGGGCAGAACGTGCTTCAGCATTCCAAGCAAGTGGCTGAGCTCTGCTCGCTTATGGCAGCCGAGCTTGGCAGCGACCCTGCTATGGCGAAGCGTGCTGGTCTGCTTCATGACATTGGCAAGGCCATCGATCGTGAAGTGGAAGGCCCTCATGCCGTTATTGGCGCTGACCTTGCGCGCAAATATGGCGAGAAGGCTGAGATTGTCCATGCTATCGAGGCTCACCATGCAGATATCGAGCCTGAGACTGTACTGGATGTGTTGGTGCAGGCTGCAGATGCCATCAGCGCTGCTCGCCCTGGTGCACGGCGCGAGTCTGCTGAGGCCTATATCAAGCGTCTTGAGAAGCTTGAGGAGATCTCCAATGCCCATGAGGGCGTTGAACGCACTTATGCCATGCAGGCAGGCCGCGAACTTCACGTCATGGTTGAGCCTGAAAAGATCTCTGACGCCGAGGCAGTAGTGCTTGCTCACGACATCGCCAAGCAGATCGAGGATGAGATGGAGTATCCCGGCCAGGTGCGCGTAGTAGTCATCCGCGAATCTCGCGCAATCGACGTTGCCAAGTAGCCCATGGGAGATCTCAGCGATTTCATCGCAGACGTCACAGGGGAGTCTGTAGCCCGCGTCGAAGAAAACTTTGGTGCGGGCTACGTGCGCCTGGTAGTAGATGAGGCTGAGCGTCGTCAAGCGCGTCATGATATCCGCTGTGTGGAAGACGTGGTAGTGGAGCTTCTGCGCAACGCCCGTGATGCTGGCGCCACCCAGATCTATCTCGCCACCACTAGGCAAGGCGACGAGCGCCATCTCACTATGATCGATGACGGTTCCGGTGTGCCCTTGTCTATGCAGGAACGCATCTTTGAAGCTCGCGTGACTTCCAAGCTAGACTCGATTCACGAGGATCGATGGGGTGTGCACGGTCGCGGCATGGCGCTTTTTTCCATTCGGCAGAATGCCCGTATCGCCCGTGTAAGGGCTTCCGGTGAGCGCATGGGTACTTCAATCGAGGTGATCACAGGCCCAGAACTTCCTGAACGAGCAGATCAGTCTACCTGGCCAACACTCTTTACCACAGAAGACGACGAGACCACTGTGGCGCGAGGGCCTCACAACATTCCTCGTACCTGCTGTGAGTTTGCCTTCGAAGAAAGGCATAGTGTCACAGTGTTCTTGGGTTCTCCTGCAGAGATCGTGGTAACTATTCGCAGCCGTATGGCCAGCGCCATGGATGATGCCTCGCTGCTCTTCCTTGACAGCATCGACTCGCTGCCGCTCTTGGAGCGCCTCTATGCAGCAGTGGACGCAAAAGAGCTGGTGGAGGTTGCATCTTCTCTCGGCTTGGAACTCTCAGAGCGTACTGCCCATCGTATTCTTTCGGGAGCCATTCGCCCCGTACGCTCTGTGATGGCAAGGCTCACCCACGGCACTGACAAGGGCCAGACCTCCTCTCCGGTGGATCTTTCCAAAGACCATCGGGGTCTCAAGCTCGACGAAGGGGATTCCAAAGAGTTTTCTCGGCGTATGGAGAGAGCCTTTTCATTTATCTCTGATCGCTACTATGTAGCTCTGGAAGACGAGCCCACGGTGCGATGTGGCAAGGACAAGATTACGGTCACCTTTCGTATCGCAAAAGAGGATGAGGGCTAGGCGCATCTTCTGGCTCCTGCGTATATTTGACGGGAGCTGTCTGACCTGTCTTCTTTAGATCCTGTGCTCGGGTACCATGCTTAAGAGATACGGTACACACAACCAACGAACGACACCCGCACTACAACATCCAGGAGCCATCGACATGGATTTTCTCAAGGTCTCCAGTAAATCTTCCCCGGCCTCGGTGGCCGGCGCCATCGCTGGTATGGTCAAAGACGGCGTACCTGTAAACCTGCAGGCAATAGGTGCAGGCGCAGTCAATCAGGCCATCAAGGCAGTGGCCATCGCACGAGGGTTTCTTATTCCAGTGGGCCTCGATATCTCCATTGCTCCCTCGTTTTCCGACATTCAAATCAACGGCGACTCGCGCACTGCTATTCGCATCGCTGTCTTCGTCCACAGGATCTCTGCCGAAGAAACTCCTCTCTCAGAGCCCGGCGTGAGTATCCTCAACGCCTAAGGGAGGCATTTAGTTTGTTGCTAGACCGCTCTCTGTCCGGCCTTACCTATCATGTGCGCACTTTTGGCTGCCAGATGAACTTCCATGATTCCGAGCGCGTCTCAGGTCTTTTGGATTCCTGTGGCTGCTTGGAGGTTTCTGAGCCTGAGGATGCAGATATTGTGGTCTATATGACCTGCTGTGTGCGTGAAAAAGCCGATACCCACCTTCAGGGGCAAATCTCTTCTATGGTGAGCGCTCCGGCGCCTTCCTCGGGTTTACGCACGGTGTGCGTAGGTGGATGCATCGCTCAGCGCGAGGGTGAAGCCATGAGGTCGTTTGCCCCCAATGCAGACGTGGTCTTTGGCACCCAAGCAGTCTCTGAGCTTCCTCGCCTCATCGAGGCTTCACGTGCCGAGAAAGGCGAGCACCTCGAGGTGGACGTCGAAGAGCCCTATGACTCTTTCTCTACTGATCTTCCTAGCCACCGTGCCCAGAAGTTTCATGCCTGGGTGCCCATCATGACTGGCTGCAACAACTTTTGCAGCTACTGCATTGTGCCTTATGTGCGCGGTCGAGAGCGCAGTCGTGCCTTTGAGGAGGTAGTGGACGAGGTACGTTCTCTGGTAGCCGACGGCGTGCGCGAAGTGACCTTGTTGGGTCAAAACGTCAACTCCTACGGGCGTGATCTCTACGGCGAGCCTCGCTTTGCTGAGCTTTTAAGGGCAGTGGGCAAGACCGGCATCGATCGCATCCGCTTCACAAGCTCCCATCCCAAAGACCTTACCGACGAAACTATTGCCGCCATGGCTGAAACTCCGGCAGTGATGCCTCAGCTTCATCTTGCTGCTCAATCGGGATCCACTGACGTGCTGCGGCGTATGAATCGCAAGTATTCGAGGGAAGAGTTTCTCGGCTTGGTGAGCCGCATCAAGAAGGCTATGCCAGATATCGCCCTCTCCACAGATCTCATAGTGGGATTTCCTCTGGAGACCGAGCAGGATTTTGAGGATACCCTCTCGCTCGTACGTGAGGCGGGGTTCTCTAGCGCCTACACCTTCATCTACTCCAAGCGTCCAGGTACGCCGGCTGCAAAGATTGATGATCCTACGCCTCGCGAGGTGATTCAGGAGCGCTTCGACCGGCTAGCCAAGCTGGTGCAAGAGATGAGCTGGCGGTATAACCAGGCTCAAGCCGGTCGCGATGTGGCGGTCCTGGTAGAAGGCCCCTCTAAGAAGTCAGCGGAAGTGCTTGTGGGCCATAGCCCAGAAAACGTCACGGTGCATTTTCCCATTCCTCAAGGGCGCAGTGCCAGCGACTACATTGGCTCCATTGTGGATGTCCATGTAGATGAAGCGCGCACCTGGTATCTTCGCGGCACTGTGGCCAGCGAGCCACGCTGATGGATAGGGCCACCTTGCCACAAGCTCATCTAGCCTCGCAGCCAATGATTGCCATCGTGGGGCCTACGGCTTCGGGAAAGTCGGCTTTGGCAGATGAGGTGGCACAGGCTCTTAACTCCTGTGTCACCTCCATCGATGCCATGCAGGTCTATCGAGGTATGGACATAGGCACTGCCAAAACTCCTGAGGCAGAGCGAAAAGTACCTCTCAAGATGGTGGACGTGGTAGAGCCTTCTGAGGAGTACTCGGTAGCTCTCTTCCAAAAAGACGCCCGGCGTGAGATAGACCAGCAGCTAGCCGCAGGCCTTACCCCCGTGCTCTGTGGGGGTACTGGGCTTTATCTGGATGCCGTTATCGACGAGATGGATTTTCCTGAGGGTGGCTCGATCTCTTCTGATCGCCAAAAATACGAGGCTCTTTTGACTAAAAGAGGTGAAGACTACCTCTGGAATCTCTTGAATGCTGCCGATCCCAAAAGCGCCCAGCTCATTCACCCTCACAATTCGCGGCGTGTCATCCGTGCCCTGGAGCTCCATGAGAAGGGGGAGAGTTATGGGGAACGCACTCAGCATCTCAGGCATCGCGACCCTCATTATCAATGTCGCATCTATGCTGTCGTCCGCGACCGAGAAAAGCTCTACTCGCGCATAGACACCCGTGTGGATCAGATGTTTGAACAAGGTCTGGTAGATGAGGTACAAGCCCTCAAAGCCCAAGGGATCCAGCAAAACCTCACTGCACGGCAGGCCATTGGCTACAAAGAGGTGCTTGCGGCTTTAGACGGTCAGATCTCTATGGATGAAGCGAGGGAGCTCATCAAGCGCAATACTCGCAGGTATGCCAAGCGTCAACTCTCCTGGCTCAGGCGAGATGGGCGAGCCGCAACACTCGATCTTGAGCAACTTTCTATTCCCCAGGCACGTGACGTAATATTGGCAACCTATCATAATGTGAATGAGACTTCCTAAGGTCTCGCACTACTAAGTACGTCATACATATCAGAGCTTAAGGAAGCAGGTTTCATGGCACGCAAAACGTCTCAACCTACGGCTCTTCCTCAGGAAAGAGCGCTTCTCATAGGCGTTGATTTACCGGGCATCAATCATTGGGCCATGACAGATTCCATGGCAGAGCTTGCGCGACTGGCTCAAACCGACGGCGCTCAGGTGGTGGGGGAGCTCACACAGCGTCTGGACAGACCAGTTCCTAAGACCTTTATTGGGTCGGGCAAAACTCGTGAGCTGGTAGACCTTGTTCATGCTCTGGATGTAGATGTGGTCATCTTTGATGACGAGCTCACACCTTCCCAGCAATCCAATATCGAAAAAGCGGTGGGCGAGCCCGTAAAGGTCATTGACCGCACTGCTCTCATCCTAGATATCTTTGGCAATCATGCTAAAACCCGTGAGGGACGTCTACAGGTGCAATTGGCCCAGCTCCAATACGTACTGCCGCGTCTTCGTGGCATGTGGAGCCACCTGATGGGCGAGCAAACCCGTGGCGGCATTGGAAGCCGTTTTGGTCAAGGCGAATCCCAGCTAGAGGTGGACCGTCGACTGGTGCGCGATCGCATCTCAAAACTGCGCGAGGAGCTCAAGCGCTTGGCTCAGCGCCGAGAGGTGCAATCCAAAGCGCGCTGGGACTCCGGTGTCTATAGAGTGGCCCTTGCGGGTTATACCAATGCGGGAAAGTCAACGTTGCTCAACGCTCTCACAGACTCGGACGTCTACGCCAAAGATGAGCTATTCGCCACCCTTGATCCCACCACGCGCGCCCTCGATTTGGCAGAAGGCCGCAAGATCACCATCACTGACACTGTAGGGTTCATTCAAAAGCTCCCCACCACGCTAGTGGAAGCCTTCAAGTCCACACTTGCCGAAGTGGCTGCTGCAGACCTCATCATCATCGTCGCTGACGCCTCTGATCCTCATTGGCCTGCCCAGGTGGCTTCTGTGCGCGATACTCTCGAGCAAATCGATGCAGGATCTATCACAAACCTTTTGTGTCTTAATAAGATCGACGAGTTATCTGCTGCCGAGAAGGACACCCTTCGCATCATGCACCCTCAAGCACTACAGGTTTCTGCACTTACCGGCCAAGGACTTCCGGGGCTACTCCATGAGATTGCAACTATCGCCTCTGAGAATGACTGCACGGTAACTGCGCGCATCCCCTACGAAAAGGGACTGCTCATGAAGATGGTTCATGAGCGTGGGCAAGTACTTCGTGAAACCTATGAGGACGGGGGATTGCTTATCACCGCAAAGGTTCCCGTGCGCCTTGCAGGCACGTTGGCTCCCTATCGCGTAGATGGTGACAACTTGGAATCCAAAGAAGACTCCGAGTCAGAGCCAGATACAGAGCGGAATGTCTCAGAGTCTCCCGTTACCTAGGGTGCTATAACAGTCCCGCAAGCGTCAGGCAGCCTAGAATAATTGGTTGGTGCACTATATAAATAGCGAGCGCATGCCGTCCAATCCATTGGAGAGGGCGGCATTGTGCTCGTAAGAACCATGCTGGATATCCTGTGCGCAAGAATGTGCGACCCGCCGCAATGCCTACGCCATAGATTAAGGCATACGGTATCAGCGGGTAGTAGTCGCCAGAGATAAAGCCAGGACCCGGAAACCCCGCCCAAGAAAACCAAGAGATGGCGTAAAGGTTTGCTGGAAGCTCTGCTGTGAAGCCGGGGAATCCAAAGCTTCCCTGAGGCACATGGAGACAGGCGAGAAAGAGCACAAAGAGGACGGTGGTAGCCAGAGGCCCAGAAGGCTCTAGGCCCACCCGTTCTAGCAGTGCATCTATCAAGGTAGCTCCCCCTATGCAGTAGATGATGCCAAAATTGATGGGATCATCTACTGCAGCCAGAGAAGTTACAACAAAAATCGCAGCTGCTACCACTAGGTAGCGCAGCGAGCGAATGAGATTGTTCTTGGAAAAAGAACACATCCATCCAGAGACCAAAAGGAAGGTCCAGCTGATAGAGGCGCGCCAAATATCTTCAAAGGGCGGCTTGAACCAAAACAAGGAGACCGAGGTAAGCACTACCAAGTCATAGCAAAGATGAAAGAGCACCATGGAGGTCACAGAAAAACCCCTCACGGCGTCAAAGAGACCGACACGGCCAGAGGGGTGGGACCAACCCTGATGGAGAGGGCTTACGTTAAAAGATGTATCCGTTGTCTTTAAGGCGTGATCCT
The DNA here is from genome assembly GCF_023168405.1 of Leptogranulimonas caecicola. GTDB lineage: Bacteria > Actinomycetota > Coriobacteriia > Coriobacteriales > Atopobiaceae > Leptogranulimonas > Leptogranulimonas caecicola. Next base: position 1,079,872 of record NZ_AP025285.1, on the reverse strand, counting down.
GAGGAGCCATTAGACAATAGAACGCATAAGAGCCGTTACACGACCAATGATATGGGGTTCACGCACATAGATGGGGTCCATAGAGTCATTCTCAGGTTGCAGGCGACAGCGGTCCTTCTCGCGATAGAAGGTCTTTACGGTGGCGCCATCATCGATAAGGGCCACAACGATCTCTCCGTTTACTGCATCATGCGCCTCAGAGACCACTAGATAGTCGCCATCAAAGATGCCGGCATTGATCATGGACTCTCCGCGCACACGCAGCACGAAGGAGCTGGAATCGCCCACTACGCTGGTGGGAAGCTGCAGTACATCCTCGACGTTTTGCTCAGCCAGGATGGGCACGCCTGCAGCTACGCGGCCTACCACTGGAAGTCTAATGACTCCGTCGTTAGGATCGTGTTCCACCGTTACCTGTGCATGGGAAGAATGAGGTGCAGCCGGCTGAGGTGTGCTCTTCTCGGCACCGCTGATGATCTCGATAGTCCTGGATTTATTGGCAGTGCGCCTAATGAGGTTGAGATCTTCCAAGGTTTGCAGATGCATATGCACAGTGCTGGGAGATTTGAGACCTACCGCAGCGCCAATCTCGCGCACTGAGGGCGGATAGCCATGCTCCTGGCTATAGGTAACCAGAAAGTCATAGATCTGTTGAACGCGATGACTCAGTTGTGGCCGTGACATGGGCACTCCTGCCAGTAGGTCTTGCTCCTGTGTCCCTATCATAGCCAAACGAACGTTCGGGCGCAAACAGATGTTCGCAGAAAATAGGCAAGTTGTTTCGGATAAGCGAAATAGTGGAGACTATGTGAAACACTTTGGAAGAAACTGTGGTAATGTAGCGCCGCACAGGTTAATCGGCAGCTATTTTGGCTTGACCGGTTGGCATCCATGACGTTGGGCATTAGCCTGTCTCAAGGTTCGACGCCCTACGTATCCGGTAAATCCGCGACGTCTTTTGCATAGGACTCTGAAGCTCTATAAATCCTAGCGACAGGAGAGATTGGTCGATGCGCTGTCCCAATTGCGGGTGTGATGATTCCAAGGTCATTGATTCCAGGCCTTCTGAATCCCATGAAGCTATCCGTCGCAGGCGCGTGTGCACTGCCTGTGGTTGTCGTTTTACCACCTATGAACGCCGAGAAGAGCTGCCTCTCGTAGTAATTAAGAGCGATGGCCGTCGCGAGCCTTTCGATCGGCAAAAGATCATGCGCGGTCTTGTGGCCGCTACGGTCAAGCGCGATTTGGACGTGGCTCAGCTGGACGCTCTTATCGACTCGGTAGAAAACGAGCTTCGCGACGGCGGTATCACAGAAGTTCCCAGCAAGCGTCTGGGCGAGATGGTCCTTTTACATCTACGCGATATAGATGACGTGGCCTATGTGCGGTTTGCCTCAGTCTATCGCGAGTTTAAAAACCTTGATGAGTTTTCTGAAGAGCTTCGGAGGCTTGCCAATGAATAGCGGTATCACCCTGCCCATTCAGCGACTGGACCCTGCAGTGGAGCTTCCTTCCTATGCCTATGTGGGTGATGCGGGGTTGGATCTTCGTTCCGCAGAGGATGTAGTGTTGGCTCCTCATGAGCGCCGCCTGATTTCTACCGGGTTAGCCATCGCTATCCCTGATGGCTATGCCGGCTTTGTCCAACCTCGCAGCGGCATGGCCCTCAAACAAGGGCTCTCTATGGCCAATACGCCCGGTCTTGTGGATTCCCATTATCGTGGCGAGCTCAAAGTCTGCGCCATCAATCTAGATGACGAGAAACCCATCGCCATTACCCGGGGCGATCGCATCGCCCAGCTGGTCATCCTTCCGGTGCCTCAGGTAACTCTCTTAGAGGTGGATCAGCTGGATGAGACCGATCGCGGCACAGGGGGATTTGGTTCCAGCGGCGTTTCTTAAATACGCCTGGGATAGACGTGCGAGTCGTCTTGTAGGTGAGGCTGGCGCGTCGGAGTGGGGGAGGATTGGCCTCCCAAAGCGAGAGAATACATGAGAGGAATTTGTCTATGGCAAATCAAGCCCAAGGAGGCGCGCTGGAAAACTTCTTCCATATGAGCGCCCGTGGATCGTCTGTGGGCCAGGAGGTACGTGCTGGTCTCACAACCTTTCTGGCGATGGCCTACATCATCGCCGTCAATCCGTCCCTGTTGGAGGCTGCGGGCATTCCTTCGGGGGCAGCAGTGACTGCTACTTGTATTGGCGCTGGCATCATGACCATCCTCATGGGCCTCTTCGCCAATCGTCCTTTGGCCTGCGCCTCGGGCATGGGCATCAACGCGGTGGTCGCCTTCACCCTCACCGGCCTTTGCGACGGCGATTGGCACGCCGCTATGGCGGTCATCTTTATCGAGGGTATCGCCATTCTTATTCTGGTGCTTTGCGGTCTGCGTGAGGCCATCATGGATGCCATCCCCGCATCTCAGCGCCACGCCATCGCCGCTGGCCTGGGTCTTTTCATATGCCTTATCGGCCTCATCAACGGGTCCATTGTGGTAAACGATGACTCCACCCTCATCACTATGGGAGCCCTGAGCGACCCCAACTACATCGTGGCCATGATCGCCATCTTCTCCACCTTCGTGCTCTACTGCATGAATGTGCCCGGCGAGATCCTCATTGGCATCGTCATTGCCGTGATCGTGGGCATTCCTCTGGGTGTCACCGCTACTCCCACTGGCATCGTGTCTTCGCTGGACTTCTCCACCTTTGGCGCCCCCTTCCTCACCGACGAGTCCGGTGTCATGGGTATCGCCAAGGTCGTGGCGAGCCCCGTCCTTCTCATGTTCGTGTTCTCCCTCATGATGTCTGACTTCTTCGACACCATGGGCACCGCTTTCGCAGTGGCCAAGCAGGGTGACTTCCTTACTGCCGATGGCAAAGTGGAAGACATTCGCCCCATCCTCATTGTTGACTCCTGCGCAGCTGCCGTAGGCGGCCTGGTGGGCGCTTCCTCAATCACCACCTTTGTGGAGTCTGCTTCCGGCGCTGCCGATGGCGGTCGCACTGGCCTCACCTCCATCACCACCGGCGTGCTGTTCGTTCTAGCCGCCTTCTTCGCACCTCTCATTGCCGTGGTGAGCTCTCCTGCCACCACCGGCGCTCTGGTGCTCGTGGGCTTCCTCATGATGGATCAGGTCCAAGACATCGACTGGAACTCCAAGCTCGATGGCCTGCCCGCCTTCATCACTCTGGCCGGCATCCCCTTGACCTACTCCATCTCCACCGGTATTGGCCTGGGCTTCATCACTTACGTGGTGGTTGCCTGCGCTACTGGCAATGCGAAAAAGGTCAAGCCTCTCATGTGGGTGGCTGCAGTCGCCTTCTTGGTATCTTTCCTCATCTCATAATTGCCGATAAGGGCTGCACCCTCTTTTCATCAGCTTTGTTGTTAATGATGCAGGTCCCGCCACCAGAGGGCGAGGGCCTGCATTTTTTGAGAAAGGAGTTTCATGGCAGAAAGAGAAGTGATTGGAGTCTCCGACCGCGTGTCGGTGGGCAAAGCGATCCCTCTTGGCATCCAGCACATGATGTCAATGTTTGGGTCCACCGTACTGGTGCCCATGCTCACGGGTCTGCATCCCAGTGCTGCCATCATGTGTTCAGGTATCGGCACGGTGTGTTACCTGCTCATGACCAAGAACAAGATTCCTAGCTATCTAGGAAGCTCGTTCGCATTTATCAGCCCCATTATTGCGGTTGGTGCTACACAGGGCACCGCAGCGGCGCTCTCCGGCGTGGTTGTGGCTGGTCTAGTTTTTCTGGCAGTGGCCGGCATTATCAAGCTCATTGGCACCGGTTGGATCGATCGCATTTTGCCCCCGGTGCTCATTGCCTCCATCATTATCGTCATTGGTGTGGGCCTTTCTGCTACCGCAGTGAACATGGCGCTCACAGGCTCCACGGGAGAATTCAACGGCATTGCGACTCTGGTTGCGGGCATCACTCTGTTTGCGGCAGTGATCTTCTCCTCGATGAAGGGCCTTATCGGCACTATCCCAGTGCTCTTGGCCATTATTGTGGGCTATATCGTCGCAGCTTTCTGCGGCTTGGTAGATCTCGCCCCTGTGGCCGAGGCTGCTTGGATTGGCTTGCCCCATCTGCAGTTCCCAGAGTTCGACCCTGTGGCCATCGCGCTCATCGCTCCGGTGGCGCTGGTAGTGGTCATCGAGCACATCGGCCACCTGCTGGTAGTCTCTGAGGTGGTAGGCGAGGATTTCGTCCCCATGCTGCCACGCTCGCTGGCAGGTGACGGTATCGCCACCTGCATCGCCGGCTTTTTGGGTAGCCCTCCTGCCACCACCTACGCCGAGAACATCGGCGTCATGAGCGTCACCCGCGTCTACTCCACCCAGGTCTTCTGGTATGCTGCGGGCTTCGCGTTCATCGTAGGCGGCTTCTGCCCCAAGCTCGAAGCGCTCATCATGAGCATACCCACTCCTGTCATGGGCGGCGTAAGTCTGCTGCTCTTTGGCCTTATTGCTTCTAACGGTTTGCGCATGCTGGTGACCAACAACATCGACTTTGGCGAGAATCGAAACCTCATGATTGCCGCCGTGGTCATCATCTTGGGCGTAGGCATGGAGTGTGGCGGCTTCTCGCTGCCTCTGGGTGACTACACCATCCCTGGCATGGCACTCTCGGCTATCGTGGGCATCATCATGAACCTCGTGCTCCCCGCGGCTCCTGGTCATCCTAAGGATGACGAGAAGCCCGCGGTCTACATCGAGGAGCGTTAAGGCTCACTGGCGTCTGTGGGCTCGCGGCACTAAAGGCTTGTAAGTTCTTGGAAATTGAGACTTGCACCCAGTTGCTCGCTGGTTTATAGTAGCTACCGCACGCGGACATGGCTCAGTTGGTAGAGCATCACCTTGCCAAGGTGAGGGTCGCGGGTTCGAATCCCGTTGTCCGCTCCAGTGATCTTCCTAAGGCCGGCCCCACACCGGCCTTTTCAATTACTGGCGACGTGGCCAAGTGGTAAGGCAGAGGCCTGCAAAGCCTTTACCCCCAGTTCGAATCTGGGCGTCGCCTCCAGTACATTCAAGCCGGCTCTTTTGGGAGTCGGCTTTTTGTTTGACGAGGGGAGCGCCGGCGGTGAGAAGCAGGAAGGTGCGAGCGAAGGCTCTAAAGGCCAGGCGTTTAAGGGCGGGTAGAGATAGCAGGTAGAGATGACAAATAGAGAGTGCGCCTTCTTCATGTGTCCCTTGGATTCACCAGGCATCCAAAACTTGCGAGCCTTGAAAATAACCCCTTGCGCCAGATAGAGGCTCTGGGTATAGTATTCTCCGTTGACGCGGACATGGCTCAGTTGGTAGAGCATCACCTTGCCAAGGTGAGGGTCGCGGGTTCGAATCCCGTTGTCCGCTCCAGAATTTTTCAAGCCACTCTTTACGGGGTGGCTTTTTTCTTTTTTGGTTGATATGCATATGAATGCACGCACGATTAGTGGGCTTGATGATGAATTGGCGGGCTAGCTGCTAAAGCGGTGGTTTTGCTGCTAAAGATGTCTCTGACACACTCAGAAAAAGAACTACGATGGTTACAATAACGTAGCATTCAAAGTAAAAATAGGCTATTTTCGCGTTACTAATGAAGTATAAGTTCTGAGGATACCAATATCCTTCTCGTCCTTAGGATCCGGTAGTCTGCATTCACTCTGGCCTTCACATTTCTACAAGATGTACTATCCGCTGCACTCGCGAATTACAGCGCATCGTAAGCGCACTCTCCTTTAGATGGGGTAGATAGCCTGCAGTCTATGCAGGTATAGGTACATTCCTCTACAGTTGACTACAATGTCTCAATCCCATACGCTTCATCGCTCTGTAAGCCATCCAGCACACCTTGGGGTTTCTCTTGATCAACACCTTGCTTCTCATCTTGCTCTTCGTGTTTGTGTGTCTGTTGACCTCCTGGGCCATCTCAGAAGTGAGCTGGCGCTTCATGAGCGGTAGAAGTTACTCAGAGGCCATGGGGCGGGAACGCTTCGATGCAGATGATGTAGTGGATGCGTCGACGCTTGCGTATAAGGCTTCAAGCTCTGACAGCTTGCAAAGCAGGATCGCTTCCCGCTTGGCGCGCAAGGAGTCTCAGCGACAGGAGCGCTTTCGCAAGAGGGTGGGGGTTTCTCGGCACGATCCGGCTTACTATGAGCTGAGAACTCGCACGGGGCGTCCCATGTCCAAAGAGCAGCGCAAAGCAACGCTTAAAGCGGAGCGCATGGCGAAGCATCAGTATTTGGAACAGGCGAGCTTGGGGATCACCCACTACATCACGATCTTTTTGGTCTGCAGCCTACTGGGTCTCGTGGGTGAGGAGATCTGGATGTGGCATTCCCAGGGTCTCACCCAAAGTCGAGTGGGTGTGGTGTGGGGCCCATTCTCGCCGCTCTATGGATTCGGCGGCCTTATGTTCGCCATCGTGCTGTGGAACTTCCGCGATAGCAAGTGGTACGAGATCTTGCTGGTGTCCATGGGAGCGGGAGCGGCTATCGAGCAGGCTACCGGCATGTGCATGGAGTTCTTCTGGCATGCGCAGAGCTGGACGTACTTGGGTCTTCCGGATGCCATCACTCAGTGGGTCTGTTGGCGCTCCATCGTCCTTTGGGCGGTGCTGGGCGTGATCTTTACTAAGGTGGTGCTACCGGAGTTCGTATGGTTCATAGGGGAGCCGTCCAGCAAAACTCAAGCGGTTCTGGTGGGAGTGCTTGTGGCATTTATTACTATAGATTTATTGGCCACGGCTTATTGCTTCTACCGCATGGAGCAGCGCGCTTTGGGCATACCACCCCAAAACGCGGTGGATGTCTACGTGGACTCTCACTTTAACAATGACTTCATCGAAGACAGGTTTCAAAACCTGGTGGTAGGAAGCCAGCTGGCGCCAAACGCCTAGCGGAGCGCAACGCCGTGAGAGAAGGTCGCAGCCATCTCCCGCAGGCGAACCCGTTCAGGCAAGATACTTCGACTTCTAAGGAATCGTCTCTATGACCCAAGATACACGTGAAGCAGCACTTCAAAAAGATCCCCGCGTAAAGGATCGTCCGGTGTCACCACAGGTGGCTCAGCTGGAGAACGCCTTCATTGGGTCGGGTTACGGCTATATGGGGCTCTCTGGTGTCCGCAACGCTCGCGATCTGGGCGGCATGCCCACTCAGGACGGCCATGTCGTCCGCCACGGGGTGCTGCTGCGCACAGGTCAGTTGGGAAAGGCTACTGCGACTGATGCAGCTCGTTTAAGGGGAATGGGTTTATCGGTAGTAGTGGACTTTCGCACTCAGTCCGAGCGGGCTCGGTCGCCGGAGCCCATGCACCTTCTGCCCGAGGCTTCCATGGAGTTCGTGCCGGTGATTCGCCAGTCTACTGCGGGCATCACCCAGGACAAGTCGCTGCGCTCCCTCATCGCCGAGGCCAAGTCTTACGACCTGGGCGGCGAGGACAAGATCTCCGGCCTCTATGCCACCATTGTCACCAGCGAGCTGGGCCGCCAGGGCTATCGCCGCTTCTTTGAGATTCTGCTGGAGCAGGCTACCAATCCCAAGACCTTCGTGCCGCTGTTCATCCAAGAGCCCGCGGGGGCGCTGGCGCAAGGGGCGTCGACGCAGGCCCAGGCGGCTCAAGTGCCCCAGGAGCCACAGAAGCGTCCAGGATGCGTACTGTGGCACTGCTCGGCAGGGAAGGACCGCACGGGCATCGCAGCGGCCTTCCTAGAGCTGGTGCTGGGGGTGTCGCCAGCATTGGTGCTGGAGGACTACCTGGCGTCCAACCGCTACATCCAGCCAGGATGGTCCAAGGTGCTTATGGCGTTGGGCCGCAACGGGATGCTTCCCTCGGCTCCTTACAATTTGCTGCATCTGCTCTATACCGTGGAGGAGCAGAGCATCGTGGCTGCGTTTGATGCCATCGAGCAGGAGTGGGGCTCGTTTTACGCCTACTGCGAGCAGGAGCTCGATCTCGATGCCGAGAAGATCGCGCAACTGCGGGCTGCCTATCTGGTGCGTCCCTAAATGCGCCTTCCCCGCGAGCGCTTCGCGGGGCAGGCAGGGGGACTCTCATTGGATTTGGCGGCTGAGGCCGTCCAGGCAATCCTAGGCAGAAACGCTTTGGGTCTCGTTAAACATCACCACGGGCGCGGCGCTATGAGCGGCTAAGACGCGCTCCATGCGGTCGAAGGCTTGGCCAAGCTGGGGGATGTCCACGCGCAGTGCCAGGCGCACGAAACCCGTGCCTGCCGCGCCAAAGCTGGCTCCAGAGAGCATCAGCACATGGGCTTCCTCTTTCATGAGCGAGCAAAACTGGGCGCCGTCCATGCCGGTGCCACGCACGTCCAAGAACAGGTAGAGGCTTCCTTGGGTGGTGGGCACGCTCACACCTGGCAGCTGACAGGCACGCCTCATGCCAAAGCGCAACCTATCGCCGTAGATCTCATGGACGCACTCTCGGATGTCTTGGCGCAGTTCCAATGCCCTGATGGCTGCCCGCTGCGACAGGGTGGGAGCCGTATAGACTTGCGACTCGTTGATGCAGCGCATGGCTTCGATGACGTCGGCTGGAGCGATCACGTAACCCAGCCGCCAGCCGCTCATGCAGTAGTTTTTGGAGAAGGACCGGATGGTCGCGCACACTTCGTGTGCTCCCTCACACCAAAGCACGGGAGCAAAGGGTCGCATGAACGAGAAGGAGGTATAGATCTCGTCGGCGATAAGCAGCATATGATGGGCGCGGCACACATCCACCAAGCCCTGCAGCTCTTCCAAACTCAGGCATACTCCGGTAGGATTGTTGGGCGTATTCACAATGATCGCCTTGGTACGAGAAGTCACCGCCGCCTCCAACGCCTGGGCACTGGGTCTAAAGCCGGCATCAGGATCGCACTCAATGACCACCGGAACGCCGCCCGCATGTTGTACCTGAGCTTTATAAGGCGTGAAGTAAGGGGAGAAGAGCACCACCTCATCGCCTGGATCCACCACAGTGTCTAGCAGCAGATACATGGCATGGGTAGCACTGGCAGTAACCATCACTTCATCCCGAGCCACTTCAACATCATAATCTTCTTGCCACACGCGCCTGATGGCAGCCAAAAGCTCCGAATCCCCATAAGGACTCGCATAATGCGTGAACCCGCAGCTGGCATCGGCGAAGGCGGCGTCGATGATGCGCTGATCGGTCGCCAAATCCGGATCCCCGATAGCCAAATCGATGGTATCCGCCGGTTTCTGAGCATCTCCTGCCGCAATCATCTCTGCCAATTCGCCATCAAGCATATTGCGCTCTGCCACAAAGCTCATCTCAGATGCCATAGCCGCCGCTCCTTGATCGCTATCCCCAGCTACAACAATCTCTCCTTGCCGAGAAACCCTTGCATCCTGGGTCGCGTGGTCGCTAAAGCCAGTGTGTCCTTTTGAGCGGGGAGCGAGAAAAGCTGTTCTCATCTATTTGCGCCTTTGACACCGGAGCAAAACCAGTGAGATACGCGCCGAACACCGCTGGGAATCCTGGTGGAAATAGATGCAGATAGATACCAATTTCAGTGTGTTTATAGGTGTATAGCTGGGGCTTTGCGTAGACTATTGGAGAGAATTCGATCAATGGATGATCTGCAAAACAAAAAAGGTCAGCGAAAGAATCGCTGACCTTGTAAATAGTGGTGGGCGTTACAAGATTTGAACTTGTGACCTCTTCCGTGTCAGGGAAGCGCTCTCCCCCTGAGCTAAACGCCCATAGGCTGCTCGGTTGCCCGTGCAACGAAGAATTACTATAGCGATGACTTTATCCAGATGCAAGCGTCACGGGCAATCCTGTTCACTTCATTGCTCCTCCACGAGTTCGCTATTGCCACGGGCAGCCTATTCAGCAGTATTTAAAATCTTATAAAATCTATCTATTGTCTTAAATCATTTTTATGTCCCACAATTAGGACACCCCGCAATTTTTTCTTCTGTGATCCTCTCTAGTAGCTATGAGGTGCAAAAGGTTAGACTATTCAGCATCGATTCAATAAACCGGTGGTGAAAACTTGCCATCCATCTTGCATAAAGGACTCACGACTCTATGAAGACGCTCAATAACGTAGGAGCACAGCGTTTGGGCGACGCATTAGCTCATTCCATCGATGAGGATGCAAAGCTCTCTATCATCAGCTCGTACTTCACCCTTTTTGCCTATGGCGAGCTCAAAGAGGAGCTCTCAAAGATCGATGAGGTACGTTTCCTCTTTAGCGAGCCCACCTTCATCAAAACCATGCTCGATAGCAAAGAGCCGCGTGAATTTGCTCTGGCAAGGCGCAATAGAGAGAAGGGGATTGGTGGTACAGGCCTTGAGCTTGTGCTTCGCAACAATCTTAATCAGCGTGCACTAGCTAAAGAATGTGCCCAGTGGATTCGCGAAAAAGGGATCTTTAAGTCTGCGAAACACACAGGGGTAGTTCAATCTGGCGGCACCTATGTGGTAGAGAATCCTCAAGGGGAAGATCAGGCATTTATAGGTTCTGTGGCCAACTTCACCCAAGAAGGCCTGGGCTATGAACATAGGCAGGACACGGTCACTTGTATCAGCCATTTTGAGGGCAACAGTGAAGCCATGGCCATCAAGGTGCTCTTCGATGGCCTGTGGAACAATCCCGATATGGTCGAAGAGGTGACAGAACAGGTCGTCGCGCAGGTGGAAACTCTCTATCGAGAAAACTCTCCTGAGTTCATCTACTTCCTCACGCTCTACCACTTGTTCCGTGACTTTATGGAAGACAACGAGGATAACGGCATACGTCCTGGTCTTAACTTCGAAGAATCCACCATTTGGAACAAGCTCTATGACTTCCAAAAAGACGCAGTGGTGGGTGCCATCCATAAACTTGAGAAGTACAAAGGTTGTATCATCGCAGACTCGGTAGGCCTTGGAAAGACCTACGAGGCCCTTGCAGTCATGAAGTATTATCAGGAACGAAACGATCGCATTTTGGTGCTTTGCCCCAAGCGCCTTCGCGACAACTGGACGCTTTGGACCCAGGACAATGACGACCGCAATCCTTTGGCAGATGATCGTTTCTCCTATACGGTGCTCAACCACACAGATCTCTCTCGCTACCATGGCATGTCCGGCGACGTGGATCTGGGCCATCTTCGCTGGGGCAACTATGACTTGGTGGTCATCGACGAAAGCCACAACTTCAGAAATAAAAGCACCGATGCCGAGAAGACCGACCGCTACACTCGCCTCATCGAAGACGTCATCAAGTCTAATCGGCGCACCAAAGTGCTCATGCTTTCGGCAACGCCCGTGAACAACCGGCTTCTCGATCTACGCAATCAAATCGAGCTTATTACAGAAGGTAATGACGCCTACCTCTCAGATACTGATGGCATTCCTTCCATAACCCAAGTTACTCGCTTGGCGCAGCAACAATTTAATGAGTGGAGCAAATTGCCCGATTCCGAGCGCACTACAGAGAACTTCGTCAACTCGGTAACTGCCGACTATTTCAAGCTCTTAGACGTGCTCACTATTGCTCGCAGTCGCAAACACATCACCAAATATTACGGCGCGGATGCGGGCACATTCCCCACACGCCGCCCGCCCATTTCCTTCAATACTCCCATTGATCTCAAAGGTGAACTTCCACCCGTAGCCGATCTCAACGATATGATTGCCCAGCTCACGTTCGCTCAATATCACGTACTCAGCTATGTGCGAGGTTCTCAGCGAACTAAGTATGAGGATCGCTATGGGGATAGTTGGGGAAAGGACTTTGAGAGTCAGCTCAACCGCACTAATGCGGTTACCAACCTCATGCGTGTCAATGTGCTCAAGCGTATGGAGTCTTCTGTCAACAGCTTTAGGATCACCCTTAAGCGCATTCTTGATGGCTGTCTTGCTCTTCGAGAAAAGCTCGATGTAGGCGCATCGGTTTCCTACGATACTTCCGGTCTAGAGGATGGCTTCGATGATGACGATGCCGATGAGTTGGAAATCGGCGGAAAAGTACAGGTAGACCTGCGTGACGTCGATACAATGCTTCTCGCCCAAGACCTCGACTTTGACATCCAAGTGCTTCAAAAGCTTTTGGTCTATGCCAACGAAGTCACCTACGAGCGCGACGGCAAATTGGCTCAACTCAAATCTTTTATTACCGAGAAGGTCGCCCATCCCTATAACCCGGGCAATAAGAAGATATTGATCTTTACTGCCTTTGCTGACACGGCTGATTACCTCTTTGAGCAGCTGAGTCCTTGGTTGAAAGAAGAACTCAATCTCGAGTGTGCAGAGGTCGCTGGTACTTCAAACAGAACCTACTCGCTAAAACTAACCCCCTGTTCCTTCGAGAATATACTGGCGCACTTTTCACCAGTATCAAAGGAACTCCCAGAGTATGAGCGCGCCCAGGGCGAGATCGATATCGTTATTGCCACTGACTGCATCTCTGAGGGACAAAACCTCCAAGACTGTGATTGCGTCATCAACTATGACATCCATTGGAATCCGGTGCGCATCATCCAGCGCTTTGGCCGCATCGACCGCTTGGGTTCCCCCAATTCTCAAATCCAGCTCGTGAACTTCTGGCCTGATATTGATCTCGACGAGTACATTCAGCTAGAAGGTCGCGTCAAAGGCCGCATGGTACTTATGGATGCCTCTGCTACCGGTGAAGAGAACCTTTTTGAGGCCAAGAACACCGCCCAGATGAACGATCTCAAGTATCGAAAGCAGCAACTTCAGCAGCTAAAAACAGACACACTCGACTTTGAAGATGTCTCTGGTGGGATCTCTATTACCGATTTTGCCTTTGACGACTTCCGGGTCGAGCTCCAACGCTACGTAAAAGATCACCCTAATTTGCTCGAAGACTCTCCTTTGGGGCTTCATACGGTTGCGCCTATCCCAGATGAGCTCAAAGACGAGGTGAGGCCCGGTGTGATTTTCTGCCTCAAACAGAATAATGAGTTCGCAGATCCCAAAGACAGCAATCCCACGTTCCCCTACTACGTGGTGTATATCTCCTAGGATGGGGAAGTGATGAGCCAACACACTCAACCCAAGCTGGCCTTGGACACCATGCGTGCGGCCTGCTCGGGCCATCTCGAGCCTATCCCTGAGCTCTGCAAGCAATTCAACAAAGAGACCCGCGATGGTACCAAGATGGGTGTCTATACTCAGCTGCTCGATGATGTTGTGGCCGCCATCAATGGAGTTCAACAGGACAAGGGTATCGAAAGCCTCTTTAGCCTTGGCGAGGTAGGCTCAGGCACTGTCCTTGGCTTCAATGACTATTCCCTCGTGAGCTTTGCGGTGATTCGATGACTACCTTCAACTGGAATGATGTGCTCCAGCTTCCCGGATCTGCCCTCGCGGGCGATCGCCGCATCCCCAAAACAGTGCTCACGAGGCAAGCGCTTCTTACTAAGACCGAGCAGAAGATTCTCGACAAGACACGTAAGCTTACCCACTTTGCCACCATACAAAAGTCAACTACACGCATTCCGCCTCATGTAGATGAGAGCTACGACATCCAAAGCATCTTGATACTTCATTGTGAGATGGCCGAATCTGCTGCCTACAGTGAAGTGGCCCGCCTGCTGCATAAATGCTTTCCTAACCCCACCGTCATTCTCATCGACGGATCTAAGGAAGCTTGTATCTCGGTGGCAACCATGAGAAAAAGCCTTGCCGAGAAAGGCGCCATCGTAGTTGAGGCCGTCGAATTTACTGGTGGTTTCTCCTTAGCAGATAAGGCATACAAACCTTTCTTGGATTCTCTTGCCTTTAGCCAGCTCTCTCAGCAGGATTTACTTGCATATCTTAATGATCTGACATGGAATGTCAGATTGTCACATGGTATTCCAGCAGTGGGCTTCTATCCTCAATGCCCAGAACAATACCGTGACTCATTGAGCAATCTTCTAAATAGCTTTGGGTCTCTCGAAACTAAAATTAATAATATTGTTCAAAAACGACGTACCGATAAAAGCCTTACCCTTAATGAAAGCGCGTACTTACGCATCGAACTAAAGCAGCTTGAGAAAGAACGAGACGTAGTAAGCCGGGAGATTAGGGAGATCTGTAATGACAGAGATTGAGAAGATGAACCTTCAATCAGAAGACCTGGTTAAAGATCGCATAGAAAAATTAAAAGAGCTCTTCCCAGAGATAATTACTGAAACCGAAAATACAGAGAGAGAGAGAGAGAGAGAGAGCTCATAGTATAGATTTTGAAAAGCTCCGTCTTCTTTTGGGTGATGAGGTTGATGAGGGGCAGGAGCGTTATGCGTTTACTTGGCCCGGTAAGGCGGATGCCATTCGTCAATCCCAGACAGTGAGTACAGCAACGTTGAGACCGTGCGTGGAGAAGAGCCGTGGACGAGATGGCGAAGATGGTTCCTTTGACTCCGATAATCTTTATATCGAGGGTGATAACCTCGAGGTGCTAAAGCTGCTACAGCGCGGCTACCACGGCAAGGTCAAGATGATCTACATCGACCCGCCGTATAACACCGGTCATGACTTTGTGTACAAGGACAGCTTTGGTGACACCATCGCAAATTACAAAGAGCAGGCCGGGCTCACCGGCCAGTCGAACGCCGACACAAGCGGCCGCTATCACAGCGACTGGCTGTCCATGATGTATCCCAGGCTGCACCTGGCGCGGGAGCTGCTGACAGACGACGGGGTCATCTTCATCAGCATCGACGACAATGAAGTAGACAACTTGAAAAAAATTGCAGATGAGGTGTTTGGCGAAGCTAATTTTGCTGCTCGCTTTATGTGGACGAAGACTATGACGCCACCAGCGCTTGCGTATAAATGTCGCAAAACGGTTGAGTATGTGCTTTGTTACGAGCGGAAGGCAAACGAATCAAAATTTTTCGGTGCATGGCTCGATAATGGGGATGCCCCTCTATTAAACACAGGTAATCCAATTAAAACATTGGAGTTTCCTGCTGGCTCTATCAGATTCAATTTCATAAACAGGGGCGTGCTTCCCGCTGGCGGCTATGAGGGCGTAAGCATTCTTGAGAACATCAAAATTGAGAACGGCGTAAATGCAAATAAGGCCGTATTGAAGGGTCAATTCAAATGGCAACAGTCAACTTTGGATGATGAGATTGCTGCTGGAACATATTTTCTTGCAAAGACGAAAAAGATGTCTTTGAGGTTCCAGCGAATCGCTAACGATGATAAATACAAGACACCGACGAACTATATGCCAATAAAGCTTGACAGCAGCGTCGATGTGGGTACGAATGAGAGCGCCAGCACTGATATGGACGATCTTGGGATGGGTGGCCTCTTTGACTTTACAAAGCCGAAGAGCCTAGTGATTGCCCTCATCAAAATGCGTTGTTTTCTAGATAAGAACGATATTATCTGCGACTTCTTTTCGGGTTCTTCAACAACTGCGGCGTCTGTGCTGCAACTAAATGCAGAAGACGGCGGTCACAGAAAGTGCATTTCCGTACAGCTCCCAGAGATAATCGAAGTATCAAATTCAGATGACAGCAAAAAGAAAGCGATGACGGCGAAGCGAATCGCCTTCCTAGACGGTCTTCATTTGAACCACGACCTTGCTCAAATCGGTGAAGAACGCATACGTCGTGCCGGCAACAAGATTAAGACCGAAATCGAAAAAGAAAATGCGCAGCCCAAACTCGGTGAGGAGCCCAAGAGGATGCCTGACATCGGCTTCCGCGTCTTCGAGCTCGACAGCTCCGGCATCGAGCGGCCGGAGCCGGGCACCCTCATGCGGGACGTGGTGAAGCCCGACCGCTCCGAGCTCGACATCGTCTTCGAGATGATGCTCAAGTGGGGCCTCGAGCTCACGCTGCCTGTGGAGCGTGTCGAGGTCGTGGGCTATCCCGTCTGGTCCGTTGCAGCAGATGAGCTCATCTGCTGCATGGACCCGGGACTCACCACCGATGCCCTGCAGGCGGTGGCGGACCTCGAACCTCGTCGCGTCCTCATCCTCGATTCCATCCTCGACGATTCCCTCAAGCTCAACGCCGTGCAGATCTTCAAGAACGCCGCCGAGCGCACCGGGTCCGAGATCGAACTGAGGACGGTCTGACATGTCCCAGATAGAATTCAAGTTCTCGCCAAACCAGCAATACCAAATTGATGCAATCAATGCTACCTGTGATCTTTTTCGGGATCAGGAATTTGCCATAAGCGTCTTCGATGCAGGGGATGAAGTATCCGGGCAGAAGAGGTTGGAGGGTTTCTCGGTAGGTCATGGCAATGAGCTAAGAGTGGCTCCTGGCCGTCTATTGAAGAACCTTCATAGTGTGCAAG
Organism: Leptogranulimonas caecicola; assembly: GCF_023168405.1. Lineage (GTDB taxonomy): Bacteria > Actinomycetota > Coriobacteriia > Coriobacteriales > Atopobiaceae > Leptogranulimonas > Leptogranulimonas caecicola. Next base: position 1,063,592 of record NZ_AP025285.1, on the reverse strand, counting down.
AAGAACATTGCCTGCCACCCACTGACAGGCTCACGGATGGTCGACTACGCGACTTCACCGTGGAGATGGAGACTGGTACTGGTAAAACCTATGTCTATATCCGCACCATTTACGAGCTCAATCAGCGTTACGGTCTCACCAAGTTCTTGATCGTGGTGCCTAGTGTGGCCATTCGCGAAGGTGTGCTTAAGAGCTTTGAAACTACTAAGAAGCACTTTGATACTTTGTATGATGGGGTGCCGCTGGACTACTTTGTCTATGACTCCAAGGACATGGGGCCTGTAGGTAATTTTGCTACGTCCAGTTCTATCCAAGTCATGATCATCAACATTGATGCGTTTAATAAGGGTCTTGAAAGTGATGGGTCGGCGAAAGAGGGAAATCTCTTCCACAGGCCGAGTGAGAAGCTTGCAGGAGGCTTCAGTCCACGTGAGTTGGTAAGCGCTTGCAAGCCTGTTGTTATCATCGACGAGCCTCAAAGCGTGGACAACAGCAAGTTGGCGAAGGCGGCCATTAAGAGTTTGAATCCTCTGTTTGTGCTGCGCTATTCGGCAACCCATAAAGACACCTATAACATGGTCTATCGCCTCACACCGGTAGATGCCTTTGACCGGCACTTGGTAAAAAGCATCTGCGTGGACTCGGTTAAAGCTGCCCCTAATCTCAACGGATCCTATGTGAGGCTCGATTCTGCCAAAGCCGATCCTTTCTCGGCGAAGCTCACCATCGATGTGCGTCAGAAGAACGGAACGCAAAAGCGCAAGACGGTCACGGTAAGGCAAGGGGCAGACCTCTTTCAAAAGAGTGGCGAGAATACTGACTACGAAAATGGCTGGATAGTCCAAAATATTGGGGCTGCTCCTGGCAACGAGTTTATCGAGTTTCAGAATGGCGAACAGCTTGAGCTGGGAGAAGTGGTAGGCGACGTCAGTGAAGAGCTGGTAAAACGGGCTCAGATTAGGCGCACGATAAACGATCACCTGGAGCGCCAGTTTGTTCTGTGGCCACAAGGTGTGAAGGTGCTGAGCCTATTCTTCATCGATCGCGTCGACCGCTATCGCATCTATGAGCCCGAAGTGCACGGCGGCATCTATGCCCAGATGTTCGAAGAGGAATATGTAGCAGCTCTGGACAGTAGGGCTTCTCGGCAGGCGTGTAAAACGGCTGGTATTGCTCAGGGTACCTGGCGTGAGTGCTATGAGGTTTTGGGAATTCCGTTGAGCATGGATCCTCATAGGGTGCATCAGGGCTACTTTGCCATGGATAAGAAGGGCAAGTTCAAAGACACCAAGGGTAAAGCGACGACAGCGGATGATCAGGGCGCCTTCGAGCTCATTATGCGCAAGAAGGAGACATTGATCTCCTTTCCGGATGGCAAAGATCCAGAGAAGGATGTGGCGTTCATCTTTAGCCATTCGGCACTTAAGGAGGGCTGGGATAATCCCAACGTCTTCCAGATTTGCACGTTGGTAGAGACGAAGGACAACCTCACTAAACGTCAGAAGATTGGCCGCGGCTTGCGTTTGTGCGTAAATCAGGAAGGGGAGCGCATTCACGATCCGGAGGCCAACATTCTTACCGTCATCGCCAATGAGAGCTACTCGGATTTTGCCAATGGACTGCAGAAAGAGTTTGAGGCTGACGATTTCAAGTTTGGAATCATTACCCCAGAAAGCTTCACTATGGTGATGCTGAATACGGGTAAGGATGGCGAAGAAGAGCGGTTGGGATATGCGAAATCGAAACAAATCTTTGACTATCTGATTGTCTCAGACATGATCAGCGCAAAGGGTGCGATTTCTCCTGAGCTTAAAGCGGCCGCTGAAGCAGGTGTAGTGGAATTACCTGAAGAGATGGCTGCTGCAAAGGAGCAGGTAGAGGCCATCATCATTCATAAGGCTCAGAAGGTGCAGATCCATGACAAGGCTCAAGAGGTCACAGTAGAGCTTCAAAAGGACGTGAGCTTGGATCCTGCGTTCCAAGAGCTTTGGGAGCGGATCCGCCAGCGCACACGCTTCGAAGTGGAGGTGGACTCTCAGCGTCTTGTCGATGAGTCTATCGAGGCCATCAATGACATGCCCAAGATACAGCTACCGCAAATCACCAGTGAGCGAGCATCGCTGAGCATTGATGACAGTGGAGTAGATACTGAAGGCATTGGCACATCTGTGGTCAATGTGGCAGGCGCGATAAAGTACAACCTTCCTGATCCGGTGGCAGAGCTTCAGGATGCCGTGGGTCTTACACGCTCAACGTTGGTGGACATTCTTGAAGGCTGTGATCGCTACGACGAGTTTGCAATCGACCCCGCAACGTTTTTGGAGCAAGTGGGAGCCAAGATCAGCAAAGTGAAGAACGATCTGATTGCTCAGGGAATCAAGTACGTGAAGTTGCCAGAAGACGAGTGGTACACCATGAAAGACTTGAAGGTGGACGACTATACCGCCTACCTGGGACAAAATGCCTGGGAGCCAAGCGTGCAGGGCAAAAGCCTATACAACTACGTGGTCTATGACTCCGCAGGTGTTGAGCGCAATTTCGCCGAGGCGCTGGACAAACAGGAGGAAGTGTTGGTGTTTGCCAAGCTGCCGCCTCGATTCAAGATCGATACGCCGCTTGGCAGCTACAACCCCGATTGGGCCTATGTAGAAGAGGTCAATGACGAGAAGCGTGTCTTCTTTGTCACTGAGACCAAAGGCGGCAAAAATGGTGATCCTGCGCTTAGGAGATCAGAAGAGCTCAAAATCCAATGTGCCAAGAGGCATTTTGCGGTGTTGGATCTAGGCAAGGATTTTCACTACGAGACCATGACCACCTATCAGGTAGGAGGAGTATTGGCGTAGGCAGCGATTTGAGCGCTTGATCCGGTTATAAGGGCCCCGCACGTCTTTGAGCAAGGGATGTGCGGGGCCTTTTGGCGGCGGGGTTTCTCGGTACGAAAATCGATATGTGTTTGCTGGAGCACGTAGTGACGCCAAAAGATTGTAGGCCCCGTCGATGCAGATGTGCCTTTAGACGACCTTGCAGGGGTTGTTGAGGCGGATAATGTGGGTGGTACAGCAAGCGAGCAGGGCTGCGAGCACCTAGGTCGCTAAGTGGAGCTTTGTTTGCAAGGAATTGGAGCAGTCATGGCGGCAGGGAGTGGAGAGCCGAAGCGTCGAGTGTTTGCGGTGTCGGCTGTTGCCGCATTTGTGCTTGCTGTGGCTGCCTGGCTGCTTTGGCCTCTGGCTTTTGGGCCGGATCCTACGCCGGCTCAGGGGGTGCCGGAGTCTGAGTTTGTAGAGGTGCCTGTTGACGGGTCTGACCACGATGGAGACGGGATATCGGATTCTCAGGATATTGTTGCTTCGGCTCGCAGGTATACTGCCACACGACCACGCTATGGCAGTGCCTACTATGAAGGTGGTGCGCCTACGGATGGCCGTGGTGTATGCACCGATCTTCTAGCAGCTGCACTAAAAGGGGCAGGATGGGACTTGCAAACATTGATAGATGAGGACATTAAAGCCGATCCAGAGGCTTATGAAGTAGATGTGCCAGATCCCAATATCGACTATCGTCGGGTGCGCAATGTGGCGGTGTACCTTGAGCGGCATACCACTTCGCTATCGCTGGATCCTCATGATGCGACCGCCTGGCGTGCAGGTGACATAGCGGTATTCAGGGATCATGTGGCCGTGGTCTCTGACGTAAGGCTTCCAGATGGAGTGCCGTATCTCATCCATCATGAAGGTCCTCTCCAAAGAGCTTTTGAAGAAGACATCCTCACTGCACGTTCTGACTTGGTAGGCCATTACAGGATGCAGTGATTAGACGAGGGCCCCGTACATATCCCAATAAGGAATGTGCGGGGCCCCTTTGGTTGCACGATCTTCTCGGCAAGGAAATGAGTGGGGGAGAGCTGAAGGATCAGTAGGTCTCCCCGCTGTAGTTGAGGCGGTCGATGGCGGCTTCCATGTCGTCGCCGCCCTTGACGAAGGCCTGGGCGAGGACGCCGTAGTCGGTGACGGCCAGGTTGAAGAGGTCCAGGAAGCTCGCGGTGGATTCCTTGCCGGTGGCGGGACTCTTCCAAGGCAGGTGGCCGGGGTTGGCCAGGGGGCAGTCGTCTGTCTGGAGCACCTCGTGGGCCATGGCCTGGATTTGCGAGGTGGTGCCACGCAGAGACTCCTCAATGACGGCGAGGACTTCGCCTTTGGGGGAGCCGGCGGGCTCGATGAGCTTGTAGACCGTCTGCATGTCGTTGACACAGGCGCCGTAAGCCTCAACAGGCAGGGAGATGCCGTAGATCTGCCAGGCGATCTGGGAGAAGAGAGCGCCGGCGACGCGGTCGATGCGCGGGGTGCGGCAGAGCTCGTAGGCGGGAGGGCAGTCGAGCACGGTGGAGTGGCGTTCGCGCCAGAGGAGCCAGGAGTCTAGGCGCCCCTCGATGATGGCGTGGACCTGGCTGTCAAGGCCGTCAAGCTCGCCATGGGATTGGGCTATGATCTCATTTTGCTCGGCAAAGATGAAGGGATGCGTGGTGCGGTCGAGCGTGTAATGGCCCAGCATGCCTAGGGCAAAGGCGCGGCCTACCTTTTGGTCTGGCAAAGGCAGGCGGCCTACAGAGTCGCGCAGGGAGTTGAAGGCCAGCGCCACACGCTCGCCATGCATGCGCTTGGCCAGCTCGTGACAGGCAGAGAGGTCTTGAGGCAGGCCGCGAAAGCGGAAGAAGAAGGGGTCGGGCCCCTGGTTTCCCAGCAGAAAGGCCAGGAGCTGCTCTTGATCTTCGATAATGGAATCGGGGAGCTCAGAGACGCATTTCTCCCCAAACAAATGGTGGGTGATGAGAGCGGGCATAGCTGACTCCTTTTTAGAAGAAGACCCGTTGAACATAAAGGTTCAACTGTCACATTAGATAGACGAGTACCGATGGCAAAGGTTTCTCGGTGAGATAAAAGTGTAGCGCACAACAGCAGGTACCTACCCCTTTCATCCATGTAAGAAATAAAGGACAACTTTTTAAGAATGTGTGGTCATGGGGGAATTAGGTGATGGTTCACAGATAGAACTAATATAGGTGCCTTGGTGCTCTAAGGTTATCGTCAGCAATCTTACGAAGCATCATTTACCTTGATGTTCGCTATCCTCCTCGAAAGGAGACCGCGTGAAGCTCATCGGCGGCCATACCCGACAAGAACGCGATTGGATCATGTACGACGTGGGAAACTCGGCCTTGGTCCTGCTGAGCACCACGGTGACGCCCATCTATTTCAACGCGCTGGCAGCAGAGACCACCGATGCCGCAGGGCTTGTGGCCCAGTGGGGCATGGCTCAGACCGTCTCTTCGCTCATCGTGGCGATGCTCATGCCTATTTTGGGCTCTCTGGCAGACTTCAAGGGCAACAAGATCAAGTTCTTCTTGGGGTTCTTCCTCACCGGTTTGGTAGCTTGCTTCGCTCAGGCATTGCCGGTGTCGGCGGCGGTGTTTCTCGGCATCTATGTAGTGGCCACCGTGGGCCTTAACTCATCGATGACCTTCTATGACGCCATGCTCATCGACGTCACCGATGATGCGCGGATGGACGACGTGTCCTCGGCAGGTTTTGCATGGGGCTACATTGGCTCCACAATCCCCTTCATCGCCTGCATCGCGCTGATCTTTGGGGGCCCAGCGCTTTTGGGGCTCCCCACGGGCCTTTGCACTCAGATCGCCTTCGTGATCACGGGCATCTGGTGGCTGGCGTTCACTATCCCCTTGGTGCGCTCCTACAAGCAGAAGTACTACAAGGAGTCCCATGACGTCCGTGCCGAGGTGGCTGCCACCTTTGCCAACCTGGGCCGCACGTTGAAAGACATCGCCCGCGACAAGCGCCTGTTCCTCTTTTTGGTGGCGTTCTTCTTCTACATCGATGGCGTGCACACCGTCATCTCCATGGCCACCAGCTATGGCAGCGCCCTGGGTATCGACAACACGCACCTCATCATGGCGTTGCTGGTGACGCAGTTTGTGGCGTTTCCCTCGGCCATCATCTACGGCAAGCTGGCCGACCGCTTTGGCACCCTCACCATGATCATCGTGGCCGTGGTGGCCTATTGCGGCATTGTGCTCTTTGCGGCTGCAGCTCTTCGCACCGCTACCGAGTTTTGGATCCTGGCCATTTTGGTGGGCCTCTTCCAGGGCGGGATCCAGGCGCTTTCTCGCTCCTATTTTGGAAAGATCATCCCCAAAGACCGCTCAAACGAGTATTTTGGCTTCTACGACATTTTTGGTCGCTATGCCAGCGTAATGGGAACCCTGTTGGTGTCGGTCATCACCACGATGACGGGCAATGCCAACTTGGGTGTGCTTTCCATCGGCATCTTGCTGGTAGTGGGCCTGGTGATGCTTCTCATCATGCCTAAGGGTGAGCCAGAGCATCCAGTGGCCGCTGCTTAAATCAAGCAGCCGTCGCTTTCATAGGCTTGAGCTGGGGCGCAACCTGCCTGGCACGTGAAGGTGTCCGGGGCGGGTTGCGCTTTGGCGTGGCATGGGGCATCTTAGGAGGACTTTGGTAGTGAGCAGGGAGAATGCATGAATGTGTCGGCCATGCTGGTATTGGGCATCGCGCTTGCTATGGATGCCTTTGCAGTGACCATCTCCAACTCCATTGCTTTTGCAAGCGAGCCCAGGCGGCGCCTCGTTATGATGCCCGTGCTCTTTGGCCTCTTCCAGGGGCTCATGCCATTGCTGGGCTACTTCTTGGGCGGCGTCTGCGGCGATCTCATCGAGACCTACTCGGGCATTGTGGCCCTTATCATCCTTGGCATCATCGGCGGTAACATGGTGCGCGAAGGGGTTGCAGCGCTCAGAGTGGGCGAGCCTGAGGAGTCGAAGCCTGCCAGCGAGCACTTAAGCGTGACCCAGCTGCTCTTCGAGGCAGTGGCTACCGCCATCGACGCGTTTGCAGTGGGCGTGTCGCTGCGTGCCATGGGTGCCAACATCTGGATCTCCTCGTTGGTCATTGCCCTCTCTACCTTTGGCGTGTGCATTGTCGGACTTGCGCTGGGCAAGCGCGTAGGCTCTGCCATGGGCGACAAGGCCGAGATCCTAGGTGGAATCGTGCTTATTTGCATTGGCCTTAAAGCCTGCGTTTTCCCGGGCTAGAGGGGATCGAATTTAAGGACGGCTCGCAGAATAGGCGGCAGGGTTTATCGGCAAGGACTTTGAGCAGCGCGAAAAGGGCATTTGGATACCACTGGTACCTCAGTCGTGAATTATGGGTATTGATGTATGTCCCTAATGGGCACAAGTGAAGACATCAATGGCTTTATTCCATGGGAGGTAACCATGAATCAGTCGCTTTTCAAGCGCACTAAAGCGTCCATCATTATTTTGGGCGTGGCTCTCACCCTGTTGGGCATGGGCTTTTTTATTGCTCCGGCCGCCTCGGCTCTCTTCCTCGTCTACGTATGTGGGTGGGCGTTCATCTTCGCCGGCATCGGCACCATTGTGGGCTATTTCCGTCATGACCCTGCCGATCGCGGCGCTGCCAACATCGTCCTTGCCGTGGTCGAGATCGTGTTGGGCATCTTCATCATGGTTTGGCCCGGCTGGTCCATGATGTACCTGGTCATCCTTCTGGGCTGCGTCATCTTCATGACCGGCGTGTGGGATATCTTCGACGCCTTCAGCATCCGTCACATCGAGGGTTCTCGCTGGGGCCTCTGGCTGGTGCTTGGCATCCTTACCGTCTTTTGCGGCATCCTCACCTTCATCACCCCGTTCTCCATGGCCGAGGCCATCATGCTCGTTGGCGGCATCTGCCTGATCTTCGACGGCGTCACCGAGATCTGCCTGGGCATCGCCCTTTAACCCTTTTTGCCGAGAAACCCTTGCCCCTCCAATCGGCAAGTTCTGAGCGGCAGGCATAAAGAACGGCAGGCTCCCTGTCAATGCAAAAGCGCCGGAGCTCCTCTAAGAAACGAGGAGCTCCGGCGCTTTTGTGATGCAATTGCCCAGGGAAGCTAGGTATACGTTAGAAGTCTTGGGGCACGGTATTCTCGGCAGCAAAAAGCCCCAGCGAAGTGGGCGATGGCGTAGGCGCTGGGGCTTGCAAGCAAGGGTATCTGTGGAGCCGCTAGGCAGCAGGGAACAGGAACGATCCCAGATAGCACCAGATCATCATGAGCACCACGTAGAGAACAAAGTAGGGAAGGATGCGGGAAAAGATAGTGGAGTCTTCCCCGTTGCAGTCGCAGGCGGCAGAACCGATGGCGATGGATTGCGGGGCGAGCATCTTGCCGGCAGACACGCCCACGGAGTTGGCGGCAGCCAGCCAATAGGGGTTCGCGCCAATGGCTTGGGCGGCTTCCAGCTGCACGTTGCCAAAGAGGGTTGAGGAGCTGGTGCCGGAGCCGGTGACAAAGGTGCCCAGGGCGCCCAGCACAGGGGCGATGAGCGGATAGAGGCCACCCAGCGTGCCCACAAAGAAGGCGGAGATGGCGCTGGTCATGCCAGAATAGCCCATGAGCTTTGCCACTGCCAGCACAGAGAGCATAGTGATCACGGTCTTGCTCATCTGCTTTGCGGTGGCGCCAAGGACGCCCACCATGTCTTTGAAACTCACTTTTTGAATCAAGCCGCCTGCAATTCCGCAGAAGAAGATGAGGACGCCAGGAGTGTTGAGCCACTTGAAGGTGAGAGTGGCTTCCGGATCGCCTGCATAAATGTTCACAGTGGAGGATAGCGAGCTCAAAGGCACCGAGATCCCAGGAAAGAGCGGCGAGGTAAGCAACAGCACCACAAAGATCAGCACAAAGGGAGACCAGGCGATAAGGGCGCTGGTGGCATCGATTGGCTCGCCATCGTCTCCCTGGGGGAGTGCGTCGATAGCGTATTCCTGGGGCACAGGCTTCTTCTTTTGGGAGAGCGCATAGCCAATGGTGCAGATAAGGGCGGCCACCGCACCCACCACTACCGCTAAGTCGGCGCCGATGAAAGAGGCGGTGACAAACTCGGCGCCTAAAAAGGAGAGGGAGGTCACCAGCAGCAGAGGCACCATTCCCTTGAGAGCCTTGGGACCGCCACCGGCCACGATGCATACCAGGAAGGGGGTGAGGATCACAAAGGGTGCCACCTGGATCACCTGGACTTGGGAGAGTTGAATCACATCGAGCCCGGTGATGGAAGCCAAGGTATTGGTGGGAATGCCAATAGAGCCAAACATAGTAGGCACACCATTGGAAAGCAGACAGGCTAAAATGGCGGTGACAGGATTGAGTCCCAGCGCCACCAGCATGGATGCAGGAATAGCCACTGCCGAGCCAAAGCCGGCCATGCCCTCCAAAAAGCCGCCAAAGCACCAGGCGATAAGAATCACCAACACGCGCTGGTCAGAAGACACGCCCATGAGTTGGGCCTTGATGATTTCCATGGCTCCCGAATGCACAGTGAGGTTGTAGACCCACACCGCCGCAATGATGACGATGGAAATGGGCCAGAGGGCCATGGCAAAGCCTTCGGCAGTAGCGGTGGCCGCATTGACCACCGGCATGTGCCAGATGAAGAGCGCTTCTATAAGCGTCACGGCCAACGCGCTCAAGGCTGCGGCATAGGCTTCCCATTTAAGGGCAGTAAGTGCCACTATGAGCACGATGATGGGCAGAAGCGCCAGAAGGAACATTCCAAAAATCGTAACCATCTCCCAAGGTAGGTGCGAAGCTCAAAAAAGCACTCCAATGACAGCAAGCCATTGGAGTGCTTGTGATGATGATTCGCGCTGCTCGCCTAAGGAATTGTAGTACGCCAAAGCCTACGCCAAGTCCTCGCGGAACCCTTAAGCTCTCATATACTTGATGGAATAGCTGCGGGAATTCATCGAGGGCCGGCTTTAGGGATGGGTACTATAGGTCCTCAAGGCGAACTAACCCAGAAGCATGCGGTCGTTGTCCAAGGCGCTGCCGGACTCCTCTTCGAACTTCTTGAGCAGGTCCTCCACAGTGAGGGCGTCCTTCTCGGCACCTCTGACGTCGTAGATGATCTTGCCTTCCCACATCATGATGAGACGGTTGCCCATGGAGAGGGCGTCGGCCATGTTGTGGGTCACCATGAAGGTGGTGAGCTGCTCGGAGTCCACGATGGTGCGGATAAGCCCTAACACCTTGGTGGCGGTGGAGGGGTCCAAAGCGGCGGTGGGCTCGTCCAAGAGCAGCAGATCGGGCTTTTGGAGGGTTGCCATGAGCAGGGTCAACGCCTGGCGTTGACCTCCCGACAAGAGTCCGGCCTTGTCGCTGAGACGGTTCTCTAGTCCCAAGCCTAAACCGGCGAGGCGCTCCTGGAAGAGGGCGCGCTCGGTTTTGGTGACGCCCCAGGCCAGGGTGCGGCGCTTGCCGCGGCGATAGGCCATAGCCAGGTTCTCGGCGATCTGCATGTCGGCCGCGGTGCCGCGCATGGGGTCTTGGAAGACGCGGCCCAGGTACTTGGCTCGTTGGGGCTCTGAGAGCAAGGTGACGTCTTGGCCATCCAGGGTGATGGTGCCGCCGTCAGGCAAGAACATGCCGGCGATGATATTGAGGAGTGTGGACTTGCCGGCGCCGTTGCCGCCGATGATTGTGATGAAGTCGCCACGATCCACGGTGAGGTTGCATTTGTGGAGGGCGCGTTTCTCGGTCACCGTATGGCGGTTAAAGGTCTTGGAGACGTTCTTGAGCTGAAGCATGGGTTGGTTTTGAGCGGTCATTAGTCATCCACCCCTTCCCGCTGGTAGGAGCTGCGCTGCTTGACCCGGCCAGCCAGATAGGGGACGCCTAGGGCGACGACCACGATGAGGGCGGTGAGCAGCTTCATGTCGTTGGCGTCCAGGCCAAACTGGAGCACGATGGCGCGAATGAGGAAGTAGGCGGCAGAACCCACCACGGCCGCGATGAGGCGGCTGCCAAAGGAGCGCAGCTTGCCAGGGGTCAGACGCCCCAGGGCTTCGCCTATGACAATGGCGGCAAGGCCAATGACGATGGCGCCGGTGCCCATACCTACGTCGGCGTACTTTTGGCTCTGGCACACCAGCGCGCCAGACATGGAGACCAGGCCGTTGGAGAGCATGAGGGCCAAAAGGATGGTGAAGCGAGTGTCCACGCCGAGGGCTTTTGCCATGTCGGGATTGTCGCCGGTCGCACGCAGCGAGCTGCCAATCTCGGTGCCAAAGAACCAGTAGAGAAGGCCTACCAGGGCGGCAGCAATGGCCACAGCCACCAGAAGCACCACCACGTCGCGGGGAAGGCCGGTGAGGTCTGCCACGTCGCTATAGATTGTGCGGGTGTTGAGCAGGGGAGTGTTGGACTTGCCCATGATGCGCAGGTTCACAGACCACAGGCCAATCATGGTGAGAATGCCCGCCAGGATAGCTGGGATGTTGAGCAGCGCATGCATGAGGCCAGTGCAGCCACCGGCTACGGCTCCTGCCAAAAAGGCCAAAAGCACAGCCAGCCAGGGATCCATGCCGCCGGTCACCATGGCTGTTGCCGCGACGCAGCCGCCTAGGGCGAAGGTGCCGTCCACAGAGAGGTCGGCGATGTTTAACAACTTATAGGTGATATAGACACCCAACACCATTACGCCCCAGAGGACGCCCTGGTTGATGGCGCTGAAAAGAGCGGCGGCCATAGAGCCCCTTTCATGGTAAATAGGCGCCTTGACGCAAGAGGTCAAGACGCCCAAAACTACGGTCAAAATGAAACGCGCACTTGGGCCTTAAGGCCTTTAGCTCTGAAGGCCAGAGACGTCGATGCCCAAGGTCTTGGCGGTCTCCTCATTCACGACCAGCTTGAGATCGTCGCCGGAGAGGTACTCGATGGGCATGTCGGCCGGCTTGGCTTCGCCCTTGAGGATCTTCACTGCCATCTCGCCGGCACGGTAACCCAGGTCGTAGTAGTTGAGGCTGTAGGTAGCAAGACCGCCGCCGGTCACCATGTTCTCCTCGCCGCAGATCACCGGCAGGTCGTTCTCGCTGGCTACCATGGAGACGGTGGCGATGCCTGCGGCAATGACGTTGTCGGTGGGAGCGTAGACGGCGTCCACCTTGCCGGCCATGGACTCTACTACCTGCTGGATCTCGTTGGAGCTGGAGACGGTGTAGCGCTCGGTGGCCAGGCCGGCCTTCTTGCAGGCCTCCTCTGCCATGCGAGCCTGGATCTCGGAGTTAGCCTCAGCAGAGCAGAAGAGGATACCCACGGTCTTGGCATCAGGGACCAGCTGTTTGAGCAGGTCGATCTGCTCGTCGACAGGATTGAGATCGCTGGAGCCGGTGAGGTTGCCGCCGGGGGCATCGTTGGACTCTACCAGGCCGGCCTCGGCAAAGTCGGTGATGGCTGTGCCCACAATGGGGATATCGGTGGTAGAGCCGGCCACTGCCTGGGCAGCGGGGGTGGCGATGGCCAGGATGAGATCGTCGTGGTCGTTTACCAGCTTGGAGGCGATAGTCTGGCAGGCAGACTGGTCGCCCTGAGCATTTTGCTGGTCGATGGTGTAGTCCAAGCCAGAGTCGTTCAGCGCGGCCACAAAGCCCTCATTGGCAGCGTCCAATGCCGGGTGCTCGGTAAGCTGGATAACACCAATCTTGTAAGAGCCGCTATGGGCTTGAGAAGCCTCTGCTTCAGGAGTGGCGGCAGGCTGCGAGCCGCAGGCACCCAAGGTGAGTGCCAAGACGCCAGCCACTAAGGTGACGCCAAGGGTCTCGATGGATTTCATAGGTCCCCCTAATGGTGTGTCCCTCGGGGAGGGAGCGTATACATATTCAGCTTTTTTTACAGCACCCACGAGTGGTTATCGCCAACATTGGTACATCTGTCACGGCGCCTTAATAAAAGAAAATTAAAGGATAAATGAAAAAGCCCCTTCATTGGCCTTGGTACATACACCAATGAAGGGGCTACAGGATGCAAGCAACCTTAGACGTAGAAGAGCATGCGGTTGTAGCTGGGGAAGGGCCAATACTCATGACCTACCACTTGCTCCATGGCGTCCACAGGAGCGCGCAGGGCTTCCATGGCAGGGATAACCACGTCGCGATAAGCGTCGTCCAAAAGGCCGGGATCCTTGATGGCCTGAGCCTCCTTGTTCTTGACCTCCAGGCTGTCGGCCAGCTGGGTGATGAGGGTGATGCCATCGGTAAGCTCAGCCAAAAGCTCGCGCTCTGCCGGGGACTGGATTCCAATGGCTTCCTTGGTGGCCACCGTCTGAGCCAGGTCGCCGGAGTAGTCATAGAGGGCGGGCAGGTAGTAGTGGCGCACCATGTAGACCATGGTGTTTGCCTCGATGTTCAAGAGCTTGGCATACTGCTCGGCCTTGGCAACATAGCGGGCCGTGGACTCTGCCTCGTCGAGCACGCCGTACTTGCTAAAGAAAGCCAGGTTTTCAGGCTTGGTGATGGCAGGCAGGGCGTCTGCAGTGGTACGCAGGTTGAGGAGGCCGCGTTTCTCGGCTTCTTTGGGCCATTCCTCAGAGTAGCCGTTGCCGTTGAAGATGATGCGCTGGTGGGCGGTGAGGGTGTCTTTGATCCAGGCCAAGGCGCTGCTGGCAAACTCCTCCTCAGGCACTTGCTCCATGAGGGTGGCAAACTCATCGAGCATCTCGGCCACGGCGGTATTGAGCACCATGTTGGGGTCGGAGAGGTTTTGCTGGGAGCCGCACATGCGGAACTCGAACTTGTTGCCAGTGAAGGCGAAGGGGGAGGTGCGGTTGCGGTCGGTAGTATCGAGCACCACGTCTGCCAGTTGCGGCACACCAACATCAAAGATCTCATGGCCGTGGCTCGTATAGGACTCGCCGTTGATAAGGGCGTTCACCACGCCGGCCAGATCGTCGCCTAGGAAGATGGAGATGATGGCGGGAGGAGCCTCGTTGGCGCCCAGACGGTGGTCGTTGCCCGCAGAAGCCACCGAGCAGCGCATGAGGTCCTGGTGCTTGTCCACCGCAGCGATGACGGCGGTCAAAAAGACCAGGAACTGAAGGTTCTCCTCAGGGGTGTCCGAGGGGTCCAGCAGGTTTTTGCCGTCTGCGGCGATGGACCAGTTGTCATGCTTGCCAGAGCCGTTCACGTAGTCAAAGGGCTTCTCGTGCTGTAGGCAGGTGAGGCCGTGGTGGCTGGCGATGACCTTCATCTTCTCCATGGTGAGCAGGTTGTGGTCGATGGCCATGGAGGCGCGCTCGAACACCGGCGCCAGCTCATGTTGGCAGGGAGCCACCTCGTTGTGCTTGGTGGTTGCAGGAATGCCCAGCTTCCAGAGCTCGTCATCCAGCTCTTTCATGTACTCATTGACCGTGGGGCGGATGGCGCCGAAGTAGTGCTCCTCGAGCTCCTGGCCCTTCACCGGCTCGCAGCCAAAGAGCGTGCGGCCGCACATGATGAGGTCGGGACGAGAGGCGAAGTCCTTCTCCTGAATGAGGAAGTACTCCTGCTCAGGGCCTACGGTGCACTCGACGGACTTGGGATGCTTGCCAAAGAGCGCCAACACACGCTTAGCCTGGTCGTTCAAGGCCACCGTGGAGCGCAGGAAGGGGGTCTTTTTGTCCAGCGCCTCACCTGTGTAGGCGATAAAGGCGGTGGGAATGCACAGAACCTCGTCTTTAATGAAGGCGGGGCTTGTGGGGTCCCATGCGGTGTAGCCGCGAGCCTCGAAGGTGGCGCGAAGACCGCCGTTGGGGAAGCTGGAGGCATCAGGCTCGCCCTGGACCAGCTCTTTGCCCGAGAAGGTCATGAGCGCAGTGCCGTCTTTTTGGGGGGCCAGGAAGGAGTCGTGTTTCTCTGAGGTGATGCCTGTAAGGGGTTGGAACCAGTGGGCATAGTGGGTCGCACCCTGCTCCAAAGCCCACTCTTTCATGGCATGGGCCACCTCGTTGGCGATGTCCAGATCGAGGCGGCGACCCTCTTTGATTACCTTCTCCAGTTCTTTATACGTGGGCCTGGGCAAACGCTCACGCATGACGGCGTCGTTAAACACCAAGGTCCCGTATTCTTGACTCACCTTAGATGCCATGGGATTCCCTCGTTTCTCTTAGGAGGTTTTAGGGGTTAGGCACAACTCATAGTTAAGAAGCCTACGCACCCTCTGTTTCCCCTCGTTTTCCAACTGAGCACGTTTTTGGGGCCATAAACGCACCAACAGCTTGCCAAATTGGCAACGGAAGCTTGCCGAATTAACACCAATAGCTTGCCAAAAGAGCACCAAACTCTTGCAGGCCCTGATAGCATGAAACTTGCACCTACACACCTTCTCACAAGAAAGGTGCCCTGATGACTGGATCAAACACGGGTAGCACCAGCCCTACTCAGACTTCAAGCCACGCATCTCCTGCAGGCTCCTCTTCGCTTCCTCAAGACGGTCGCCCCAAAGTGGCGGTGGTAGACGGCAACTCCCTCATGCATAGGGCCTTTCACGCCATATCTGCCCAGATGACCTCTCCTCAAGGGGTGCCCACCAACGCCGTCTTTGGCTTTCTCTCCATGTTTCTCAAGCTGGTGGAGGACTTCAAACCCTGGGGCGTCGCGGTGTGCTTTGACAAGGGCAAGCCCAAAGTGCGTATGGAGATGCTCCCCAGCTATAAAGCCCAGAGACCGCCCATGGACCCCGATCTGGCGCCTCAGTTTGGCGAGATCAAAGATGTGCTGGCTGCTTTAAGCGTGCCGGTCTTCGAGCTGGAAGGCTGGGAGGGCGACGACCTTCTGGGTACGCTGGCTCGCCAAGGAGCTGCCGAAGGTTATGACATGCTTCTGGTCACCGGCGACCGCGACATGTACCAGCTCTCCAATGAGCACGTGCAGATAGTCTCCACCCGCAAGGGCATGAGTGATGTGCAGATAATGACTCCCGCCGCAGTAGAAGATTTGTATGGCGGCGTGACACCAGAGCTGGTGCCGGACTTCTATGGCCTTAAAGGCGATAGCTCAGACAATATCCCAGGCGTACCCGGCATTGGTCCCAAGAAGGCCCAGCAGCTGCTGGCCACCTATGGCACCTTGGATGAGGTGCTGGCTCATGCAGACGAGGTCAAGGGTAAGATGGGCGAAAACTTGCGAGCCCACAAAGAGGACGCGTTGCTCTCGCGCAAGGTGGCGACCATCCGCACCGACGCCCCTCTGGATGTGGACCTTGCAGAGACCAGATTTCCCACCTTTGATGTGCCAACTGCCAAAGAGGCGCTGACTGCCTTGGGCTTCACGTCCATTGCCACGCGCCTTTTGAGCTTGGCCGACGGCGGGCAGGTCTCTGAGGCCTCCCTGACCCTGGAGGTCCCTGAGACTCTGGAGGGCGAGGCTGCCCAGGAGGCGTGGCAAAAGGCGATAACTGAGGGTGCCTGGTTAGGCTGTGCGCTGGAAGTGCCAGAGACTCAGAGCCTCTTTGGGCCTTCTTCACGACTCTGGGTAGCCACGCCCACTCATCTGCTGCGCTTCGAGGGCGCCGAGGCCACCGATCGTCTGGTGGATGCCCTGAGCTCTCACAGGGTGGCTTCCTGCGCCCTAAAAGATCTCATTCACCAGGTCTATCCCATGGACTCTTCGCAGCCAGCCGCTCTAGACATCGACCGGGTGGCTCCCGATGCCATCTTCGACTGCGGGGTGGCTGCTTACCTGCTAGACTCCACCAAGACCGAATACGCCCCCGACGACCTCGCCCAAGAGTGGCTGGAGCTCTCCCGCCCTCAGGATGTGAAGGATGCGCCCTTCTCGGCATTGGTGGCCCAGCGCTGCGTGGAGCCCTTATCGGTAGCTTTGGACAAAACGGGGTCCAAGCCCTGCTTCTTTGAGATCGAGATGCCCCTGTTGCCCGTCTTGGCACAGATGGAGCGTACTGGCATGCATGCAGACGCTTCCGTCTTTGCCGAGCAGGACGCACAACTGCAGGCCCAACTATCAATCCTGGCCCAGCAGATTTACGAGACTGCGGGTCAAGAGTTCAACATCGGCTCTCCCTCGCAATTGTCTAATGTGCTGTTTGATGGTCTGGGGTTGCCTACGGCAGGGCTTAAGAAAACCAAGCGCGGGTACTATTCCACCAATGCCAAGGTGCTTGAGGAGCTGGCGCAAACCTATCCGGTGGTGGCTCAGGTCATCGAGTGGCGTGAGAAATCCAAGATTGCACGCACGTATCTGGCGGCATTGCCCCAAGAGATTCGGGCTGACGGGCGCATCCATACCACTTTCAACCAGACGGTGACGGCTACGGGGCGCATCTCCAGCTCAGATCCCAACTTGCAGAACATTCCCGTGAAGTCTGAAGAGGGCCGACGCGTGCGCTCCGCCTTCACCGTGCCTCAGGGCTGGAAGTTCCTGGCGGTGGACTACTCGCAAATCGAACTGCGTCTGCTGGCGCATCTCTCGGGCGACGAGCACCTTATAAAGGCTTTCGTGGAAGGGGAGGATTTCCACGCAGAGACTGCGGCTCGCGTCTTTGGCGTGCCTGTGTCTGAGGTGACTCCCGCGCTGCGGTCTAGGGCCAAAGCAGTGAACTTTGGCATTGTCTACGGGCAGCAGGGCTATGGCTTGGCACAAACCCTTCACATTCCTCAGAAGGAAGCTCAGGAGATCATCGACTCCTATTACCGTGCCTATCCAGGGGTTCGCGCTTATTTGGATGAAACGGTGGAAGAGGCTCGTAAGCTGGGGTTTGTAAGCACCATGTGGGGTCGTAGGCGCCTGGTGCCGGACATTGGGGCGCGTAATGCCATGGTGAGATCGGCCGCTGAACGCACTGCTATGAACCATCCTATGCAGGGGAGTGCCGCCGATATCATCAAAATAGCTATGAGTCGCGTGGAACAGGCGCTTAACCAGGGCAATTACCAAAGCGAACTCATTATGCAAATCCACGACGAGCTGGATTTGCAGGTGCCCGAGACAGAGCTCGAGGAGGTTGCGGCATTGGTGAAAGCCACTATGGAATCGGTGGTTGACCTGCGGGTTCCTTTGGTAGCCGACGTTTCTTGGGGCAACACTTGGGCCGAAGCCAAGTAAAGCCGAGTGCAAGCGCCCCTTGCATAGTGCGACGACCTCTCTGGGATACCTGTAAACAACCTGTCCAAAATTGGGTCTTGCATCCCGGGGGCGCTCGTTGCACAATATTCAACGCACCGCGAGGTGGGAGACGGTGGGTGTAGCTCAGTTGGCAGAGCGACGGACTGTGGCTCCGTAGGTCGAGGGTTCGAGCCCCTTCGCCCACCCCATTCTTTTTGGTGCCATGACATAGCACGGACCGGTAGCTCAGCTGGTAGAGCAGGGGACTCTTAATCCCAAGGTCCAGGGTTCGAACCCCTGCCGGTCCACCATGAAATCCCAGGTAGAAGCTCTAAGGCTTCTACCTTTTTTCGTTTATGTCGCGCTTGTGCTGCAAAATGGGTGACCTCTTTTATGCATAATCACCCCTCCTGATGCCATGCGATGCCCCAAGATCCGCAACCAGCGACGGCAGCCAGATCGGGCTGCCGATGACTGCAATCTCTTACCTCCATGAAGGCGTGGGATTTTATCGGCAGCAGGGTTGCACTGAGAAGGCCCTGCGAGCATTGGCATAATCTTCAAACATGACTACGCATTGCTGGCCATTTATTCACAGATTTTGGGATATTTGCGCCGCTTGGCTTGGCAGGTCCTATCTTGGTCGGATTAAAAGTTTGTGGCGAGTAGGATAGGAGGAGTGAGTTGGAGTGGCTCCCTCTTGAGCCACGCTAAGAAGGGATGCATTCGGGCATGAGCGACTTCATTACGGCAGATCACGTCTTTCTTCATAATCCTGCGACCACGCAGGAAGAGGTTATGGAGTTCATTGCTCGAGAGGCCGTTTCGCTGGGCTATGCCACCGATGCCCCGTTGCTTGTGCAGGCGCTCAACACCCGCGAAGCAGAGGGTTCCACGGGCATGGTGAGCGGCATCGCCATTCCTCATGCCAAGTCTTCGGCAGTACAGAAGCCGCTGGTCATGGTACTACGCTTCACTCATCCCATTGACTGGGAGACCATGGATAAGCAGCCGGTCACCTGCGCCATCGCCCTGCTCATCCCTGATTCCAGCGCCGGCGAGCCTTATCTGCGCCTGCTCTCCAAGCTCGCGGTAGGTCTCATGTCTTCGGACTTTTGTGAGGTGCTTCTCACCAGCGATGATGCCGAGAAGATCGCAGACACCATCGACGAACGTCTTTAGTCGCTGTATTAGGAATTCTGGGGTCTTGAGGCCCCTTGCAGTATGAGCCACCCTAGGGAAAGGGGAGCCCGTTGATCTACACCGTCACTTTCAATCCGTCCGTAGACTATGTGATGCATCCGTCTACTTTGGACATGGGCTACACCAACCGTTCTACCAGCGAGGAAGTCTACGCTGGCGGCAACGGCATCAATGTGTCTACCATTCTTACCGAGCTTGACATCGACAACGTGGCCATGGGCATCCTTGGCGGGTTCACCGGTGAGTTTGTGCTGCAGACTCTGCAGTCTCAGGGCATCAACACCAACTTCGTGTTCCTGGACAAGGGCAATACCCGTATCAACGTGAAGCTCAACGGCATCATCATGACCATCATCAATGGCATGGGTCCCAACATCCCCATATCCAAGGTGGACGAGCTGTTCCGTCGCATCGATCGCATTCAAGAGGGGAGCACCCTGGTGCTCACCGGTTCCATCCCCAGCTGCCTGCCTGAGGATATGTACGACATCATGATGAGCCGCTTCGAGAATCGCGGCATCCGCTTCGTGGTGGATGCTCCCGGCAATCTGCTTATGAACGCCCTGGCAGCGCACCCCTTCTTCATCAAGCCCAACAATCACGAGGTGGGCCGCATCTTTGGCGCCAATCCCGAGACTCCAGAGGAAGTGTTGCCCTACGCCCACAAGCTCCATGAGCAGGGTGCTCAAAACGTGCTGGTGTCCTGCGGCGGTTACGGCGCTGCTTTGGTAGATGCTGAGGGCAACGAGCACACCACCAAGGTCCCACCTTGCCGTCTAGTCAATGCTACCGGTGCCGGCGACTCCATGGTTGCTGGCTTTTTGGCCGCTCTGGATCGTGGCATGAGCTACGGGGAGGCTTTGAACTTTGCCTCTGCCTGCGGCTCTGCCACCGCCGCTTCCAATGGCTTGGCCAACCGCTCCACCATCGAGCGCTTCTACGCCGCGCTCAACCACCTGCTGGCAGACGAGAAGAACAAGGTGGGTCAGGAAGTTGTCGAGGTCGTGGAGACTCTCGATGAGAACGATGAGGACGACCAGGAGTCTTAAGTCACCTGTAAGCTAACTGGTACAATCATTACGGCTTTTAGGGAGCGTACTGTTCCCAAGGCATAGAAAATCGGGGCCTTGTCCCAAGGCCCCTCGCCCAAAGGAGAAGATTATGGTTTCTCAGACTGTTACTATCATTAACCCCACCGGCCTGCACATGCGTCCCGCCGGCCTCTTTGCCTCTACCATGGGCAAGTTCTCCTCCAACGTCACCATCAAGGGCAATGGCAAGGAGATCAACGGCAAGTCCCCCATGGCCATCATGGCCGGTGGCCTTGGTGCTGGCACTGAGATCGAGATCGTGTGCGACGGCGCTGACGAGGAAGAGGCCCTGAAGGCCGCCGTGGACCTGGTTGAGTCTGGTCTTGGCGAGTAAACGGCGCCTGGTTTCTTTAGTGCCATAAATAGAGTTTATGACCATAAGGGCGTGCGCAGAAAGCCAAGGCTGGGCACGCCCTTTTTATTTAGAGGGGCAAGGTCCCCTCTTAAGAGGAGGCTTACATGTTCCAGGGCATTAACGGGTCCGATGGCATCGGTATTGGCCAGGCACAGGTGGCTATAGAGCCAGACCTGAGCTATACCCCCACGGCCCACAATAACCCTGAAGCAGAGCGCGAGCGCTACAACAGCGCTCTTGACGCATTCTGCGATCACACCCAGGCTCAGGCCGATCGCATGGCCGTGACCGTGGGCGAGGAAGAGTCGCAAATCATGATCGGCCACATCAACATGGCCCGCGACCCCTTCATGATCGACGAGATCACCAACCGCATCAACAACGGCATGAGCGCCGAGCAGGCCGTGGATGAGGTCTGCGACATGTTCTATGGCATGTTCGACGGCATGGATGATCCTCTCATGCGCGAGCGCGCTGCAGACGTTCAGGACATCCGTGTGGGCCTTCTGGCCAACCTGCTGGGTAAAGAGGTCGTCGACCTCTCCGTGCTGCCCGCGGGCTCCATCGTGGTGGTAAAGGATCTTACTCCCTCGATGACCGCTGACATCGACAAGGAGAACGTGGCCGGCATCGTGACCGAGACCGGTGGCCGTACTTCCCACTCTGCCATTATCGCCCGTGCTCTGGAGATCCCCGCCGTGCTCTCCGTGCCCAATGCCTGCACCATCTGCCGCTCTGGAGACACTGTGGTGGTAGACGGCACCCGTGGCGAGGTCTTTGTGAACCCCAGTGAGGAGGATCTGGCTCACTTCGAGGCTGAGGCCAAGGCCGCTGCTGAGGCCAAGGCCGCCCTTAACGCCTATCGTGGTAAGCCCACGGAGACTGCTGACGGCGAAAAGGTGTTGCTGGTGGCCAACATTGGCAACCCCGATGACGCCACTGCCGCCATCGAGCACGACGCTGAGGGCGTGGGTTTGTTCCGCTCCGAGTTCCTGTTTATGGACTCCAAGGAGCTTCCTTCTGAGGAGGAGCAGTTCGCTGCCTATCAGAAGGTAGTTCTGCGCATGAAGGATCAGCCTGTCATCATCCGCACCTTGGATGTGGGCGGCGACAAGGAGATCCCCTACCTCGACCTCCAAAAGGAAGAGAACCCCTTCATGGGCTATCGCGCTGTGCGCTACTGCCTGGCCAATCCTGATCAGTACAAGGTGCAGTTGCGCGCCCTCCTTCGCGCCAGCGCCTTTGGCGACATCAAGATCATGGTGCCGCTGGTCACCTCCCTTGAGGAGATCCGCGACGTAAAGGCTCTGGTGGAGGAGTGCAAGAAGGAGCTGGACGCAGAGGGCATCAAGTACAACCCCAACATCGAGGTTGGCACTATGATCGAGACCCCCGCCGCCTCCCTTATCGCAGACGATCTAGCTGCCGAGTGCGACTTCTTCTCCATTGGCACCAACGACCTCATTGGCTACACCATGTGTGCCGACCGCGGCAACGACCGCATCGCTTACCTCTACAGCGTCTACAACCCTGCCGTGCTTCGCTCCATCAAGCGCGTCATCGAGTGCGGCAACGAGGCTGGCATCATGGTGGGTATGTGCGGCGAGGCTGCTGCCGACCCCCTGCTCATCCCTCTGCTGATCTCCTTTGGCTTGGGCGAGTACTCCGTGTCCGCCCCCTCGGTGCTACGTACCCGCAAGATCATCTCCGAGTGGTCCAAAGCTGAGGCAGATGAGCTGGCCGAGAAGGTCATGAAACTCAAGACTGCCGGCGAAGTGAAAGACGCATTGGCAAAGGCTGCCAAGTAAGTCTTTTCCCTTTGAAGCCATGCACTCAATTTAAGAGGTCCTCGCATCAAAAGCGGGGACCTCTTTTATAAAAGAGGGATAGGTTCTGTACCTATTAGCTCCTGCATCTATTAAAGAGCGCAAGACAATCTGCACATAGATGAAAGAGTAGGCGGTATCAAATATGATGCCTAACACATGAATGGTAATCGATATAATGCGAGGATAAGCCCATAAAGTGGGTGCAGGTTCTTATCGGCAAGAAAGACTTAGGAATGACGAGCGTATGGTTGATTGCTCCATTGATAGTTTCAGTAAAAAAAACTAGGCTTAACGTAAGATGTACCTTACGGTGGTGTTATTATCAATAATGAATTGATAGCACTGCATGTCTAATTTGGGTATGCAGGCGGGTTAACTTGCAACTTGGCCCTGATTCGAGAGTATGCGCTTGAGACTCACCCAAGGAGACTGGAGATTGTTCGAGAACACAATGGGGGACCCAATTAGGCCAGCATCCATGGAAGTCACAGCGTTCCCTGTGACTAAGAACATCGTGGATGAGATCGATACACCGGAGCTTGCTGAGGCCTGCAGGGCGCAGGATACTCGCAACTTGGGCTATCGAGCCTTCAAGCGTGCCTTTGATATTGTGTTCAGTCTCATTGTGATCGCAGTAGCCCTGGTTCCATGCATACTCCTCGCAATTGTAATTGCTGTAGACACCAAGGGGTTTCCCATCTACTCCCAAGAACGCATCGGACGCCTGGGCAAGTCGCTACCGTTTTATAAATTTCGCACCATGGTGGCAGACGCTGACGATGTGGAGAAGTATCTCAACCGGGAGCAGCTGGAGGAATGGCGTCTCGAGCATAAGGTGACCAACGACCCCCGTATCACCCGGTTGGGGAGCGTGCTCCGCAAGACTAGCCTGGATGAGATCCCTCAATTCGTGAATGTGCTGCTGGGGCAGATAAGCGTTATTGGACCTCGCGCTATCACCCGAGAAGAGCTCCCCAACTTTGGCAGCGATGTCTACAAGCTGCTTTCGGTGCCTCAGGGGATAACTGGGGCTTGGCAGGTGGGACCTCGCAATGAGGCTACGTTCCAAAATGGCCAACGTCAGCTTGCAGAGCTTGGCTATGCAGAGCATGCCAGTTTAAAGGTTGACGTGGAGATCTTTCTGGCCACCTTTGGCGTCATGTTCAAAAATAAAACTGGACGCTAATCTTTCAGACATAGCTCTTAAGAAAAAATGCCACCTGAGCCTGTAGTTGTTCAGGTGGCATATCCATGAGAGGGAAGTGTTTAGGCGCGGCAGTCAAGGCGTGCTCGGTGCAGCAAAGTCAGGATATGAGCTTTGCAGTTATCCCTGGTTGGAGTTGCGGAGTTTATCGGCAAGCTTGGTGCCCAAAAGACCGTCTGTCACAGAAGGACGATCCACCTTGGTGGGGTTGGGATTCCATTGGCTGGAATTTGGCACCAGCACTTCGAGGACGGCAGGCACTGAGGTGATCTCAAAGGTGCTGCCCTCAAGCGGCTCGCCGTCTACCTGGCAAGGCGGCTGTTTTTCAAAGGTGACCTTGAGCTTCTTGAACTGCTTGAAGGCGATAGCAGAGCTCTTGGCGTGGAGACCCATGCGCGCACCTGTGAAAAGCGCCAAAATGGCTGGTTTGGAAGGAATCTTGGTGTTGTAGCACAGGTCCAGTAGTCCATCTACCGGGGAGGCCTTGGGGCAGATATGGTAACCGCCCCCATAGGTGGGGCCCACTTGACAGGCGAACGCGATCTCTTCACCCGAGAAGGATGAGCCATCCACCGTGGCCTTATATTTGTAGCCGTGAGTGAAGTTCTTGAAGATGCGGTAGCCGCTTTGAGCGAAGAGGCGGGTGCCGTGGGGGCCTCCGGGAACACGGGTTTTCATGGTGTCGAGGGCAATGGCGGCATCCAGGCCAAAAGAGCAGGTCTCACAAAAATAGACGCCGTTCACAAGGCCCAAGTCAAGCTTTACGGGAGTGCCGTTGATAGTCTGACCTAGGCTTGCCATGGGGTCGTTCAATGCCAGATGCATGGTGCGCGCATAGTCGTTGCCAGAACCCATAGGCACCAAGCCTAGGCATGGGCGTTTCTCGGCAGGGATGGCCATCAAGCCGTTGACGATCTCGTGGATGAGGCCATCGCCACCCACAGCGATCACAGTATCGTAGTTTTTGGCAGCCTTGGCTTTGCGCAGGCCGTCGCCAGGCGAGGTGGTTTCATAATAGCTGTAACCAGATACGGCGCTGGAATAGGCATCCAATGTGCGCTTTACAAAGGCGCCACCTTGCGCACCCTTGCCACTTTGGGCGGCGGGATTGCAAATCACCAGCGTGCGCCCCAACTTGCTTGTAGCCATGCGGCTCCTTCTAAAGATATGCTGACGGTGCGAAGATACCCAAAAATCGGCCGAAAAAAGCCCAGGCACTGCGGCCTGGGCCCTTTACGTGTGATGGAGCGGGTGACGGGAGTCGAACCCGCCTCAACAGCTTGGAAGGCTGTGGTTCTACCGATGAACTACACCCGCAAGACCCTGGTCGGGGCGACTGGATTCGAACCAGCGACCCTCTGCTCCCAAAGCAGATGCGCTACCAAGCTGCGCTACGCCCCGAGGTAGGTAGAAAGTATAGCGAAATCTGACGACATATCTACCCTTGTGTGCAAAAGCCACAAGCCAATTTTGAGTGATAGTGCGATTAGTATCATCCCCGGTGTCCATATTGTTACCGCCCACCTTTCAAGCAAAAGCTCTTCGTGCACGCTTTATAGACTGGTGCTCGACGAGCTTAAGCGTCTATGAAAACGCTTTGGCCTAAAGACACACTGTCAGAGTTTTTACCAAGGTGAGCTTGGTTTTTTGAGAGGAGCGCTATGAGTTATACCCAACGAGTGGCAGAGGAGCTCAAGGCTCGCTATGCAGACCAACCGGAGTTTGTGCAGGCTGCTACTGAGGTTCTGGATTCCATAGAACCCGCTCTAGCCGCCCATCCTGAATATGAGGCTGCTGGCTTGCTGGAGCGCTTGGTAGAGCCTGAGCGTATCGTCATGTTCCGCGTGCCTTGGGTGGATGACAAGGGTCAGGTGCAGGTGAACCGCGGCTATCGCGTGGAGTACAACAGTGCTATAGGCCCCTACAAGGGAGGCTTGCGCTTCCATCCCTCGGTAAATCTGGGCATCCTCAAATTCTTGGGCTTCGAGCAGATCTTTAAGAACTCCTTGACCGGCCTGCCTATGGGCGGCGGCAAGGGTGGCAGCGACTTTGACCCCAAGGGCAAGAGCGATCGCGAGGTAATGGCCTTCTGCCAATCTTTCATGACTGAGCTTCAACGCTACATTGGGCCGGATACCGATGTGCCCGCTGGCGATATTGGCGTGGGTGGTCGCGAGATCGGCTATATGTTTGGTCAGTACAAGCGTATCCGCGACGAGTTCACCGGCGTGCTCACCGGCAAGGGTCTCTCCTTTGGCGGCTCCCTTTGCCGCACTCAGGCCACGGGCTACGGCTTAGTCTACTTTGTGGCCACTCTGCTGGAAGATCACAAGGACTCCCTAGAAGGCAAGACCGTGGTGGTTTCTGGTGCCGGTAACGTGGCTATCTACGCCATCGAAAAAGCCCAGCAGCTAGGTGCCAAGGCGGTTACCTGCTCCGATTCCACCGGTTGGATCTATGATCCCGAGGGCATCGACGTAGCCCTGCTCAAAGAGGTCAAGGAGGGCAAGCGCGCTCGCCTTACCGCCTATGCTGAAGCACGTCCTTCTGCTCAATATCATGAGGGTCGCGGCGTCTGGTCTGTGCCCTGCGACGTGGCGTTGCCCTGTGCCACCCAAAACGAGCTCTTCTTGGACGACGCCAAGGCGCTCGTGGAGAACGGCTGCAAGGTGGTAGCCGAGGGCGCCAATATGCCTACTACTCGCGACGCTACCGAGTATCTCATCGATAAGAAGGTGGCCTTCTGCCCCGGCAAAGCTGCCAACGCCGGTGGAGTGGCCGTCTCTGGCCTTGAGATGAGCCAGAACTCCGAGCGCCTCTCTTGGACCTTTGACGAGGTTGACGCTCGCCTAAAGACCATCATGGAAAACATCTACACTGCTGTTTCCAGCGCTGCCTCCTCTGCAGGCTTTGAGGGCAACCTGGTAGTGGGCGCAAACCTTGCCGGCTTTGCCAAGGTGGCCGAGGCTATGTATGCCCAGGGCATCGTCTAATCCTTCGATCTGCCGAGAAACCCCATCCTTCCTTATGGGAGGGATGGGTTTTCTTGAAGGCGTTCAAGCGCTAAGATAGAAACTCTTGACGCGGGCATGGCGGAATTGGCAGACGCGCAAGATTTAGGTTCTTGTGGACTTTTGTCCGTGGAGGTTCGAGCCCTCTTGCCCGCACCAGTCATCTAGCTGGGCAAACGACCTTGTGTCGTTTGCCTTTTTTATTATGCATCTTGGCATCCTGTGTCGGATGGTGTAGGATCTTTTGACTTTCAACATAAACTATCGAATGTTGATTACTTAGCAAGCGTCGGTTGTCGGCTTCCAGCTTGTGGTCGACCTTGGGCTCTTGGGGGTCACCCTCGCCGGGCTTGGGGTCCTGGGGCGCATTGCCCTCACCTTTGCCTGGGTCCTGGGGTTCAGTGCTGCCGGCATTCGGGTCCTGGGGCTTGTTGCCCTCGCCGCCCTTAGGGTCTTGGAGCTGGCCGCTCTCGCCTGGGGTCTGCTGTTGCGCACCGTTCAGAGTCATGGATACCTCCCGACCGTTTGGGGCACGGGCCTATCCTGTGCCCTTCTGAGCCGAGATGATGGGGGAGCTGTAACGTCTTAGCGCTTCTCTGTCATGCCGCTCCATTTAGAGCTGGTGCATATTTCGAAGTAGCCGCCCTGATAGGCTCGGATCTCCACGCGGATGCACTGGTCGCTATCCATGCATCGATGGGCATCTGCCATGTTGCAAGTGAGCAATTCTGGATCATCTGCGATGGCTCTTGCTGCCAGTTGCAGGGCGCGTGTCATGTTGTCATGGATACTCATCGGACTGCTCCTCTCGGTCTTGGTGGCATCCAAGATGGGGGAGCTGTAACGACAAAAGAAAAGGCATCGATTCCGATGCCTTTGGGATCTGGTTAATTTTTACGCAGTGATTTGAGGGGGGGGGCTATGCGGTGACCGACTCTTTTGCCTTCTTCCACTGTTTAAACAGCTCGCCACCGAGCATAGTTTTCGCGGCCTGCTCTTCGCTAATTCCCTTGCTCTTTGCTCGGGCTGCCACCATCTTTAAAGTGCATTCGTCAGTTCCTGGCTCCCCAAATGGGAAGGTGTAGCTATGCACTGTATATTCCTTTTGCATCCCTACTCCCTCCGATTAAAACTGTACTTATAGCCGTATTGTACAGCATTATCCTTGAACCACTTAT
The DNA here is from genome assembly GCF_023168405.1 of Leptogranulimonas caecicola. GTDB lineage: Bacteria > Actinomycetota > Coriobacteriia > Coriobacteriales > Atopobiaceae > Leptogranulimonas > Leptogranulimonas caecicola. Next base: position 1,035,758 of record NZ_AP025285.1, on the reverse strand, counting down.
GCACTATATCGCTCATAGCTTCCTTGTTTTCACTGATAAACTGTTGCTGACCAGGTCCCGCTAAAAACGACATACCTTGTTGCTCCCACCTGTCACACACAGCATTGTATGCAGCTTCTCTCGCATCCAGCTCTGCTTCTCTGGCAGCCAGATAGAACTCTTTGGGCCTCGATGCTGGGGTTCTTGATATGGAATAAGTGCCCTCATTGCATCGGGCGTCATATCCAAGACAATTGGCGTCTGTCAAATGGAAGATGTCGCCGCCCTCCTCTCGGCTACCCACAGAGAATGTTCCTCCGATGACTCCAGGATGCGTGTGGACCGGCCTGAGATCTTCCCACTTATATCCGTCTGGGCAGATGAATGTAACGGTTCCACCATGGCCTCGTTCGATTTTGCCCACAAGGTTTCCCTGGCTATCGAAGACTCCACCCCACTCGTCTGCCAGATCTCCTCTCCAGCGTGCTTCCAAGAACTTCTGCCTTGTCTTGATCTGAGAGGCCCTGTAGATCCTCTGTGGGCCCAGTGCTCTCGGTTGCTTGGCCACGCCGTAGGCACGCTCTCGCTCCAGTTGGCGGGGGAGCTTGTTCTGCTTGCACCACTGACGCACACGCTTCTGGGCCTGGCCGAGACGGGCCCGGTCGCCTGTCATGTCCAGGCCCCGCTCCTCGCCGCAGGCGATGCGGCGTTTGTACTTTCTCACCTGGCGCTCCAGGCGGCGCTGCACCTGGGTGGCCTCGTAGTACTCGTCGGATGTCTTGCCGAAGAGCTTCTCTTCCTCTGAGAAGTCGGTGCGGGGGAGCTTAGAGAGACCGGGCACATAGGGCGTCATGGTATGGCGGCAGTTGGCGCCTGCCAGACACGTCACCGTGCCGTATCCGGTGGAGGTATCCCAAGAAGCAATACATTGTGAAAAGGGTAAAAGTCGGGACGCAAGACGTTATTGAGCAGTGCGATGGAAGGGTTTCTCGGTAGCTACACGATGCGTGCACGCATTGAGCAACTTTGCTTTGACCTGAGCGCGCTTTAGTATCAGAATGTACGTTCGTAAAGTTAGGTGCCTTGTGCTCCCTAGCGCCGCCATAGGGGCGGCTCATAGATTATCAGGAGGAATGTTGGATATCACCGTTACCGCTGGTGAGCCCGCGGATTCTAAGCTGGTTGCCCGTGTCACTATCCCCGCAGACGAGGTTAAGAAGGCCGTGGCTGCCACCTATAAGGAGATTGCCGGTCGCTACAATTTCCCTGGCTTCCGCAAGGGTCGCGCCCCTCGTCCTGTTATCGACTCTGCTGTGGGTAAAGAGGCTGTGATGGCAGATGCCACCAATGAGCTTCTGTCCAAGGCTGAGCCCTTCATCATCAATGAGCTGGGCGTTGTTCCCGTAGGCGAGCTGGACTTTGGAGAGGACCTTCAGCCTGTGGTTGACAAGCAGGAATATGAGGTAGAGGTCACCGTCACACTCATTCCCACCGCTGAGCTGTCTTCCTATGATCCCGTAGACATTCAGATGCCTCCCGCGGAGGCTACGGATGCAGAGGTGGCCTCTCAGCTGAATCTTCTCATGAGCTACCAGGCTCGTTTTGAGGACGGCGACGAGAACACCCAGGTTGCTGATGGCGACTTTGTGAACGTCGATATTGAGGACATCGAGAACGCCTCTGAGCTGGCAGGCGAAGGCCGCATGCTCCCCACTGGTTCCGGCATGCTTCCCCAGGCGCTCGAAGAGGCCTTGGTGGGCATGAAGCCCGGCGACGAGAAAGAGGTGGAGTACGAGGGCGCCGACGGCAGCCAAATCAAGATGAAGGTCAAGGTCAACGACGTCAAAGTCAAGACCGTGCCCGAGCTCACCGATGAGTATGTGAGCGACGTCTTTGGCTTCGACAACATCGATGCCTTGAAGGAGGCCCTCAAGAAGGAGATCCAGCAGGACAAGGACCAGAACCTGCCTGCCCTCAAAGAGGATCGCGCAGTGGCCGCTCTGGAGAAGCGTCTGGAGCTTGAGACCGTTCCTGAGGACTACGTCAAGCAGATCAACGGCGAGATCACTCGTTCCTTCCTCCAGGATCTCCAGGCCTCCGGCCAAACCGTGGACTCCTTCCTCAAGGCCCGTCGTGTCACTATGGATCAGCTGCTGGCTGACCTCCAGGCACAGGCTGTGGAGCACGCTCGTCAGTCCATCGCTCTGGATGCCCTCGCACGCCACCTCAACGTCGAGGCTACTCAGGAGGACGTGCGCGCTGAGTTCGAGAACGTCTACGACGAGAAGCATCTCGACAAGGCGCTTAAAGAGTTTACAGAGTCCGGCCAAATGCCTGCCGTGCGCGAGACGGTCAAGCGCACCAAGGCGCTTCAGTGGCTGCTGGATAACGCCCAGGTCACTGAGGTCGACGAAGTCGCGGAGAAAAACGACTCCGCTGAGTAACCTTTGATGGAAATGGCCGGACATCAAACATCCGGCCATTTTCTTAAGCACGAAAGGAGTGGGCATGCACAATCCCACTAACATCCCTAATATTCCCTACGTCATCGAGCAGACCCCTCGCGGCGAGCGTTCCTACGACATCTATAGCCGCCTGCTCAATGACCGCATCGTCTTTTTGGGCGAGCAGGTAGATTCCAACTCTGCCAACCTGGTCATCGCTCAGCTGCTGCACTTGGAGAGCCAAGATCCCGATAAGGACATCTCCCTTTACATCAACTCACCCGGAGGCGATGTCTATTCTGGCCTGGGCATCATCGACACCATGAACTACATCAAGCCCGATGTCTCTACTATCTGCGTGGGTATGGCAGCCTCCATGGGCGCCATGATTCTGGCCTCAGGCGCCAAGGGCAAGCGTTTGGCGCTGCCTAACTCCATGGTGCTTATCCATCAGCCCTCCAGCGGCGTCCAAGGTCAGCAGACAGACATCAACATCGTGGCCAAAGAGACCACCTACCTGCGCGAGCACCTCAATCAGATGCTTGCAGATGCCACTGGGCAATCCTTCGATCGCATCCAGCAAGACACCGAGCGCGACAACTACATGCGTGCCCAGGAGGCTCTGGAGTACGGCTTGGTAGACAAGGTCATCTCTGCCCGCGCCAACGTCAACGAGGCTTAATGCTATGAGCCGATTCGACGACATTCACTCTGACGATCTACGCTGCTCCTTCTGTGGGAAGACGCGCGATCAGGTGAACAAACTAATCCAGGGACCCGATGACATCTACATCTGCGATGAGTGCGTAGAGACCTGCGCAGACATCATCAATGAGGCAGAGCAGTCAGAAGGCCCTTCTGAGAACAATCCCATCTTTGACGAGCTGCCTACTCCCCATGAGATCTATGAGGAGCTGGGCCAGTATGTCATGGGGCAAGAGGCGGCCAAACGTGCCATGTCAGTGGCGGTCTACAACCACTATCGCCGCGTCCAATGCCAAAACGACAATGACGATAATGACATCCATGAACTGCAGATGCCTCAGGAATCCTCAGAGGATGACATTGACGACGTAGAGCTTGCCAAAAGCAATATTTTGCTTTTAGGCCCCACTGGTACCGGCAAGACGCTTTTGGCTCAAACGCTGGCGCGTTTCTTGCAGGTGCCATTTGCCATCGCAGATGCCACCACGCTTACTGAAGCTGGCTATGTGGGCGAGGATGTGGAAAACATCCTGCTTAAGCTTATCAATGCTGCAGACGGCGATGTGGAGCGTGCCCAAACCGGCATCATCTATGTGGATGAGATTGACAAGATCGCCCGCAAAGCAGAGAACGTCTCTATTACCCGTGACGTCTCAGGCGAAGGCGTGCAACAAGCCCTCTTGAAGATTCTCGAGGGCACCGATGCCGCAGTGCCTCAGCAGGGTGGCCGCAAGCATCCTCAACAGGAGCTTATCCATATAGACACCACCAACATCCTCTTTATTTGTGGCGGCGCCTTTGTGGGGCTCGATAAGATCATCGCCGACCGCATTGGCAAGAAGGGCATTGGCTTTGGCAATGACCTTGGCGCCCGTATCGAGGATTCCGAAGATGAACTAATGAGCCAGGTAGCCCCTCAAGACCTGCACAAGTTTGGCCTCATCCCCGAGTTCATTGGCCGTATCCCTGTGATCACTTCCACCAAGGAGCTCACAGAAGACGACCTCATCGACATCCTCACGCGCCCCAAGAATGCCTTGATCAAGCAGTACAAGCGCATGTTCGAGCTGGAGGGCGTGGAGCTGGAGTTCGAGGAGGACGCGCTGCGAGAGATTGCGGCCAAGACCCTCGAACGTGACACTGGCGCCCGTGGCCTTCGTGCCATTCTGGAGACCACGTTAGAGCAAACCATGTTCGATATTCCTTCAGAGGAAAACGTAATCAAGGTAGTGGTGACCAAAGAGGCAGTGGACGGCCTTGAGCAGCCCCGCAGAATAACGGCAAAAGAAGCCCATCACCTGGCCAGTTAAGCCAGCGAAGTGAGGTACATTTAAGGGACGGTTCTTATCCTAGAGCCGTCCCATTGCTTTTTGTGAGCATGATTCCAAAGAAAGGAACCATCCTATGGAACGTCCTTGCGCGTGGAATTCCTACGACACAGATAGTCTTGCGTGTCTCGAGGCTCTTAACGAGCGCTATCGCAGGTTTATCTCTGAAAACAAGACTGAGCGTGATTGTGTTGCTGCTGCAGTGAAAATGGCCAAGGATGCCGGTTATAAAGATTTGGCTGAGGCGGTAGCAGCAGGCCAGCCAGTAGCGGCCGGAGACAAGTTCTATGTGAACACTCGCGGCAAGGCCCTCACGCTCTTTTGTCTCGGCACAGAGCCTTTAGAGTCTGGCCTCAATATCCTGGGCGCCCATGTGGATTCTCCTCGCTTGGACATCAAGCAAAACCCCGTCTATGAGAAGGCAGATCTGGCCTTTATGGACACCCATTACTATGGTGGCCTCAAGAGCAGCCTTTGGGTGGCAACCCCTCTGGCCATCCATGGCGTGGTGGCCAAAAAAGATGGCTCGGTAGTGAATGTATGCGTGGGAGAGGATCCTCAGGACCCGGTCTTTTGCATCTCCGACATCCTCATCCATCTAGCCCAAGATCAAATGAAAAAGACCCATGCCGAAGCTGTGGATCACGAGAACCTTGACATCATCGTAGGCGGTCGTCCTCTGGTGGAAGAGGGCGACAAAGATGCCGAGAAGGGCGAAGCTGTCAAAAATTTGCTGCTTTCCATTCTTGGGGAGCGCTACGACATCGCAGAAGAGGATCTGCTTTCTGCAGAACTCGAAGTGGTTCCTGCTGGCCCGGCACGCGAAATGGGCTTTGACCGCTCGATGATCCTAGGCTATGGCCAGGATGACCGCGTATGTGCCTATACCTCGCTGGAAGCAATGCTGGCAGTGGAGGCTCCTTCTCGCACCAGTGCCTGCCTGCTGGTAGACAAAGAGGAGATCGGTTCTGTAGGCGCCACCGGCATGCAGGCACTTTATTTTGAGAATGCCCTGGCGGAGCTCATGGAGCTGGCAGGGGAGGGCGGCTCTCTCAAGCTGCACCGTGCCCTGGCTAATTCCCGTATGCTCTCCAGCGACGTCTCTGCGGGCTTCGACCCTGCCTATGCCGATCGCTTTGAGGAGAAGAACTCGGCTTTCTTGGGCCGCGGCCTTTGCTTTAACAAGTTCACCGGCTCACGCGGTAAGACCGGGTCAAACGATGCTGATGCCGAGTACGTTGCTCAAATTCGTGCCATCATGGACAACGCCCAGGTAGCCTTCCAAACCTGTGAGCTGGGCCGTGTAAATGCGGGTGGTGGTGGCACCATCGCCTTCATCCTCGCTCGCTACGGCATGAAGGTCATCGATTCTGGTGTGGCGGTGCTCTCCATGCACTCCCTCTGGGAAGTGGTGAATAAGGCCGATGTCTTCGAGGCGTTCAAGGGCTACAAAGCCTTCTTGAGCTCTCCTGAGGCCTAGAGACTTTACAGTTATAAGAATTTGGCAAGACCTCATCGGCTGCCCTGGCCGATGGGGTCTTTTCTCGGCATGCAAGGGTATAGGAAGAGCTCTCAACATTGGGTCACGCAACGGCGAGAAGGAGGAGGCGCCAGTGCGCGGTGTGTCTTCAAATCAAAAGGGTTCGGCAAAGGTGACTGCTCAGACGCTTCGCTATTATTGGGCGGCCACCAAGAGACATTGGCCATGGTTTCTAGGGGCCGTACTTTCTAGTTTAGGCTTCGTATTCTTCTTGTCCTATATGAACCCCTATCTCATGGGTTTGGTCATCGACCGGGTAAGCGAGGGGAGCACTGCGGCCAATCAGGTCATGAACGTCTTTGGGCCCATTATTGTGGCTCTGGTGGCGGTCAATGCGCTAGGGCAGGTCTGCTCAAAGCTCCAGGACTACTTCACCGCAAAGATCGAGATCCTTACTACTTATGACCTCACCACCCAGGCATTCGACACGCTGTCCTGCCAATCTATGACCTTCTATGCCAATAGATTCGGTGGATCGCTGGTCTCCCAGGTGCAGCGCTTTTGCGGCGCCTACTCCACCTTGATGGATTGCGTGCAGTATGCCGTGATCCCCATTTGCTCCTCGGTGATCTTCACCATCGCCCTTTTGGCTGCTCAAGTGCCTGTCTATGTGGCGGTGCTCTCCATCTTTTTGGTGATCTACGTGGTGGTGGTCTATAAGCTCTACAGCAAAATACTTCCGGCCAACGCCAAGGCTGCGGCGGCGGGCAATAGGCTCTCAGGTCAGCTGGCAGACTCCATCACCAACATTTTGGCGGTCAAAACCACAGGCCGCGAGGATTTTGAGCGTGCTCGGTTTGATAAAGCGAGCCAAGAGGTGCGCTCCGCCGACTCCGAGCGCATGCGGGCCAACATCCGCTGTGGAGCGGCCACCAGCTCCATCATCGTGCTCATCATGAGTGCCTGCACCATCTTTGTGGCTGGCGGGAACGCCTGGTTTGGGGTCACGCCCGGCGTGCTGGTGATGATGTTTAACTACACCTATAGCCTCACCATGCAGTTCAACCGACTCTCCTCGACTTTCTCCACCCTCAACCGATCATTTGGCGATGCCTACGACCTCACGGTTGCCTTAGGAGAGCCGTTGTTGGTTGCCGATAAACCCAACGCCCCTGACTTGCACGTGGACGGTGGTGCCCTGGAGTTCAAGGACGTGTCCTTCCACTATCCTGACGCCCAGGACAACGACAGGGTGTTTGAGGGTTTGAACTTCTCGGTTCCTGCAGGGCAGCGAGTGGGTCTGGTGGGCAGGAGCGGATCGGGTAAAACCACCTTTACCACGTTGCTTTTGCGTTTGGCTGACCTGCAAGCCGGCGAGATCTTGGTGGATGGGCAAAACATCGCCGACGCCACTCAAAAGAGCCTGCGGCGCTCCATCGCCTATGTGCCTCAAGAGCCGCTGCTATTCCATAGGTCTATCAGGGACAATATCGCCTACGGCAGGCCCGAGGCCACAGAGGAAGAGATCATCGAGGCAGCCAAAAAGGCCAACGCGCTGGAGTTTATCCAGCAGCTGCCGCAGGGGTTTGACACCATGGTGGGGGAGCGAGGGGTCAAGCTCTCGGGAGGTCAGCGCCAACGTGTGGCCATTGCTCGCGCCATCCTCACCAACGCTCCTATTCTGGTATTGGACGAGGCCACCAGTGCGCTGGATTCTGAGAGCGAGCGGCTGATTCAGGAGGCGTTGGCCTCGCTTATGGAGGGGCGCACGGCCATCGTGATCGCCCACAGGCTCTCTACGGTAGCGAGCCTGGATCGCATTGTGGTGCTCCAAGACGGCGCTATTGTTGAAGATGGCACCCATAGTCAGCTGGTGACAGCAGGCGGCCCCTATGAGAAACTGTGGGATCGGCAAACCGGTGCATTCCTGGACGAGAAAGGCGAAGACTAGTGGACCAGGTGACCATATACACAGACGGCTCCAGCCGTGGAAACCCTGGCCCAGGCGGCTATGGCGCCGTGCTGCTCTTTGTGGATGCGACAGGCCATGAACATCGCTTGGAGCTGTTCCAGGGATTTCGCTGCACCACCAACAATCGCATGGAGATGATGGCTGCCGCCGCAGCGCTCGAAGCACTCAAGCGCCCTTGCAAGGTAGAGCTTCACAGCGATTCGCAATATCTAGTCAACGCTCATGAAAAGGGTTGGATCAAGGGCTGGCAAAGGAATGGCTGGAAGACTGCTTCCAAGCAGCCTGTGAAAAACACCGATCTCTGGCAGCGGCTCATAGCTGCCGAAGCCCCACACGACGTGCACTATGTATGGGTCAAGGGCCATGCGGGAGAAGAGCTCAACGAGCGCTGCGATGAGCTGGCAGTAGAGGCAGCCCTAGGAGGCCATCTCGAAGAAGACGCGGGGTTTAACTCTTAGCGACGCCAAAACCCTGTGTACCAAGCTGGGCGCAACCCGTATGGTGACGGTGTGCATCGATGCCTACGAGGAGCCCCAGCTCTACCAAGCCTTGTTCGAAAGCACCAAGGGCGCCAACACAATTCGCTATGAGATCACCCCTTGCCCCCAAGGATCGCTCGTGGCCTACGAAGAGACGTTTAGCACTCCCTCCACACTAGGCGCCTTCAACCAGAAGCTCATGCAAAGCCTTCTGTCCCGAAGCTCCAAGAGACGCATGTGCGCTCAGCTGGGTGCGCTCGAAGCTCAGCTCAAATCGTCCCAGCGCCCCTAAGAGAGCTGCATCCCGTGCCTTCTGCCTCATCGCCTAGGTACCGAGAAACCCTGACACAAAAGATTGAAAAGCTCTCCATGGAAGTAAACGAACAGCTGCATCTGTCCTGTTTCGAGATCATCTCTCAAGTGGGAATGGCCAGAAGTTGCTACATAGAGGCCATGGACTTGGCCTCTGCAGGAGATATCGAGCAGGTTCGAACAAAAGCTGCAGAAGGGGACGGGTTCTTCTCGGCAGGCCATACGGTTCATGCCCAACTGATCACCCAGGCAGCTCAAGGCGAGCCGGTGCCAGTAGACATCCTGTTAGTGCATGCAGAGGATCAGCTCATGAGCGCCGAGGAATTCAAGATTTTGACCGAGCGCTTCATCAACATGGCACGACAAGCCTGCGCCAAGCGCTAGGCTTTTTCACTTTCTCCCAACAGCCTTGGATCGAGGCCTGTAAAAGAGGGCTGCCAAGTGATGAGATCGGGGAAGGCGGCCACCTGTCCCGAAGCAGGAGTTCCGGCCTCGATCAGCTCAAGCAGATGCGAGGCCACATAGGTGCCAATGGCCTGCGCGAAGCATCTCGGTGGCTACGCGTTTGGCGCTGGTGCGGCTGTCGGCCAGCACAGAGTCGACGCAAGGGGAGTCGTAGAGCGCAGAGATCGAGACCACCGGCACCCCTGAGCGCTCGAGGATTTTAGAGGGCGACCAGGAAGCATCGCCTTCAAAAAGCACCAGCCCATCCACCTGGCGATCCAAGAGCAACTCTAACTTTTGCTCGAAGACCTCAGGGTCGTTTCGAAAACCAGCCAGCAAGATGATGTAGTTGTCCAGCTCCATCTCGCGCTCGATGGCAGCGATGGCGCTGGTGGCGAAGTGGTTGAGCATGTTGTTGACCAGCAAGCCTACCGAGCGGCTCTTTCGACTCCTCAGGCTTCCGGCCAAAAGATTGCGGTGATAACCCAGCTCGGCTACGGCGGCATCGATGCGCTGGCGGTTGCTCTCTTTGATTTTCGCTCCGTTGAGATAGCGCGACACTGTGCCTGTCGACACGCCTGCCAGGGCGGCAGCCTGCTGAATGGTGGCCATGGGGTCTCTTCTCGGTAGAATCGGTTCAATTCCCCTGTTTTTTAGGCGAGCTTTTGGCCTTGAAGGTCAAGAAACCCGCTGGCAACGCCAATAGTGCCGACAAGACCGTGAATTCAATACATGATTGTTGATCTGGGCTTGAAAATCTGTGGGGAGTAACGATAATCTAGTGGGTGCATGAGCCGGATGCTCATGCATAGTATCTGTCGGCCCCCGAGCATGCAATTCAGACGTCGAGCTATGGGCGCATCCCACCCCGTGAGCTTTGCAATTCGATGACCATGACCATCGGGGCCCCGTGTTCTGAAAGGGGTCCACTCTTGAGTGAGATTCAAAACTCGTCCGTCTTTTCCTTCGATGATGTCTCTGATGAGGAAATGAACAGCCTCATCGACGGCACCATCACCGACTTCGACGAGGGCGACCTGGTCACTGGTACCGTCGTTAAGATCGAGCGCGATGAGGTGCTGCTCGACATCGGATTCAAGTCCGAGGGCGTCATCCCTGTGCGCGAGCTGTCCATCCGCAAGGATGCCAATCCTTCCGATATCGTGGTGATGGGCGAGACCATCGAGGCTTTGGTGCTCCAGAAGGAGGACAAGGACGGCCGTCTCATCCTCTCCAAGAAGCGTGCCGAGTACGAGCGTGCCTGGAACCGTGTTGAGGAAGACTTCAACAATGGCCAGAACGTCGAGGGCGAGGTCATCGAGGTCGTTAAGGGCGGCCTGATCCTGGACATCGGCCTGCGCGGCTTTTTGCCCGCATCCTTGGTCGACCTCCGTCGCGTCAAGGATCTCAATGCCTACCTGGGCACCCGCATCGAGGCCCGCGTCATCGAGATGGATCGCAACCGCAACAACGTGGTGCTCTCCCGCCGCGTAGTGCTCGAGGAGGCCCGCAAGGCCGAGCGCTCTGAGATCCTCTCCAAGCTGCAGCCTGGCATGCGCCTCAAGGGCACCGTCTCGTCCATCGTGGACTTTGGCGCCTTCGTGGACCTGGGCGGCATCGACGGCCTCATCCACATCTCCGAGCTCTCTTGGAACCATGTCAATCATCCCTCTGAGGTGGTCAAGGTTGGTCAGGAGGTCGAGGTGCTGGTGCTCGATGTCGATCTCAACCGCGAGCGCATCTCCCTGGGCCTCAAGCAGACCACCGAGGATCCTTGGCGCACCCTGGTCAAGAAGTACCCTGTGGGCGCTATCGTCGAGGGTCGCGTAACCAAGCTGGTTCCCTTTGGCGCGTTCGTGGATCTGGGCGACGGCATCGAGGGCCTGGTGCACATCTCCGAGATGGCGCGCCAACACGTCGACGCTCCCGCACAGGTCACTTCTGTGGGCAATGAGGTGCAGGTCAAGGTTATGGAGATCGATCTGGACCGCCGTCGCATCTCCCTCTCCATGAAGGCTGCTGCAGAGACGCTGGGCTTCGACGTAGAGGTCACTCCTCTCGACACTCCTGAGGCCAAAGAGGCTGAGGTTGTAGAGGTCGAGGATGGTCCTGAAACCTCTGAGGACGCCGAGTAGCTCTTGTCGACATCTGCATAGCTAAGCGAGCTTTGAAAGGCTCCAGAGATCCGTATCTCTGGAGCCTTTTGCTGTAATGAATGCGAATTCATTTGCATCTATCAATGGGAATGACCGTAAATTTCAGCAATGCAACGCAGGTAGAAGGCAAAATAGCATTTCTTAGGACAGAGATTTCTCAGGTACTTATAAGCTGTTAATCCTCTGTAACGCAGTGGAGTGAAAGGCCCCATATTCAGGTGGCTTCAAGCATAGTTTTTGCATCACCCGAAGGGGAGAGACAAGGAGAAACTCATGGCATTCACCAACCTTTCCCGTCGTTCCTTTGTAAAGGGCGCCGGGCTGCTATCCTGCGGTGCTTCTGCGGTTTTGTCTGGTTGCGGGGGAGCACCTGCTGCAGAGGCAGACGAGGCCAAAAAGGTCCTTCGTTGGGCTCAGTCCAACGCCAAGCAGGGCTTGGACATGCAAAAGAACACCAACTCCGGCATGAGCGCGGTGTCCGACCCTGTGGTCGAAGCCCCTCTGCGCTTCACCGAGGACAACGAGCTGGTGCCTTGCCTGCTTACCGAGATTCCTACCGTCGAAGATGACGGGGTGACCTATCACTGCACCCTTAAAGAGGGCATCAAGTGCCACGATGGCTCCACCCTCACTGCCAATGACGTGAAACATTCCTTCACCCGTATGTTCCTGCCTCAGACTGCCGGCCTTTCCACTTATATGTATGACATGATAGTGGGTGCTCAGGAGGTCATGGACGGCACCACTACCGATCTCGCCGGTGTGACGGTTGAGGATGACACCCACTTCACCATCACCCTGCAATATCCCATGGCTACCTTCGTGAAGAACCTTGGCATCAACTATGCCAATGTCTTCCCTCAGAAGGCCTGCGAGGAGGCGGGCGAGAAGTGGGGCTATGAGCTCAACTATGTAGGTTCCGGCCCCTTCAAGCTGGTTGAGAACGACGATTCCACCCACATGGTCTTCGAGCGTTTCCCTGAGTATCACCTGGCCGACGAGATCCATCTGGACGGAATCGACGTCACCTTCGAGGATGACAACAACACCAAGCTCATGAAGTTCAAGAACGGTGACATCGACATGTGCGATCTCACCATCGACCTTCTGCCTACTTATCAGCAGGACCCCGATGTGAAGGATTGCATCAATTATTCCACCGGATTAGGCACTTGGTTTGTAAACCTCAACCTCAATACCCCTGCTCTCCAGGATGTGCGCGTGCGTCAGGCCATGAGCTTGGCCATCGACCGTCAGGCCATCATCGACAACATGCTCTCCGGTGCCGGCGTACCTGCCTCTGGCTTCCTTAACCAGGGCGTGCCCGGCTTTGATTCCTCTGCCGAGGCGTTCCCCTATGACCCCGATAAGGCCAAGGCATTGCTGGCTGAGGCCGGTGCCTCCAATGTCAAGCTCTCCTGCGTCGTGCGCACCGGCCAGTACGAGTCCATCATGGTGGCTGTCCAGAACTATCTCAAAGAGGTAGGCATCGACATGGACGTTCAGACGGTGGACAACGGCGTGTGGGCCAGCGACTGGGTGGCCGGCGAGTATGAGGTCACCGCTCTGGCGTGGTATCCCCTCTATGCCGATGCCGACAACCAGATGTACACCTACTTCCACAGCTCCAATGCTTCTGGCAAGGGCAGCTTCTACAACAATCCAGAGTTTGACGCACTCATGGATGAGGCTCGTCGCTCTGCTGACGAGGAGCACCGCGCAGAGCTCTATCGCGAGGCTGACAACATCATGTCTCGTACCGATTACGCTTGCTTGCCGCTGTTCTACCCGCAGCTCATGTTTGTGACCAAACCCAATGTAAAGAATGCTAAGCTTGGTAATCTGATCTATCACTTCCGTGATATCGATATGGATGCTGAGCAGTAAGGCCAAAATGATAAGGGCTGAGGTCTGAGCTCCAACGTTGCAGGCCGGGTGCCGATCCCACAGGTTTCGGCGCCCGGCTTGTTTTCCATGGGGGAAGGAGAACCATGCGGGATTACTTGGTCAAGCGCCTGCTGCAGGCCATTGGCATTATCCTGTGCATCTCCGCCATTACCTTCTTTATGCTCAACATTGTGCCTGGCGACCCAGTGCGCATCATGATGGGCGATATGGCGGACGAGGCTACCATCGAGACTGTACGTCATAATATGGGTCTTGATCGTCCCGTAGTGGAGCAGTACTTCTCCTGGCTTGGAGGAATGCTCACCGGAGATTTTGGAAGCTCCTATACCCAGCGCAAACCTGTGGGCATGCTTATGGGCCAGGCTTTCCAAGTGACGGCAGCCCTGGCACTTGCTGCCTATGTGTTCGCCCTTGTGTTGGGCCTCATTATAGGCGTGGTGTCTGCTGCCAAACGCGGTACCTGGGTGGATAAAACCCTCATGAGCCTTTCCATCTTTGGCATCTCGGCGCCGGTGTTTTGGGTGGCCATCATTTTGCAGATCATCTTTGCCCTGCATCTACACCTGTTCCCGCTCTCAGGCATCAAAACGCCTGTCTACTTTGTGCTACCCACAGTGGCATTGGGAGTGCGCTATGCGGCATCCATCGCTCGCGTGACCCGCACCTCCATGCTGGAGGTGCTCTCCCAAGACTTCATGAGGACGGCGGAGGCCAAAGGTCTGGCCTACTGGGTCATCGTGATCCGCCATGCCATGCGCAACGCATTGATTCCCATCATTACCATTGCCGGCACCCAGCTCGGCGATATCTTCACTGGCTCTATACTCATCGAGTCTATCTTCTCGATGCCGGGCATGGGCAAGATGATGCTGGATGCCATCAATGCTCGCGACCTTCCTCTCATTCAGGGCGGCGTGATGTACATCGCCCTTATCTGCGTGGTGGTCTATTTCGTAGTAGACGTGCTCTATGCCGTGGTCGATCCCCGCATTCGTCTGGGAGAGGAGGGAGCAAACTGATGAGCGTCAATGATCCAAAGAAGTTCGAAGAGGCCATAGATAAAGAAGTGCTAGAGGATAACGGTGTCGCCGTGCCCCCCAGCTCGTTCGATGGCTATAACTCTGAGACCAATCCCATCAATAGCGAAAGCTATCCTGAGATGCTTGATGACGCTAACCCCGATATCGATCGGGTGCCTGAGACCAAGCGTCAAAAAGCCGAGAAGCTTTCCGCAGAAATCTCGCGCCAAAACCTAGACGCCTCTCTCAAGGCAGAGGCCCACGGCAAAAAGAAGAAAGTCGCTCAAAACTACTGGGCCGTCTCCTGGAATATCTTCCGTAAGGACAAGCTGGGCATGGTATGCCTCGTGGTGGTATGCCTGCTGGTGCTCATTGCCCTCTGCGCCCCGCTTCTGGCACCCTATGATCCAGACACCCAAAACCTCCAAGCCATGTTGCAGCCGCCCTCGGCGGAGCACTGGTTTGGCACCGACAATTACGGGCGCGATCTGTTCTCCCGTGTGATCTACGGATGCCGCGTATCTCTTTCTGTAGGCGTGGTCTCTCAGCTTCTGGCATTGGCCATCGGCTTCTTCGCCGGTGTGGCTGCAGGTTACTTTGGTGGCAAAGTCGACTCGGTGATCTCCTTTATCATCCAAGTCTTTTCCAGCTTCCCCTTCCTGCTCTTCGCCATTATTGTCATGTTCGTTATGGGCCCGGGCCTTGCCAACCTCTATGTAGCACTGGGGCTTTTGGGCTGGACTTCTATGGCACGATTGGTGCGTGGAGACGTTAAGCGCCTCAAGGGGTCAGAGTATATCCAGGCGTGCATCATCTCTGGAGGAAAGCCTCTGCGTATTATCATGCGCCATCTGCTGCCCAACTGCGTTTCAACCATCATCGTTATGGCTACCTTGGGCATTCCCGGTGCCATTATGAGCGAGGCATCCCTTTCCTTCCTGGGTTTGGGCGTGCAGCCTCCCATGTCCAGCTGGGGTCAGATGATTAGCGCTTCTCAGCCTTATATTCAAAGTTCTACCTATTTCTCTGTGATTCCTGGTATTGCCATCATCATCACGGTAATGGCTTTCAATCTGTTGGGCGACGCCATGCGTGACGCCCTTGACCCCAAGCTGCGTTCCTAAGGAGGGAGGATCTGTGGCAGAAAGCACTTTGCGAGGCGCGCAGGGCGAGAACCTCTTAGAGGTGAATGACCTCTGCGTCACTCTTTTCACCGATGCAGGCGAGCTTCCCTGCATCCAGAACCTCTCCTTTGTGATGCGCCGTGGAGAGACGTTAGCCGTGGTGGGGGAGTCTGGTTGCGGCAAATCCATGACCGCCCTCTCCATCATGAATCTCATTCCCAAGCCTCCTGCAAAGATCGTGGGCGGCGCCATACGCTTTGAGGGCACTGACTTGGTGCAGCTCAGCGAAGAGCAGATGCGCAGCTATCGCGGCAACGCCATCTCCATGATCTTCCAAGAGCCTATGACCTCGCTTAACCCCGTGATGCTCTGTGGCAAGCAGATCGCCGAGGGACTCCTGGTGCACAACAAGGAGATGTCCAAGCAAGAGGCTGATGAGCGCGCTCTTGAGATGATCAAATTCGTGGGCATTCCTGCTCCCGAGAAGGTCGCCCACAGCTATCCCTTTGAGCTCTCTGGCGGCATGCGCCAGCGCATCATGATCGCTATGGCTCTCGCTTGCAGCCCTGCCATGCTCATCTGCGACGAGCCCACCACCGCTTTGGACGTCACCATTCAGGCCCAGGTGCTCCAGCTCATCGACAAGATGCGCGAGGAGACAAACACTGCCGTCATGCTCATCACCCATGACATGGGTGTAGTCTCCGAGATGGCTGATTGGGTTTTGGTCATGTATGCAGGCCGCCAAGTGGAATACACCCGTTCCCCAGTGCTCTTCAAGCATCCGGCGCATCCCTATACCCAAGGCCTCATCGACTCCATTCCCTCTATGGAGTCCTCTAGTGGCGAGCTCTATG
Source organism: Leptogranulimonas caecicola (assembly GCF_023168405.1). Taxonomy (GTDB): domain Bacteria; phylum Actinomycetota; class Coriobacteriia; order Coriobacteriales; family Atopobiaceae; genus Leptogranulimonas; species Leptogranulimonas caecicola. The sequence goes on along the minus strand of NZ_AP025285.1, from coordinate 1,019,551 downwards.
CCATACCTGGCAATGTGCCTATGCTCTCAGACCTTCCTTCGGGATGTCTCTTCCATCCTCGCTGCCCTCATGCCAAAGGCATCTGCACCAAACAGTGCCCCCGCTTCACTCCGGTTGAGGGCGACGAGAACCACCAGGTAGCTTGTTGGATGTATACCGATGCCTGGAAGGAGGCGTAAAAAGCCATGGCTTCCTTTGACGAGAAAGACATAGTTCTAAAAGTGCGCGGCTTGACCAAGCACTATCCCATCAAGAAGGGCGTCTTTGGCACTTCTGAGTCTGTAGTCCACGCATTGGAAAACGTTTCCTTCGACGTTCATCGTGGCGAGACCTTCGCCATTGTGGGCGAATCCGGCTGCGGCAAATCCACTTGCGGCAAGTGCGTCTTGCGTCTCACCGAGCCCACCTCTGGCTCTGTGATGCTGGATGGCCAGGAGTTCACCCAGCTTAAAGGCAATGAGCTCACAGAAGCTCGCAAAAAGCTCAAGCTCATCTTCCAGGACCCCTATAGCTCTTTGAATCCTCGCATGACGGTGGCAGACATCATTGCCGAGCCCATCGACATCGCCAAGACCTACAAGACCAAAGAGGAGCGGAACCGCCGCGTGGACGAGATCATGGAGGCGGTGGGCCTCGACCTTTCCTATCGCTCCCGCTATCCCCACGAGTTTTCTGGCGGCCAGCGCCAGCGCATCGGCATTGCCCGTGCCATTGTCCTAGAGCCCGAGATCGTCATCTGCGACGAGCCTGTCTCAGCCTTGGACGTCTCCGTCCAAGCCAAAGTTATCAACTTGCTTGAGGAGCTCCAAGACCGCCTGGGCTTGGCTTACATCTTCATCTCCCATGATCTCTCGGTGGTAAAGCACATCTCCGACAACGTCATGGTCATGTATCTGGGCCATATGATGGAAAAGGCCTCCAAAGACCAGCTTTTTGCAAAACCGCTCCATCCCTATACCCAGGCGCTCCTCGACGTGGTTCCCAAAATCGGACCTGGTCGCATCCAAGATAAGCGCATCCTTCAGGGTGACGTGCCAAGCCCTGCCAATCCTCCTAAGGGCTGCTGCTTCCATACCCGCTGTCCTCAGTGCATGAAGGTATGCCTCACCCAAGAGCCCCAAGAGCTCGAGGCCGAGCCCGGCCATATTGTCGCCTGCCACCTCTTCGACAAGGGCCTTGCCCCCGACCAAAAGGAACCCGTGGCCATCAACTCTGCAGAGGCCGCCCAGCTCTAAGACATTGTCCTCAAGCTTCTTCAGAAGCACCCATGAGGCTTGCCGAGAAACCCATCCATAAAAACAGGGGCCTTTTCCCTCAAAGGAAAGGCCCCTGTAGCTGTATCTGGGTAGTGGAGCTGGACTTCTAGGCCAGCTGATTGGTGAACTTGAAGTCGTAGACGCGGTAGATGCCAGAGAAGTCCTCATCTTTAAGATAAGGGGTCTGAGGCCAGTCCACAGGAATGGTGCCAAAGTCGACGTTTACCAACTGGTTGTCTGCCTGCAGCGTAAGATCGGTGCGCTTGGCGGCGTCCATGGTGGCCTCAGCCTCATCCACCAGCGAATCAAAGGTGGGAGAATCGTAGAACGAGCTTCGCTGGGAAGCCTTGGATGAGTAGAAGAACGAGCGCATGTGCTCGGCGCCAATCCAGCAGAGGGTAGTCCAAGTGATGAGGGTGCAGGGGAGGGCGCCGGCAGCGCGCTGGTCAACCCACATGCCGTCATCCATGATGGATATGTTGGCGGTGACGCCAATGTTTCGCCAATACTCCTGCAGGGCAGTGGCCACCACTTCGTCGCGAGAGCGTACAGGAAAGTCAAAGGCCAGGTTTGACACGCCGGCATCAGCTAGCAACGCTTTGGCCTTATCGGGATCGAAGGCAAGGGTCTCAAGCGAGTCGTCATGGCCCTCCTCGCCAGGCGCGCAAAACTGCGAGCAGGCAGTGGAGGCGCCTTGGAGCACGGTGTTTACCAATTCGTCGCGATTGATGGCCAAGGAGAGGGCCTGTCGAACGCGAGGATCCTTAAACATGTCCTCATGAAGGTTGAGGTTCACAAAGCGAGTGCTGGCAGGGGTGTAGGCCACGATGGAGCCAGCCACTTCCTCGTCGTCTACATACTGGTCGTAGAGGGAAGGGGCGAGGTTGCACAGATCGATCTGTCCGGCTTTGTAGTTCATTACCAAAGTGTTGGGATCGTCTACATAGCTCACTTCGATACCGTCGATCTTGGCAGGGCCGCCGTGGTAGTCGGCGAAGGTCTCCAAGGTGAGGCCTGTAGGACTCTCGGCAGTGAGCTTGAAGGGGCCGGTGCCCACAAAATTGGTGCCGGTCCCCCAGGAGTCGCCGGCGGCTTTGCAGGCGGCCTCGGGGTAGATGAGGGCGTAAAACTCGGTGAGCATGGGCAGGAAGATCGCCTGGACGCTCTCCAGCACTATGGTGAAGTGGGTGTCGTCTTGGACGGTAAGGCCCGCAAGCTCCTCCGTCTTGCCATCCATGACGTCTTTGGCGCCCACGATGGTGTCATAGACGTTGGTGGAGGGGTTTTTGGTAGAAGGCAAGAACATGCGGGTGAAGGTGAACTTCACGTCATTGGCGGTGAGGTTGGAGCCATCATGGACCGGAAGCTTGTCTTTGAGCTCAAAGGTATAGGTGAGGCCATCCGCAGAGATTTCCGGCATCTTGGTGAGCAACACCGGCTCCATCTCGAGCTTCTCGTTGAAGCGAATGAGGGGCTCGCAGATGGACTCTGCCACGCCAATCTCATTGGAAGTGTTGGTTTGCAAGTCCAGCGACACCTTGGGATTGGCGCAGCCATAGCGAAGCACCTTGCCTTCGCCTGCGGGGCCGGAGCATCCAGCCATATAAAGACTGGCTGCCGCAGCCAACGAGAGACCGGCGCCGCCCTTGATGAAGCCTCGACGAGTAGTAGTAAGAGACATAAGGCTCCTTTCAAAGCCACAGTGGTCCATTGATCTGAGGCACGATCCGATCTGCCGCTCTTTCGTGCCGTTAACAGTCAACAGGGATCCCTATAAACCTACCTCATTGAAGGATTTTTATTCTTTTTAGGGAGCTTCCAATTACAAGTCAATGATGCAACTCATAAGAAACGCTCATTTCATCGAGGTGACAAAGTGGGGGAGTCAGCGACCGTTCAGCTCAAGGCGACCATAATGATATTTGGAGCTGTAACCTTCTTCGAAAGGGGCGCGCCTTTATGGCTGAGGACATAACAGAGCGTTTTATGCGGTATTGCGCTATTCCATCGCAATCAAATCCCGCTTCCTCAGACAAGGTGCCCTCGACTTCCTCCCAGCACATCATGGCCCAGGTGCTCGAAGAAGACCTTTTGGCACTAGGCGCGCTTGATGTGTGTCGGGACGACCACGCCTACGTCATCGCCCACTGGCCCTCGAGCCTTGGCCTTGAGCAGGCCCCTTGCCTGGGCCTGATCGCCCATCTGGACACCGCCTGGCAAGCTAAAGGCGATCCGGTCCATCCTCAGTTGCGCCTCTATGAGGGAAAGCCTTTGGTGCTCTGCAAGCAGGAAGGCAAGAAAATCCAGCTCACATCTGAGTTCAACCCGGAGTTGGAGGCGTTTGTCGGCCAGGAGATCGTCACCAGCGACGGCACCTCCCTTCTAGGAGGCGACGACAAAGCAGGCGTCGCTGAGATCTTTGGGTATCTGGAGAGGCTCAAGGAGCATCCAGACATTCCGCATCCGCCGTTGGCGGTGGCGTTTGTGCCCGATGAGGAGATCGGCCATGGCGCAGCCCTTCTTGACTTGGATTCCTTCGGGGCTGCCTATGGCTATACTCTGGACGCAGGTCCGCTTGGAGAATGCGCATACGAGACATTCAATGCGGCTACGGCTACAGTGACTGCGACCGGGTGCTCGGTGCATCCGGGAACGGCCAAGGGCCGCCTGGTGAACGCTCTGGAGGTGCTCATGGCGTTTCATAGGCTTTTGCCCGCTCCTGAGCGCCCAGAGTATACCGAGGGGCGCGAGGGCTTCTTCTTGCTGGTCTCTTGCCAGGGGAATGTCGAGCAAGCCCAGGCGACCTATGGGGTGCGCGACCATGACCCGGCCAAGTTTGAGAAGAGAAAGCATCAGATGGAGGCAGCAGCCGCCTATATCGACGAGCTCTTTGGAGAAGGCACCCTCAAGCTTGCCTTCGAGGATGTCTACCGCAATATGGGAGAAGAGATCGAGAAGACCCCTGAGCTTGTAGACGTGATGCTTCAAGCCTATGAGGACTGCGGGGTGACACCTCATGTCATCGCCATGCGCGGCGGTACCGATGGCTCGCAGCTCACCTTCAGGGGCCTTCCTTGCCCCAATATATCCAGCGGTTATTACAATGCCCATGGCCCGCTGGAGTTTGTGCCGGTGCACGATCTTTGCGCCATGGTGGACGTGCTGGAGGCACTGGGCAGGCGTTTTGCACAACAGGCTTTGTAAAAAGGCTTTGGGTTAGATGAAGACCCGGCTAGTGAGAGATGGGGGATCCGCTGTGATTTTTGAAGCCGACAAAGACTATCTGCTTGAGACTATGGCCAAGCTCATCGCCTGCGACTCGCCGGTGGGCTACTACAAGCTCATGCAGCCGGTGATGGAGGAGCTGGTGGAAGCCATGGGATATCATGGCTTCCATGACCGCAAACATACCTTCTATGTGCGAGTGGCAGGCAAGGACCGCTCCCGCACCGTATGCTTGGGAGCGCATCTGGATACCATCGGCATGGCCATCTCCGGCATCGAGGATGACGGCACCCTGCGCGTGCGTCAGCTGGGCGGGCTCAACTACGCCGCTTTGGAGGGCGTGAGCTGCCGCGTCTACACGCGCTTCGATACCATGGTGCAAGGCGTCATCGAGCTTGACCACCATTCGGTCCACGCCTGGGCAGACGCCAAGGAGCGCAAGCGCGATGATGAGACCATCCGTGTCCACCTGTTGGAAGACGTCACCAACGCCGACGAGGCGCGTGCCCTAGACATCACACCCGGCGCCGTGGTGGCCTTCGACCCCCATCTGGAGATTCACGACAACGGCTTCATCCTAAGCCGCTTCATAGACGACAAAGCATGTGTCGCAGTGCTCTTGGGGGTTCTCAAATGGCTTGCCGAGAAACCCGTCGTTCCTGCCTGCGACATCCTCTTCGCGTTCCCCTATTACGAGGAGGTGGGCTTTGGGGGCACCTACCTGCCTGATGACGTCGAGAGCTACATATCCCTGGACATCGCCCTTATGGGCCCGGACTACCCGGGTACCGAGCATGACGTGGCGGTTATCGCAGATGACTATCATGGTCCCTATGACTGGGATCTCACCAATGCGCTCATCCACGCAGGCGTGACGGCCTTGGGCGAGCGTCCTGAGGTCCAGGCATGCCTGAGGTATTCCACTGACGCCATGGGATCGACCATCGCATCCAACAATGTGGCTGCGGCGGCCATGGGTCCCTTGACGCGCAACAGTCACGGCCGCGAGATCACCCATATCGATGCCATGGAGAAGCTCCAGAAGGTCACCGAGGCCTTTATCATGTCCTGCTAGCCTCTAAGAGTTTTCAAGGCTCGCTTGGATGGTGAGGCCTGGAAGGCAGGGGTTTCTCGGCAGGAAAGACGAGCAAGTGCAAAGGACGAGCTAGAGGCTTAAAAGCCAAAGGCTCGTCTTTTTATGAGGGAGCCGCGAGCGCTGCTAGTCTTTCTGGTGAGTTGGGCATGAACCCTTGAGAACAACAGATGATGCAAGGAGGGCTCATGGCGAACGGTTCTTGGCAAGACAGGCTTACTCAGTGGATGGCGGGGCGCAACGGCACAGACGACATTGCGCGGCTTTGCTCCAACACGGCGCTGATCCTCATCGTGATCTACGTGATTTGGCCGCATTGGTGGATCTCGTTGATTGCCCTCGTGCTTATTGGCTACGCCTGGTACCGTATTGCCTCTAAAGATGTGGCGGCGCGGGCGCGGGAAAACGAGGCCTTCATGAGCAAGCTGGGGCCTTTGCGCCCCTGGGTGTCGGCTCCGGTGGCTACCTTCAAGGACCACAGGGCCTATGCCTATCTCACCTGCCCTTCCTGCGGCCAGAAAGCCCGCGTGCCTCGCGGCAAAGGCAAGGTGCGGGTGCGTTGCCGCCGCTGTCATACCACCTTCGAAGGCAAGGCTTAGATGAGAGTTCTATTCTTAATAGGCGGAACGGCCTCTGGAAAATCACTGGCAGGCGCCACATTGGCTGCTTTGGGGGCAGAGCGCATTGACTTGGACCAGGTCTCTCGCGCGGTGCTCTCCAGAGAGCCCGATTGTGTGGCAGAGCTGGTAGAGGCTTTTGGCTCGCAAATTTTGGATGATCCTGCCTCCTGGAGAGGAGAGGGCTCACAAGACTACGCGCCCTCCATCAACCGGGCGGCACTGGCTCGCTGTGCCTTTGGCAGCTCAGAGGACACCCAGCGCCTGGAATCCATCGAAATGCCCTATATCAAAGCCCATTTGGCCGATCTTTTGACGCCAGTGAGCTGCTCGGTCCCAGGACCTGACGTCATGGTGGTGGAGGTGCCGCTGCCAGACAGGCTTCAGGACCTCATGCCACTGGCCGACGCCATCGTCTATGTGCGTACGCCTCTTGAACGCCGTCGCCATCTGGCTCAGGCCCGCGGCATGGATCCCAAGGACTTCGATGAGCGAATCGCCCATCAGCCCACAGACGAGTGGTGCGCCTCTGCGGCCACAGACATCATCGAAAACGATGGCACCGCAGCCCAACTGGAATCTCGAGTAACCCAGTGGTACGAGCACTGGCTTCAGGAGGATGCGCACACAGCAAAGCTTACAAAGCCTCAAGAATCATCCTGTGATGCCTGCCTTCCTGAGGCATCTCATGGGGGAGAGGTTACAATTTCTTGCGAAAGAATAGATGCAGAAAAGGAGGAGTCTCAGGGATGAGCGATCAGCCACACACTACCCACCCTTGGACTCCTCAAGGCGAAAACCCCTATCTCTCAAAAGAGGTGGACGGCTGGGAGGACCTTCCTCGCCGAGAGGCGCCGCCATCTCACCCGCAAGAGAACGCTGACACCACTCAAATGATGTCAGAGCAGCCAACTGTTCTTGCCGACGCCGATGCCACCCAGCTGGTACGCGCGCCGGAAACCTTGGACGCTACCTCTATGATCAACGCGGGAAGCCCTCCCGCTCCAACCGATGCCACGGTAGTGGACACTTCCCTCATGGGCTATGGGGCTTCATCTCATGGCCGCCCTCACGTAGATCCGTCAACGCCAGTCTCTCATCAGGCGTCCCCAGCGGTGGATGTTGCTCGAGCAGAGGTGGCGCGCAATGCTCTGGACAACCGCGACGCCTTTGGCCAACACGCATCCCAAACCAGCGCGCACGGCCCTTTTGGCAGGCCGCCTAAGAGTGCCAGCGCCTATGAGGGCTATGGGATCGCGAAGGGAAGCGTTTCTCGGCAACGAGAGCCTTTGGCTGCCAAGAGGCTCCGCTTTTGGCGCTGGTTCCGCACTCTGCCCATCCTCTGTCTTGTGGTGATGGCGGTGGCCTCTGTGGCGCTAAGCCATCTCTCGGGTGCCACACTTCGCCACTGGCTCTATCCTGTGCATTATGCCCAGCAAATCACGGCCCAGGCCGAGCGCTACGGCATCGATCCTACGCTGGTGGCATCGGTGATCAAGGCGGAGTCCAATTGGGTGCCCAATGCTGAGAGTTCGGTGGGGGCTCAAGGACTTATGCAAGTGATGCCCGAGACTGCACGCGATCTGGCACGTAGAGGCTATGTGGATAGCTCTCGTTACGATCCCACAGACCTCATGGATCCCGAGACCAATATCGCCTATGGCACCGCCTATCTGGCATCGCTCATGAAGGCCACCGGCTCTGAGGAGCGCGCCATTGCCTCTTACAATGCGGGCCCCAACGCCGTCTCAGGTTGGGAAGGGGAGGGCGACAGCTTCTCGGATGCCATCCAGTATCCAGAGACACGCATCTATCTGGAAAAGGTGCAGTCTGCCTTAGACCATTATAGGGAGCTCTATCCTCAAGGGCTTCAAGATGACGGCAGCCAGCCTTAAAAGCCCTGCCACGCGAGGGAAGTTAAGGCATTACAGATATAGGAAGCCAGTTTTTTTAGGAGCGATCCTGTGGCACAAGAGACCTCTGCCCAAGGCGCAGCCTCATCGTTTGATCCCGCTCATCAGGTAGGCGCCCAGCTGCGCCGCTTTGGGCGCGAGCAGGACGATTCCCAATTCAAAGTAGTGATGCCCTATGAGCCGGCCGGCGACCAACCGCAAGCCATCGCCAAGCTTAAAGCGGGCCTTGACGAGGGCCTGCGCTATCAAACCTTGATGGGCGTGACGGGTTCTGGCAAGACCTATACCATGGCAAAGACCATCGAAGCGGTGAACAGGCCGGCGCTCATTTTGGAGCCTAATAAGACGCTGGCCGCCCAGGTGGCCGCAGAGATGCGGGAGATGTTCCCAGACAACGCAGTGGTCTACTTTGTGTCTTACTACGACTATTATCAGCCTGAGGCCTATGTTCCCCAGAGCGACACCTATATCGAGAAAGACGCCTCCATCAACGAGGAGGTGGAGAAGCTTCGCCATCAGGCCACTGCCAACCTGCTGTCTCGCCGGGATACCATTGTGGTGGCCTCGGTGAGCTGCATCTACGGCATCGGCTCCCCAGAAGATTACGCAGGCCTGGCCCCCAACGTCACCAAAGACGAGCCATTGGAGCGCGACGATTTTATTCGCGAGCTGCTCAACGTGCAGTACGACCGCAATGACTTGGATCTGGCCCGCGGCATGTTTCGCGTGCGTGGCGACACGGTGGATGTCTTTCCGCCCTATGCCGAGCATCCCCTTCGCATCGAGTTCTTTGGCGATGAAGTGGAGCTCATCGCAGAGATCGACGAGCTTACCGGCGAGGTCATCCGCGAGCTAGATGCCGTGCCCATTTGGCCTGCCTCCCACTATGTCACCGAGCGCCCCAAGATCAACAATGCCTTGAAGACCATCTCCGATGAGCTGGAAGCCCGTGTGGCAGAGCTCAAGAGCGCCGACAAGCTGCTGGAGGCCCAGCGCTTGGCTCAGCGCACCGACTACGATCTTGAGATGCTTGAGACCATGGGCTTTTGCAATGGCATCGAGAACTACTCGCGCCATCTGGACGGCCGCGCTCCGGGACAGCCTCCTTACACCCTTATCGATTACTTTCCCAAAGACAT